>OMJJ01000146.1 GCA_900299305.1 bacterium | reverse complement strand
TTCGACCAAGTGTATGCCGACATCGGCGACGAGCAAGACATCCAGCAGAGTCTCTCTACCTTCAGCGCACACCTCAAAAACATCGTGCGGATAGTGGATACTATCGGCTCCAACGCCCTCGTGCTTATGGACGAAATGGGAGCAGGAACCGACCCCGCAGAGGGCGCGGCACTCGCCAAATCCCTTCTCGATTACCTACAGCGCAAGGGCGCACGAGTGGTAGCGACCACCCACTTCGGAGAACTAAAAGAGTATGCCTACTCACATCAGGGGGTAGAGAACGCCTCTGTAGAGTTTAGCCGCGAGACGCTTTCGCCTACCTATCGCGTTCTGTTGGGGGTTCCCGGCTCCTCCAACGCCTTCTACATTGCAAGCCGCTTGGGGTTGCGGGACGAACTGGTAAACGGCGCAAGAGACTACCTCTCCCATAGAGATTTGGAGACAGGTGAACTGCTACAACAGATAGAGAAGAGCCGTAAAGCCGCCAAAACCGCCGAAATTCAGGCGAACCGCGCCCGTAACGAGGCGACCAGCCTAAAACGCGAATACGAGACCCGCGTTCAGCAGATAGCCGAGGTTCAGCGCACGGTTCGCCAACAGGCAGAAGAGGAGGCGCGAACCGTTTTGCGAAGGGCGAACGAAAAGGCGGAGAACATCCTCAAAGAGTTGCAGAGGATGAACAAGGGGACGAAAAAGGGAACCTCTACGCGCTCCAAACTAGATAGCCTCCGCAAAGAGACCTACACTGCCCTAGAGAAGCAGAACCCCGTTCCCGAAGCAGAGCCGTCACCCACTCCGCCCGGACACATCTTCAAAAAAGGCGACAGGGTACGAGTAGTCACTTTGAACATGGACGGGCAACTCCTTGATGACCCACGTGACGGTGTAGTGGTGCTCCAGATGGGGATTATGCGGGTTACGCTCCCCCTCAACCAGTTACGCCCTATGGAGAAGACGGAGATTGTAGAGATAGAGAAGCGCGAGAAGCGCAAAGCCACCGCAGAGGTGAGCGGGGTAGGGGAGATAGCCTTGCAAAAATCCCTGCATATCTCCCCCGAACTGATGCTTCGCGCCATGCGTGCCGACGAAGCCCAGTCTCTGCTTGATAAGTATGTAGACGACGCTTTCAGCGCGGGGCTAGACCAAGCCCGTATCATCCACGGACGCGGAACAGGGGCATTGCGCCGCATTGTACACGACTATCTGCGTCAGCACCCCTCGGTAGCCAGTTTTCGGTCAGGGGTAGAGGGTGAAGGCGGTGACGGGGTGACGGTAGTGGTTTTCAAACACTAGGTAGCCGTTTCATCGCCTTGGCTACGGCTTTATTAACTGAGCGAGAGTGTCCTCAATGTTTTTTAGTGCCTGCTCTTCTCGAACATTAGTGATTTGCACTCCCTCTTTAAACCCCCAAGCAGAGTCGATATACTTGGTCTCTGGCACAATCGCCAACTCTTTGCTAAGAAGGATTTGACCATAGAGCGGGTGCATCAGAATCATCTCATCCTGATAGGCAATCACCTGCTCTCTGCCGGGGGTAGGAACAGCGTCCTTCTTCAATCGAGGTGGTTTAGGCGGAAGATTAAGAAAAAGCAGATACCGCTCTCCCAACCCAAGCAGAGGGTCTCCCGCCTTGAGAGAGTACCACCCACCCACCTGACGTACTTTAACAACGGCAGGTGGGTTTTCTGTTGACGATTTGAGGTAGCGTTCTATGGCTACTAAAAACACCGTATGTCTGCTACTATTTTCTACGTTGTACTGGTCAGAACTGGCTTCTCGTAAGACACCTACCACCCTCCCCGTTACGATGTATTGCGTCGCTTTGCAGAAGTACTTGAGGTGAAGCAGGGGAGGTGCAAAATAGTCTCCGTCCACAAAAATAGAGTGATGTTGTATTGGAGCGGGCTTTGCCTTCTCTATCTGTGAATGTAGTGCCGTGCTTTCCAAAAGAGGTAGCAAAACTCTATTCCCTGAGCTATCTTTGCACTGCCGAATGTTAGGAGAGTAGTAAAAACTAAGAATACTTCCACTTTTAGCCATGTAGAGCAAGTAGGGATACTCTTGTTGAGTAGGGCTTGTTGGAAGAGGTAGTGCCTTTGTAAAGGGTAGAGAGCCTTTTTCAGACAAGGAGTTCGGCATAACAAACCCGTCTACTGTCCCGCTATAGGTGTAGGTCTTGGTGGAACGCTTAAAGACGACCAGCACCCTGTTTTTAGTAGGTTGCACAGGGCTGGTAGGTGGATTGAGAACTAAGAGTAGGAAAAAAAGAGGGAGTATCATTATAGCGTTTCCTCTCTGCATTAGGATATCGTAAAATACGAAGCCTTACAATGCCTAGTTTACCCCTAAACGACTCTGTTGTAATTGGAAAAAGAGAACCCCACTAATATCTTGGTCAGGAAGGCTACTTAATTATGACACAGTTAGCAATAATGTGCTTTTGTGGCTAGTTCTGATAATTTTTACACAATTTTGTGGATTTAATCTTATTTTAACAACTTTTGGGGGAGTTATACCGTATAATATACTTGAGTAGTTCGATAAGGGTGAACCGCTTCGTTTTACAAGCGTGACACATTCCCTACCGCCCCGCGCTGACACCGTTGGGGCGATATTTTTCTATAATATGCCTTGCCAACCCCTTCCAAACCTATCTGGAAGGGGTTTTACTCTTTTTGTTACCATTGTCCGCAAAAAACTTGATACGCCCCCGCCCTCTTACACGTCTATAGGTGCGAAGAGAAGGAGACTGGTAAACCATGCACGCTCCTTGCGAGGCGAGAATGCAGATAGTAGAAGCGGACTTAATCACCCGTTGCCAACAGGGAGACCTCCCCGCCTTTGAAGAGGTCTATACCCGATACGAGCAACAGGTGTACCGCTACGCCTACCATCTGCTAGGGCATCGAGAGGACGCGGACGACATCAAACAGGAGACCTTTTTACGGGCATACGCGGCGATTGGTAAGTTTCGGCGCGATTCGAGTTTGCAAACGTGGTTGCTTAGAATCTGCGGGAACCTGTGCCGAGACAAAATCCGCTCTTGGGAACGGCGCAAAGTTACCAGTAGCCCCGAAATCTATAACGAGGCGTACCCCCATGCCGTCTCTCCCGATAGCGACCCTGCCCGTATCGTAGAGAAAAGCCAGACTACCGAGATAATACTTAGCGTTCTCAATGGGCTACCTAGTCTGCTTAAAGAAGCCTTTATACTCCATGAACTAGAGGGAATTGGTTACGCAGAGATGTCTGAGATACTGGAATGTTCTACCGCCAGCGCGAAGTTGCGGGTTTTCCGCGCCAGACAACTTCTTAAAGAGCGCGTCTACTCCCTTCTGAAAGTGAGGTAGCGAAGATGTTTGCTAAAAACCGTTGTAAACAGATAGAGAGCCTGCTTTGGGGGTATACCGCGCAGACACTAACTCCAGAGCAGAGGGCTACGGTAGAGAAGCACCTCGCCCAGTGTACCACCTGCCGCACCGACCTAGAGACCTATCAGCAGATAGTACCCACCGTTACCACGTTACGAGAGCGGTCTTTGCCCTCCTCTCAAACGGATTGGCAACAGTTACGAGAGCGCATACAGACTCTTCCTAGTGCGAGTGCCTCTTTGCCAAAACGACACTCTATGCCTAACTGGAGGATATGGAGCGGTGTGCTTGCGGCGGGGTGTACTGTGCTGGTGGTGCTACGTCTGCAACCTACGCCCTCCCCAAGCGTCCCGCAGAACACGAAGCCTGTACAGGTTGCGGCACTTTTGGAGAAGCAGGGGGGTAATACGGTGGTAAAGCCGAACGCTACGGCTACCAAAAAACCTACCACTCAAAAGCCTACCGAAACGATACACGTACAACCTGCCTTCGAGAAGACGGTTACTCCTGCGCCCAAGAAGTCCACCCCGATGATTGCACGGCGTACCCCTAATCGGTTAGAGGTGGCACGTACCGACGCTGGTAAAGAACATTCGTTAAAATTTGCACTTGATGGCGAAATGCCCATTGAGCAGACTCAAACCCGTTATGTTATGGGGAGTGTACCCTCTCAAGAGTACACAATATCCCCTGCCTCTTACGAGGAAAAGGATTCAAAAGCATGGTAATTCAGTCACACAAAACCAGACTTTTTCTCTCTTTCGCTCTCCTTTGCACGAGTTCTATCGCTAAAGCCGATGGAGTGCTAGAGAAGATGCAAGCGGAAGTTGCCGACCTTGCCGACAGAATGCGGGGAGCAGTGGTTACGGTACAGGATGAGCAAGGAGTGCTACAGAGCAGTGAACTTCTCTTCCTTAGCGACCCGCTGAGTGAGTTGCAACAGCGCGTTGCAAAGCTGAAGATGGAGTCTAGTGAGTTGATACGCCAGCGAATGAGCGTGTTTGACCGCATAGGAACAGTAAAACGGCGTACTCCACAATCAGAGGAATATAATAAGGAACTTAATCACCTTCTAAAGCAACAAGCAGATATACAAGGGCGGTTGGATAGGATAAAGATCGAACAAGATAGTGCTGAAAAGTCGTTAGGGCTACTCCGTAAAGAGACCTTTGCAGAGAAACTCGGTGTGAGGATAGGGGATGATGGAGGTGGGAAAGTTCCGGTACTCGGAGATATTCCCATTATAAGTCCCCTCTTTAGGAACACACCAAAAACGGATGATACGATAACGGTTATTGGGCAAAAGGGAAACCTATTGAGTTCGTTTCATAAGCAAGGGGAGACAACTGTAAAGGTTTTCGTATCGCGAACGGGCAGCGGCTTTAGCATAGGAGAGGGGTATATCGTAACTACGGGGGATGTTGCGCTTTCGTTACGAAACCCTGTTGTAGTAACGGATAACGGAACCCGCATGAAAGCACGCCTTGTAGGGAGTAACCCCGATTTGAACATTGGGCTACTGCGCCTCACGGCTACGGGTAACGCTATTCCTAGCCTTAAACTCGGCGACTCTGCATCTGTGAGAGCGGGGCATTTTGCGGTTTCGATGGGGAATCAGGCGGGGCAGAGCAACTCGGTTGCGCTGATGCTGGTGGGCAATGTACGTAACGAGGGAACCTACTCCGGGAAGCAGTTCTACCCTAGCCTCATTCAGATAGCGGGAACGGTGGGGGCAGGGGCAAGTGGTGCCCCTCTTGTAAACGTAAAGGGTGAGGTTATTGGAATGATGGCGGCTATCCCCGTGAGTAACCCCGAATGGAATACTGCTACTCTGCCCCCTATGAAACTGGAGGGGCGTGAACTAGGAGGGGATAACGCTCCTCCCACCGTAAAACTTCCTTACGACCCCAACCGCTTGGATTCTGTTTTTACGTTTGTTCGCCCGGAGGTGTCGGTGACGAGCGCGGGGTTCGCTATTCCGATAAACCAGATAAAGCCAATAATCGACGAACTGCGACTAGAGAAGCCCATTGCACGAGGGTGGCTTGGCATTGCGCCGGAGGATGTTTCGCGGATTGTAGACAAAGGGAACGGGATTATCGACACGGAGGTGGTGGTGAGGGTGTTGGGGGTCTATCCCGATTCGCCGGCGATGTCGGCAGGAGTACAGCCCGGTGATGTGCTGGTGAACCTCGACGGCAAGCCTATTCGCAACGCCGCAACCATTCGTCAAACCTCGCTTCGTATTCGTAAAGGGGACACGGTTTCGTTTACGGTACGGCGGGGCAAAGAGAGTAAAGATATTCGCTTGAAGATTGAGGTGCGCCCCCAGACGATAAAGCCGCCCATTACGGTTCCTATCAAGGAGTCGTTTTAGAGGTAAGCGATTGCCTTGCTGTTTTCACCTCTCCTTGTCCTGCGGACATTCCTCCCCGACACGGGGAGGAACGGTGTTAAAGGCGGTTTTGTGAGGTATTTCCAAAATACTATTCTTTAGGTTTGCAGACTATTATCGAGAGTATTTGCGCCCTGTTACTTTCCCCTTCTACCGAACTTGGATAGGAGTGGGCAGTACAGGGCGCAGTGCGTTAGGGTGGCTCTTTATATCACTCCGAGTCGTTTTCCAGCCTTTTCAAATGCTTCGAGTGCGTCGTCGAGGTCTTTGCGTGAGTGCATGGCACTGGGCATGGTTCGGATACGTGCCTTCCCACGTGCTACGGTGGGGAACACGATAGCGAGAGCGAGGACTCCCTCTTCAAAGAGGGCGCGTTGTAGGGCAAGAGCGTTGCCTTCGTCGCCGACCATGACGGGAGTGATGGGGGTTTCGGAAACACCGGTATCGAAGCCGAGTTTCGTGAGTTCGGCTTTCCAGTAGCGGGTGTTCTCCCAGAGCCGCTCGGTGAAAGAGGGGTCGGTGTCCATGAGTTCTATGGCGGCGATAACGGCGGCGGCGACGGCAGGGGGCGGGGCGGTACTGAAGAGAATGGGACGCGCCCGTTGTGTGAGCCAGTCTACGAGTTTGGCACTACCTGCGATATAGCCTCCCATTACGCCCACTGCTTTGGAGAGGGTTCCGAGTTGGATGTCGATTTTCTGGTGTACGCCAAAGTGGTAGGCGGTTCCGCGTCCGCCGCCGAGTACTCCGGAGCCGTGCGCGTCGTCTACCATGACCGCGCTGTTGTACTGTTCTGCGAGAGCGACAATGCCTTGTAGGGGGGCGATGTCGCCGTCCATCGAGAAGACTCCATCGGTGATAATGAGACGTTTTTTTGCGTTTTGAGTGGCTTTTAGTGCCTCTTCGAGCGCGTTGAGGTCGTTGTGCTTGTAGATTTTTCGGGCGGCTTTGGAGAGGCGTACCCCGTCGATGATGCTGGCGTGGTTTAGTTCGTCGGTGATTATTGCGTCTTCTGCATCGGTGATAGTGGGAATGACTCCGGCGTTTGCGGTGAAGCCGCTTTGGAACGCCATGGTCGCCTCTACGTGCTTGAACTCGGCGAGTCGGCGTTCGAGTTGGGAGTGGAGGGTCATGTTGCCGATAATGGGTCGGACGGCTCCGGCTCCAGCACCGTACTGCTCTACTGCGGCGATGGCGGCAGATTTGAGTTTGGGGTGGTTTGCGAGACCGAGATAGTTGTTACTGGCGAGATTGATTACGCCCTCTTTGCCGTTTACGGTGATTCGTGCTTGGGAGGGGCTATCCATTACGAGCAGGGGTTTGTAGAGGTTTTGCTCTTTGAGCGTCTCGATTTGATTACCGAGCCACTCTTGTAGGATGTCGTTCATTCGGGGTTCCTTTAGCTTGGGATTTGGGTTTTATTGTACCCAATTTTAACCTCTCCCTGTCCTGCTGACATCCCTCCCCGACACCCTCATTGGGGTATGTAGGGGGTATTTGCAAAGATAGCCCCCGCCTTGCGCTTTTAGCAAGGCGGGGGCTACTATTAGGCGGTTCTTATGGTACGGGGGTATAAATACCGCCGGTATCAGGATAGGCGGGGGGATTACACTGGAAGGCAATACCGCGCTCTGTCATGTTTTTGGCATGACCGTCTACGAAGTAAGCCACACGCACCGGACCTTTGGTATCGTGCCGTTGGGCAACGGGACCGGTAGAGGCAGAGAGCCAACCTGCCGCTCCATCACTCTGACCGAGGTGGAAAGCGAAGACCTCTGCACCCATATAGGTCTCGGAAGGAATGGGGATACCCGCCACTTTCCCAACACGTAGCATTACGGTATTTAGGCAGTAGCTGGTCTTCTCTACTTCCCAAACGCTATGCCCCAAAGTGGGTTCCGCAGGAACCAAACCGGCGGGAATTCCCACATCGCTAGGGCACTTGAACATATCGCGGTTTTTGATGTAGGGTTCTGCGAAGATGGTGGGGTCGTAGGGTACTTTGTCTGCTTTGCGGCGTGGACGGCACGGCTTGCAGGGGAAAGGACCTGCCGCCTGTACTTCCCAAATCGAATCGGGAGGGTTGGGCGAGTTGGTGGGTGGGAACTGCTCATCGTTATCTTGAACGTACATCATCCAAGACATTCCCAGCTGGCGGACGTTGGAGACGCACTGCGTTCGGCGAGCGTTCTCACGTGCCTTCGCAAAAACAGGGAAGAGAATCGCCGCCAGAATTGCGATAATGGCGATGACTACGAGTAGCTCAATCAGGGTAAAACCCGATTTTTTAGAGCGCATAGAAGAGTTCATGGTTAGATACCTCTCATTTTGTTTAGATAAGACAGGGTACAGAGCATCAGAGCCTTGCACCGCTAGGGAACGAGTTGACCGTCACGCAGAACCAGTTGCCTCTGCGTTGCGTCCGCAAGAATCGGGTTGTGTGTCACGACGACAATCGTTAGCCCTTCCCGATGAAGTTGGTGAAACAGTTGGAGTATCGCCTCTCCGTTTACACTGTCCAGATTGCCCGTAGGCTCGTCTGCCAGCAGTATCTGAGGGCGATTGATGAGGGCGCGAGCGATAGCGACCCTCTGCATCTCTCCACCAGAGAGCTGGTTTGGGTGATGGTTGCGCCTCTGTGTTAGCCCCACCTGTTCCAGTAGTTCGTTGGCACGTGCCTTCGCTTCACGCTTGGAGAAGAGGGTGGGAAGCAGAAGGTTCTCCATCACGGTAAGAGTGGGCAGTAGCCCAAAATGTTGAAACACAAAGCCCACCTGTTCGCGGCGCAGTTGGGTGAGGGCGCGGTCTGAAAGACCTTTGGTAGAGTGTCCTCCGATGATAATTTCGCCGCTCGTTGGGGTATCCATACAGCCAAGCAGGTGTAGCAGGGTGGTTTTCCCTGCCCCCGACTGCCCTACAATCGCCGTGAACTCCCCTTGTTGCAGGTCAAAGGAGACACCATCTAGGGCGCGAACCTCTTCCGTTCCACGCCGATAGGTCTTTGTCAGCCCCTTCGCGGAGACCAGTACCTTAGATTCCACCCGTTCGTGTACTCCCTCATTCTGTTTTGCGTACATCGCTACTACCAAAGGTCTGCCCTCGTATCTACTACTAAAGTGCGGCGCGTATCGCCTCCACCGGAGAGAGCCGCGAAGCCCGCCATGCGGGAAGTAGCCCCGCCATACTCCCAAGTACCGCCGCTCCCAAAAGACAGAGTAGCATTATACCTGCTTCGGGATGAATAAGTGCACCGCTAGGGGAGAAGGGCAGACGATTGCGTAGCCACTCCTCCAAATGCTGTGCGCCAATCAGGGCGGTTAGCACTCCTAGCACCCCTCCAACCAAACAGATTTGTACCGTCTCTAGCCATATCAGCCGAAAAATATCGCTGGTAGATGCTCCTACCGAGCGCATGACCCCAATCTCACGAGTCCGTTCGGTGACAGCCATTAGCACCGTATTGCTTACCCCTGCCCCAGCAACTATCAACGCGATAAGTGCGATACAGCCTAGCAGAAGGCGCGTGGAGTTTACCAGTCCCTGTATCGTCTGAAAGAGGTGCGTAAGGGGAACTATGTTCATGTCCATCCCCGCCTCACAGCCTCGTAATGCCTCTACTACGTTCTCTAGTGCATTTGGGTCTTGGAGGCGCACCAGAATATGTGTCAGTTGAGCGGGTCTCTTAAAGAGGCGTTGTGCATCCGAAAGCGGCATATAGAGAAAAGCATCCTCTGCCCCCTGAGTAGAGGCAAGAACGCCGCAAACTTTGCCCCGTTCACCCGGTATCGCCGGTAGATTGAACTCTTGCCCAATCTGTAGGTGTAGGTTTTTGGCGGCGGTTGCACCTAGCAGGATCTCGCCCGTTTTGGTGGGCAGAGAGCCTTCTAGTTTCCAGCCCGGTTTTACCGCCTGTATCGTTTCGTTGATACCAAGATAGACCTGTTGCGTTCCGTTGCTTTCGTACAGGGCGTTCATAAATATGGGGGCGGCGACGCTCACTCCCCGTGTAGTACGAACCTGCTCCAGATAGGCACTTTTAAGGTAGCAGGGCCAGCTTGCGCCGTGCAGAGCCATCGAAGCCGAATCGTAGGGACACCCTTTAGGAACTACGAGAACGTGTGCGCCTAACCTATCGAGTTCATCCCGCATCCCATTTTGATAGCCCCTCTGAAACGCGAGAAGGCTAAAGAGCGCGGCAACCGCAACCGCGACCCCCATCATCGTAGCGAAGGTACGGAGTTTGCGGCGTAGCATATTCTGGAGTGCGATTTTTGCCCAAGTCATTGTGTTAGTCTATCCGTATCGCTTCTACGGGTTGTAGGCGGCTTGCTTGCCATGCGGGGTACAGCCCTGCCCCCAAGCCTACCACAACACCCACCATAAAACACTGCTGAATTACCTCTCGCGATAGGTTAAGGAGGGTATCGGCGGGAGCCATTGGAACGAAAAGGCGCACTCCCATCTCCACAAACCTCCCTGTGGCTAATGCTAGTACCACTCCCAACGTACTCCCCAAAGTGGTGAGCAGTATCGCCTCTACGCTTAGGAGGCAGAACACCTGACTGCGTGAAGCCCCTACCGCTCGCAATACGCCCAGTTCACGGGTACGCTCCAAAACCGCCGAGAGCATGGTGTTGAAAACCGACAGCCCACTGATACAGAGCGCGACAATCGCAATCGCAGAGACGAGTGTTCGTACCGAACCCACGAGGTTTAGGAAGGTTCCCATCATCTCCGCCATCGTAACGACCTGTGCGCCGGGAACCTGTTGTAGCCGCGTCGAGACTTCGGTTATCTGCGTAGGGTCTTTTAGGCGAATGGCGACGGCGGTAATCCGATTGGGTTGGTGAAACATCTCCTGAGCGGTGGCAAGCGGTACGAAGAACTGGCTGTCATCACTGGTTCCGCTACGCTCTAGCACACCGCACACCGTAAATTTGCGCCCTGTTTCGGGGCTAAAGAAGGTATCTCCTACCTGCCTTAGTTCGGTAGCGGCGGCTTCTGCCCCCAAAATCACCGAGTTGGCATCGGGAAACCAGCGCGACCCCGTTGTCATCTTCCACCAAGGTTTTAGGGGGCGAACGCTCTCATCTATCCCAACCCATAAATCGGTACGCCCCTCTGCGGGGCGGGGGAGTGTCGCCATGAGTAGCGGGGCGGCTACCTCCACCTTCCCCTCTTGTCTTGCGATGTTTAGGCTGTTGGCAGGAAGCGATACCTCCAGCGTCTTTCCCTTTAGAACGCGGGCGGCGGCATCATAAGGGCATCCCAACGGAACCAGCATCATCTGAATACCCATGCCGTTTAGTTCGCGCCCTAACCCTGCCTCATACCCTTTTCCAAATGCCAACAGACACGCCAACACCCCTACCGAAATCGCAACCCCTAAGAGGGTAAGGGCGGTTCGTAGGCGGCGGCGTGTAAGGTTGCTGAGGGCGAGAGAGAGCATTGCCCTACGCCTTTTTCCAAATATCTTGTACCGAGAGCAGAACCATCACGGTATGCACCCCACCCTGCACCGCGTCTATCGACTTGATGGATTTGGGGGAGATTTCTACCTGCTCACAGTGGCAGTTCCATTCGGATTGAACGGTTTTGCCCTCGAAAAATTTAAGGAAGTCGGGGTTCTTCAAAAGGGCGGCGGTCTTTTCTGGTTCGCGGTGGCGTTGTATCTTTATGCCAACCACTCGGTTTTGGGTATCGCTTGCCACCACAATCTCTATTGCCCCGTACTCTCCCTTCACTCTTCGCGCTACCACCACACCAATGGGGGTACTGCCCTGATAGACGCGGTGTATCTGCAAACCGGTCTCTTCACCGGTTACTTTACGGTGGAGTTGCTTTTCTATCTCGCCGGTATGCCTACTAAGGGTAAGAAACTCCTCTTTAGAGGTGGTAGCGGTAGGAAAGAACGCTTTGAGGTCGGTTGCAGGGTTGCGCCAAGGGCAGAGACCCGAAGGGGAGTTGTACTTTTTTGCAAGGGAGTCCGCAGAAGCGTCTACTGTATCGAGATGTGGGGAGGCAGTTAGGCGTGGCAAAGCGACTACCAGCACACCCCCCAACAAAAGCGCGGAGAGGCAGACCCCTAGCAAAAGGCGGCTTTTCATTGGTAGCGTATCCCTGTAGCCAGTACGGTAGGGGAGTCGCCATCTTGCACTTTGCCGCTTGCGGTAATTTCGGTTTTGAGGGGAATATCGGTGACTACAAAACCTGCGTCTTTTGTATCTACTTTTACAATGCCGTTTTTATCCTGTAGTTTGAACCAGCAACCTGCCACGGGACACTTCTCGACCATTACGCCTTTTACCAGTACCGTCTTGCCTTTTGCGGTTTTCATGGCGTTAGATGCCACAACAGGGGCGTTTGCAAGTGGGGTTCCCATCGACTTGGGGGTGGGGTTGTGGCACCCCGTTACCAGATAACCTACTACAAAAAGAGCAGACAGTTTGAACTTGGTATTCATAGGCGTTTCCTCTAAAAAAAGTGCAAAATCGTATATACATTCTAGTAGTCGTTACTTAAATTTGCCTTAAATGATGGTTAATTATTTTTAATCAAAGAGGTGAGGCAGGAGACTAGAGGGATTTTGGAGAAAGGTTTTGGCAGATTAGTACCGTTTTATAGGAGATAAAACATGGCAGAATCGGAAGAGCAGAAAACAGAGGGAGTAAGTGAAGAGGTAGTACAGTCCGCCCGTTGGCTACGAGAGCGGTTTCTTACGGATAGGTGGAGACCGCGCTATCACTTCTGTATGCCCGAAGACATGGGAGAACCGGGAGACCCCAACGGGGCTTTCTATGCGAACGGACGCTATCATCTTATGTACCTCTACAATCGGTGCG
Source organism: bacterium (assembly GCA_900299305.1). Lineage (GTDB taxonomy): Bacteria > Armatimonadota > Chthonomonadetes > Chthonomonadales > Chthonomonadaceae > CAIJLM01. The sequence goes on along the minus strand of OMJJ01000146.1, from coordinate 5,766 downwards.
GGGTAGGCTTCTGTTGGGGGCATATCTCTAGTATCGACCTTCTGCACTGGCGGTATCATCCCGACGCGATTGGACCTGGGAATGGTGACGAGGGCTGCTTTAGCGGAGGCGCGTTTCTGGATGAAGACGGAACCGCTCACCTCTCCTACTGGATGTTATGGGGACCAAGGGGTATTGGGCTGGCACAGAGCACTCCTCCTTACGATGTCTGGACGAAATCAGAGGCAAACCCCGTTATTCGCTCTACCGAGTTTGGTATCACCGAAACTGTAGACGCAGAGGGCGCACCTCTGATACTTGGCTCTGCCGACCCCTCAAATATCTGGAAGAAGGACGGGGTCTACTATATGCTTACGGGCAACCTACTGGTACTCAACAAGATAGGACGTTTGCCCGAAACTCCGCTTGAGGAGCAGGGAGACAGGCTCTACCTGTTTGAGTCGCGTGACCTGAAAACGTGGGACTACCGCCATGTATTCTATCAGCGTAACCCCGACTGGACAGACCGTAGCGAAGACAATATGTGTCCTAGTTTTCTCGCGTTACCTACCTGTGCGGAGGGTGGAGATCCTAGTGACAAATATCTACTGCTATTTATAAGTCATAATATAGGGTGTCAGTACTACATAGGAACCTACCAAGACGACCACTTTTTTCCCGAAACGCACGGGCGTATGACATGGGCAGATAACACCTATTTCGCACCGGAAGCACTGATAGACGGGCAGGGACGACAAGTCATGTGGGCATGGCTTACCGATAACCCCGGCGGCGACAAAGAGAGGGGATGGTCGGGGGTCTATGGTCTGCCGCGTACCCTCTGGCTTGGAGAGGACAATACGTTACGTATCAGCCCCGTAAAGGAGATAGAACGGCTACGGATTCAGCCACTCTCTTGGCAAGAGACTAGCGTGTGTGAGGAGACCCCGTACCCGTTGGCGGGAGTGGTAGGAGATGCTTGCGAAATCGTGATAGAGGCAGAGGTCGGGAACGCCCAGCGGGTAGGTATTAAGGTGCGTTGCTCTCCGGACTACAATGAGGAGACGCTACTGTACTACGATGTAGCGGCGAAAGCACTGGTCTTCGACTCTACAAAGAGCGGAGTGGCAGGGCGCAAAATCGTAGAGAGAGCACCCTTCTCCCTTGCCCCCTCCGAAAAGTTATGTCTCCGCGTTTTTGTAGACTGCTCTGTGGTGGAGGTGTTTGCAAACAACCGCCAAGCGATAGGGCGGCGCGTCTTTCCCGGAAACCCCGACAGCCTTAACGTGGCTCTGTTTGCAGAGGGAGGAACCGCTCAGTTTGTAAGTATAGAGGCGTGGGAGATAGCACCTACCAATCCCTTTTAGCAAAAAGGGGTCTCTATTTCCGCGAATACAGAGCCGCTTTAGGGGTAAACGTAACCCCCTCATCTAGCGGGAACATGGGGCGCGAACAGATAGTATGCCCCAGTGTGGGAAGGTTTGCGGAGGTCGCACCGGGTACGTCGATATTAAAGTTTTTCTCTACCCAAGCGTCGTACATAGCGTATTCAGTATGCGGGGATTTTACGATGATGAGGTCGAAATCTTGTGGGTTTAGCCCATTGGCGTAGTACATCGCCCTGTCAAACAGGCTTACTGTCTTACTCAAAACGACCACCACAAAGTTATCGAACTCCAGCACGGCTGTTTTCCCTGCATCCAGCCCTGCCCGCATGGTCTCAAGGCGTGCTTTTCCATCTGAGAGTAGGCGTACCCGCGCCTTCACGGGCATTGGCGAGAAGCGTTTTGTATCCAGCCCACCCCCCAATGTGACCTCTATCGTTGCGCCTACTCCCGCTTGGTGGGCAGTCTCGGCGGCTACGGGGTCTACTATTTGTGCCAAAACGCGCTTAGAGTAGCCGCTCGCTTGTAAGCCTTTTAGTAGGATATTCGAGTCGCCGGTTGCGCCGGAAGAGGTAGCGTCGGGGGCATCCGTAAACACGACTGCGCCTTGTATCGTTTTTGCCTGTGCGATAGCGCGTTCCAACGAGATAAACTTACCCTGCATTCTGTTTCGTAACTGCCAAAACTCCCCTGCCAATCGTACCGCCTCTTGTGTGGCGGTCTCTGCATCGTTGTTCGTGGTGATAAGCACCTGCGTACACAGTTCCGGCACATCGGTAAAGGGGTTGCCTATCATAATGCCAGCAGAGAGAGCAGTACCCTCCCGTTCTAGGCGTTGCGCCTCCCGAATCAGGTCGCCGTAGCACCCCGTTTTTGTAATCAGTTCGTCGCCGCGTACCAGTGCAGGAATAACAACCCGTGCCGTAACTGGTTTTAGGTCTTCCCGTAGGAGGCGTACCAGCAACTCGGCGGCGCGGCGACCCGTATCGGCAAAATCGACATGGGGATAGGTGTGGTAGATAGCGAAGCCGTTCACTTGTTGTAGCATCCGCTCGGTGAGAATACCATGTAGGTCGAGGGAAATCACGATGGGAAGGGAGTCGCCTACCATGCGCCGCGTCTCTTGAAGCAGATAGCCCTCTGGGTCGAGTTCTCCGTCTGCGCCCATTGCGCCATGCAGAGAGAAGTAGACCCCGTCTATTCCCGACTGCACCCCCTCCGAAACCGCCTCCAGTATCTCCTCCAAGAGAGCCTTCCAGCCCTCCGCCGAGAGTAGCCCCGCCGACCCTGCCCGTGCCGAAATGGTGAAAACAGGCTCCATATCCGCAGAGTGGAGAACAGGTAACGCCCCTCCGAGTGCGGTATTGAGTCTCTCTTGCTCCCGCATCTGTTCACCGTGCGTGATATGGAAATTGGTGTACTGAGAAGGTACGGGGTTAAAAGAGGAAATCTCCTGCATACACTCTACAATGAGGATACGTGATTTGTTTGGCATGGTTCTGCTTCCTTTGCGATAACTACTTCAGGGGGATAACTGTTTTAAGTATCTCTCGTGCTTGTGCCTCCGAGACCCCTTTTGCTTTTGTAACGTAGAGGCTGGCACGGGTGACTCCATGCCATATCGAGATTTTCGCGCTTTGGATATTCCAACCCACCTTCGATACGGCATCCGCCGCCCGATAGAGGGTAGAGCGAACATCGGTACTCCCCAACTCCAGAACCGCTTGGGGGGCGGCGGGGTCGTTCTCGAAGGCAAACAGTTCGATGGGTAGGTCTACGGGCAGGGTGACGGTATCGCGCTTTAGAAGTGTTTTGGTCGCGGCTTTGTCCAAAATACTCTGTAAGGTGATTTCACCATGTAGCACCGCAGTAAGGTTGTCTTTCACCTCTTTTTGCTTGCTTGGGGTGAGGGGGCGTTCTCGGAAATCTACCCAGAGCGTATCGAGGGCGATACGCTCTTCGCCAGCGGCACGTGTTATCACGTTGATATTATGCACTTCCAGCCCTGCCGCAAAGAGTACCCCTGTAATTTTTGCAAGCAGTCCGGGCGTAGGGTCGTCTAGCGTACAGACAGTGAGTTCGGTATAGGTTGCCCCGCTCTCCTCATGGAACTCTACTACTGTATCACCCTGACGTACACGGCGTACCCAACCAATGTGCATCGCCATCTTCTCGAAGGACTGCCCCAGCAGATAACTGGGAGGCATGGCTTGAATATGCTCGTCTATCTCTGCGGTTGTGTACTGCGAAAGGTCTTTTGCTAGACGCTTACGAGCGCGGGTTTGAAGTTTTTCTGGCTCCGGAACCTCTTCCTCGTTCAGCATAGAGGTCGCTTTCCACCATAAATCGTAGAGGTAACGCCCCTTTACCTGAGTCCAAACTCCGTCGCCTACCGCTTTGGTATCTGCATAAGTCAGAAGGTAGAGCATATTCAGGCGGTCTATATCGTCTACCACCTGCACAAAATCCCGAATGGTCTGCTCTATATCGAGGTCACGCTTGCGGGAGACCTCTGCCATATAGAGGTGATTACGAATTAGGAAGCAGACGTTTGCCGTTGCCTGTTCCGACCACCCAAACCGCCTACAGACCACCTCCGCCATCTCTTCACCTACCAGTGAGTGAGCACGTCCCGGATGTGCCTTCCCCGCATCGTGCAAAAAGACCGCCATCATCAGTTGTTCGGGGTGAGGAAGTTCTGAATAGAGGGTTCGCATGGTGGTCGTCTCTTCGTCTCCGGTCAGGGTAAGAAGCTCTTCGAGGTTCTGAACAATGTACAGGGTGTGTTGCCCTACGGTGTGGTCGTGAGAGGGGTCGTAGGGAATGAGGTTCATCAGTGCCTCAAACTCCGGCAGTAGCCACCCCAGTACGCCGAGTTCTGCCATCGCCTCTACAATGGGATAGATTTTGCCCCTACACGCTAAAATCTGACTGAGGGCTTGAGAGGCAGAATCCATGTCCACCATTTCGGGGTCTGTACGAAGGGTACTGAGGATTCTCTGCTCTAGGCTATCGCCCATCTCTAGGTTGTAGCGTTGCATCAGTTCAAACGCCCATAGCATCCAGTTGGGGTCTTCATCCACAAAGTTGTCTTTTGCCGTAACCAGTTGTTTGCGCCTACAGTCCATCCCAATTCCCATTATCAGGCGGCTATGCTCTACCCTGTGTGTTACCTGCTTTGTCACCCGATAGATATGCCCCATTGCCGCGTACAGGTCTGCCATGTAGACCTCGACGGGTGGGGTATTGGGCGGTACACTCTCTAGGCAGTAGCCTAGTAGGTTGGCGACCTCCTCCTGCTTGGGAACCGAGAACTGGTCTTGTTCTGATTTTGAGAGGGCATGAAGGGCATGGCGCGTCTGGAAGAGCATCTCTTTCGCACTTTGCAGTAGCCCTATATCTTCCGCATTTACCTCTCCAAAGACCTCGTGTACCCCGAATGCCATTTCGCGAATGCGTTTTGGTTTTATCTGCTCTCGTGCTTGTAGTAGCCACACCATGAGTTGTAAATCGCGTAGCCCCCCCGCCCCCTCCTTGATGTTTGGCTCTACAATACGCGGTGAGCCTCCCCATTTTGTAACGATTTTGCTTCGCTCGGCAATCTTGGTAAAGATGAATTCGGGGGTATTGAACTCTGACCAGTACGCATCTTCAAAGTCGATGTAGGTATGGGGGCTACCCGCAAGTAGACGTGCATCCAGCAAGGCGCAAATCGTCTGATGGTCGAGGTTGCGGTAGTCGTCTACCGGGTGGTAGGAGTAGCCGACCTCCATCTTACACCGTGTATTACAGACATCCATAATCTGCTGAAAGGTATCTTTTATCACTTTGTCTAGTTGGGGATCTTTGTCGCGGTAGGGCGCGAAAGTGAGGTCTACATCGGAGTAGGGGCAGAGTTCCCGCCGACCATAGCCGCCCGTTGCTAGGATAGCCATGGGAACGGTTGCGGGGTCTAGTCCATGCGTAGCACAGGCAAGCGCGAATATCCTCTGTAACACGCTGTCCATTAAATCCGAAAACTCGTGCGCCATTCCCAAGCCGGAGAGGGGGAGTTTGCGCGTACTGTCTTGTGCTACAGGAGGGTTTAGTATGCGTTGAATAAGGCGTACACGCTCTGTTTGCAGGTAGTGCGCGAACTCTTCGGCGGTACTCAGAGCAAGCAGAGCAGGGTCGTGCGGGTTGAGCCGTGACGATTTGGTGCGGGAGGTGAAAACTTTCTCTACATCGTTGTTTCTGTTCATAGTGTTCGCTCGCTCTGTGAGGTTTTTGGGGCAGGGTAATCGCATTACTTTGAGATAGAAGGGTTGCTTACTTTATGGTATAGTCAGCGGATTAGCCCTCATTCTGTCCTTGCAGGACATCTTTCCCCCAATTTTGGGGGAAAGAGAGAGTAGAGAGGTAT
>OMJJ01000145.1 GCA_900299305.1 bacterium | reverse complement strand
TCCTATCGTATCGAAGACCATGACCGCCACTTCTACCCGCAGTCCCTTTTTGAAGATGACACCCCCCTCCTGCCCATCACCCCTGATAGCGGTTACTACTCCACTACTGCCATCGCCGACTATGCGATAAAGTACTTGCAAGAACACGTCGAAAAGTATCCCGATAAGCCCTTTTTCGAGTATGTTGCGTTTATCTGCCCCCATTTTCCGCTACAAGCCCCCGAAGAGGACATCGCCAAGTACAAGCACCGCTTTCAGAAGGGGTGGGACGTACTCAGAGCAGAACGCCTAGAGCGTATGAAGCGGCTTGGCATTGTAAACTGCGAACTCTCCACACGCACACCCGGCGTACCTGCATGGGACACCCTCTCTAAAACAGAGCGCAAGATGTGGGAGAGCCGTATGGAGGTTCATGCCGCGATGGTCGATAGGATGGATGTAGAGATTGGTAGGGTTATCGCGCAACTCAAACGGATGGGGGCGTATGAGAACACCCTCATTCTCTTTATGAGCGATAATGGGGCAAGTGCGGAGAAAGTTCTGCGGGGAGATGGCAACGACCCTAATGCGGAACCCGGCTCTGCAAAGTCGTTTTTGTGCCTCGAACCCGGCTGGGCAAACCTCTCCAACGCCCCTCTAAAACGGTCTAAAATCTTTGTGCATGAGGGAGGTATCTCTACCCCGCTGATTGCTCACTGGACGAAAGGCATTGCGGTAAAAGGAGAGTTTCGGCGGAATCCCAGTCACCTTATCGACCTCATGCCTACTCTGTTAGAGGTTGCAGGAGGCAAAAAGCCGGAGACATGGGAGGGGCAAGTACTGCCTCCTGCCCCCGGTAAGAGCCTTGTGCCGGTTTTTGGGCAAGACAACACCCTACAACACGACTTTTTATGGTGGTTTCATGCCGATAACCGTGCGATACGGGTAGGGGATTGGAAACTGGTATCCGAGGGACTAGAAGGTAGTTGGGAACTGTACAACCTCGCCGCAGACCGTAGCGAGATGCACAACCTTGCTACTCTGTACCCAGACCGTGCCAAAGAACTAGAGCGGCTATGGAGCCGTAAAATGGAGGAGTATCGCACACTCGCAAACCAAGCCGCGCCAGAGGTGAAAAGCACAAAGGAAAAGCGAAAATGAGAGGCAGAAGAGTTATCCCCCTCCTCCTATCCGTCTCCCTATGTTTGGCAGGGTGTCAGCCCAAAGCAAAGCAGAGAGCGCAAAGTTCTGCACCCAACGCCATAACCTCTAGCGGGGTTTTTGACCGTATGGTAGAGGTTCCGGCAGAAGAGACAAAGCACGTCGTTATCTACTATAAGGATAAAGCAGGTGAGCAGTACCGCTCTATGGGAACGCTGTTCGAGAAGTTGAAAGCGCAGGGCAAAACCCCAAAAGCACTAATAAACGGAGGGATGGTCAGCCTCTACGCAGACCCGGTTGGTCTGCTTATTGTAGACGGAAAACTCTACCACAAACTAAACCTGCACAACGGCAAAGCCAACTTTTCGATGGGGCAACATGGGGTTTTTGGGATTACCAAAACGGGGAAAGCAGTCGTTTTCAACCCACAAGACAAGAGGTATCCTACCAATCTCCGCACCTTAAAATACGCCACGCAGTCCGGACCGTTACTGGTCTCTCATGGTAAGATAGTGGCAGGTAAGGACTGGAGAATGCTGAATTCGCGCTCGGCAGTAGGGGTAAAGAAGACGGGCGAACTGGTCTTTGTACAGTGTAACTCCATTAGCCTAAGAGCGATGGCGGAGGAGTGCTTAAAGTACGGTATGCGGGACGTGCTTTTTCTGGATGGGGGAGGGTATGGCTGTATTGCACGCACTCCCTCCGAAGCGAATTTGGTGCAACGCTATGCGGGGATTATCGCAGTAGAGTAGTCTACCACCCACGCGCCAACCCTACCACACAGACGGCAGTTGCCCCCGCCTCTTTCAAAACTCTCGCGCACTCTCCTACCGTAGCCGTTGTTGTTAAAACGTCGTCTATCAGCAGAACAGAAAGCCCCTCAAAGCAGAGGGGAGGTCGTACTGCAAACGCGCCCACCACGTTGCTTTTTCTGTCGGTTTCGTTGAGGGTGGCTTGGGAGTGTGTGGCACGGATTCGTAGGAGGCTTTTCGTGTCGAGTTGCCAACCACGCTGTTGTGCCACTACCCGCGCCAACCGCTCCGACTGATTGAAGCCGCGCAACCGGTAACGGGAGGGATGAAGCGGAACCGGAACCACCTTATCAAATCGGAGTTGCCCCGTATCGGTGAGGGGTATCTTCTGTATACACGAGGGGGCTAACGTGTTCGCTATGAGGCTTCCCAACGGTTCGGCGAGTGCCAGTCTCTCCTTGTACTTCAGTAGATGAATGGCTTCGCGCAGTTTACCGGAGTAGTTCCCTACCCCAAATGCCCAATCAAACGCCGGATACCGCTCCTCCCAACAGTCTTCACACAGGTTTCCTGCCCGTTCTATCCCTGCCCCACACCGCTCACAGGCTTTTGGGGTACTCTGCCCCTGCATCTCATGCAAACACGCTTGGCACAAGGAGCCCTCTGCCAAGCGTACCCTACACAAAAGGCAGTGTGGAGGATAGAGTACATCCAGCAGACCGCTACCAATAAGCGAAAGCGTTTTTGTGAGAGAGGTTGAAGGTTCCATTGGGCTAGGGTTTACCGAGTAGTTCCCGTACCTTTGCGCCAATGTCCGCTTCACGCATCAGTGCTTCTCCTACCAATATCGCGTTCACTCCTACCTCATGCAGCAAGGAAACATCTTTCGCGGTGAAAATTCCACTCTCGCTCACGAGGAGACGATTGTCTTGCGGGGGGAAGGCTTTGGCTAGTTCTAGGGTGGTGGAGAGTTGGGTGCGGAATGTATGCAAATCTCGGTTATTCACTCCAATTACGTCCGCCCCTGCCGCTAGTGCCTCTTCCATCTCTTCACGGTCATGCACCTCTACCAAGGGGGTCATACCGTAGTCACGGGTCAGTTGGAGGAGCTCTCGTAAATCTTGTGGCGAAAGTCCCGCTACAATCAGCAGAATCGCGTCTGCCCCTGCGATACGGCTCTCTACTATCTGCCAAGGGTCTACCGTAAAGTCTTTACGAAGTAAGGGTACAGAGACCAAGTCGCGAATAGAGCGCAGATAACTCAAATGCCCCTGAAAATACTTTTCGTCGGTAAGCACCGAAAGGCAGGTGGCTCCGTTATCGGCATACGTTTGTGCGATTTCAAGAGGGTCGAAGTTCTCGCGGATAACTCCTTTGGAGGGAGAGGCTTTTTTTACCTCTGCAATCAACGCGACCCCATCCGCGTTGGCAAGCGCAGAGCGGAAATCACGTACTGGGGGGGCATCTACCAACTGCTTTTCCAGTTCTGCAAGGGGGGTGCGCTTCTTGAGGTGAGTGACCTCGGTGCGCTTGGTGGCTAGTATCTCTGAAAGCATACTCATATATCAAAATTACTCCGTAAAGGATTTCTCGTTTTCTCCCAATGCTGGGGGCAGAGGCAAATACACCGTACTACAAGCGAGTTGCCCTAGCGTGTTACGAAACGCGCAACATCTGATTACCGCCCCGTTGAAACTCGTAGGGGACACGCTCTAGGTTTGTCTTTAGCCCCTGCGCGGTACACGCCTCTATTACGGGAGTAAGATAGGGGCTTACCTCCGCATTGTAGTCTAGTACCGGAAAGATACGCACCTCTTTGGCTATGCGGCGCAGTTCCGTAATGGCGGAGAGGTGGAACTCCAAAGAGAGGTTAGCGGAGTACAGAAACAGGAAGTGCGAACAGAGCACAAGATCGAATGCCCCCACAGAGAAAGGCAGTTGTGGTAACTCTGCGGTTACGTAACGCCCTGCACTCTTGCCCACTTCGTAGTCTTGTAAAAACTCCTGCATTGCAGAGAGGCGCACACGCCCCAACTCCTCCACCGAAGGAATGGTGTCCCATACAAACTTCTCTTGGTTGTGCCGTGTCTGCCCGATAACCTCTTCGTAGGTCTCCGCAATCCGCTCTTCTATCTGCGCTTTGGTACAGATATACAGGGGGTCACATGAGATAACGCGCCCCCCGTTGGCAGTGGCTTGTGCATTAAAACTCGCGGGTCCGTCTGCACACCCCAAAATCCGCCCCTTGAGGTCGTCTTCCGAGAGGCGAAACATTCGTACATACTCCTCATAAGAACGCCCCCAAGGAACCGCGGTTTTGTAGGAGAAAGCCATACGCTTGCCCTTTAGATACGCTCGGTGACGTAGTTCAGCAGTTCGGCGATGGGGATACGTACCTGTTGCATGGTGTCGCGGTCTCGAACGGTGACGGTGTTCTGTAGCGAAGTATCGTCTGAACGCCCTATCGTGTCGAAGTCCACCGTTACACAGAAGGGGGTACCGATTTCGTCTTGCCTACGGTACAGTTTCCCAATACCTGCGGTGTCGTCGTAGACCGCTCTCATGTTCCCTTTTGCCTGTAGCGTCTTCTTGATGGACTTGGCGCAGTTGACAATCTCATCCGCGTTCTTCTTGAGGGGCAGAATAGCAACTTTGATAGGGGAGAGCGCGGGTTTGAGTTTAAGTACCGTGCGAACATCCCCGTTCTCTAGGGTCTCCTCGTTATACGCCTCACTGAGGGCGGCAAGGCAACCTCTATCCACCCCCGCCGCAGGCTCGATAACAAAGGGAACGATGTGCTTATTGTTCTCGTGGTCGAAGTAGGTAAGGCGTTCGGTAGAGTGTTCATTTTTTGCTACCCGTGCCGTAAGGTTCAGTTTCTCTTGGTCACGGCTATGCGAACCGAGGTCGAAGTCGGTACGGTTAGCAAAGCCTTCCAGCTCGTCGAAGCCCAGTGTAGGGAACTTATAGAGAATATCTACCGTGCGCTTGGAGTAGTGCGAGAGTTTCTCTTTGGGGTGTTCGTGTAGTGCCAGCTTCTCACGGTCTAGCCCAACCTCATTCACCCACCAGTTGAGGTGGTCTTGTATCCACTCCTCATGCAGTTCCTCGTCCATACCCGGCTTTACAAAGTACTCCATCTCCATCTGCTCTAGTTCGCGCACACGGAAAAGGAAGTTGCGGGGCGTGATTTCATTACGAAACGACTTACCAATCTGAGCGATACCGAAGGGCAGTTTGCGGTTGGTAGAGTCCAGCACGTTCTTAAAGTTGACGAACATCCCTTGCGCGGTTTCGGGGCGCAGATAGGCGTAAGACTCTGGGTCGGGAACCGGACCGACCTGCGTTTTGAACATCAGGTTAAAGGAGCGGGGTTCTGTTAGTTGTCCTTCGCACTCACCGGGGCGTTTCTTGGGGTTTTTGGGGCAGATACCGTCGGCGAGTTTGTCTTCGCGGAAGCGTCCTTTGCAGGTTTTGCAGTCTACGAGGGGGTCTACAAAGGTCTCTTCGTGACCGGAATACTTCCAGACGTGCTTATTCATCAGAATCGCCGTCTCAATGCCTTCCATATCGTCGCGCTCGTAGACGTTATGTCGCCACCAGAGGCGTTTGAGGTTGTTCTTTAGTTCCACGCCGAGAGGACCGTAGTCGTAAGTACCTTGCAGACCGCCGTAGATTTCGCTTCCCAGAAAAATAAAACCACGGCGTTTACAAAGGGAGACAAGCTGTTCTAGCGTTTCGGCGGGCATGAGTGTAAGGTTCCTCTCTAACTAACTTGGATTGGTATTCCATAGAATTGAGTTACAGTATACCTCAAAACCAGCACCGTTAGGGGGAGGTGGGGGCAATTCGGGGGCTACCTTCGCGCATGGCTTTCTGCTTCTCTTTTACGGTGGCGCGGGTAGGCGGAAGAAGGTTTACGGCGATATTGAACTGCTTATTTACAAAGCGGTAGCCAAAGCCCACCTGTAGGCAGTCGAAGTTACGGGTAATGGCAAACTCCGCCTCGAAGGGTTTTAGTTGTTCGAGGTCGTAGCGCAACCAGTAGCCGAAGCCCCATGTGCCAAGCGTTTGGTAACGGGCGCGGAGTTCGTGGCGCATATCGCGGCGGTCAAACAGGAAGGGGGTTGCCCCTACATCGGTAGAATAGCGGTAGCCCAAGCCGTAGAGTACCTTGGCGTTGGGCATAAAGGTCAAATCCAGTTCTGGCGATGCCATGCCGTAGACCGTTCCCCGTGTATAGACGTTCAGCCAGTTAGAAAGTCCCGCACGTAACGAGGTATGCGAGTTTATCGTGACAGGCTGAGAGGCGAGGTTTGCCCGCATCCCAAACCGCCCAGAGGTCACCTGATTGTTCAGTTCGTGTATCACGCCAAAACCCGCATTCACATCCAAAAGGAAGGGGGAGTTGGGAATACGGCGCAAAGGCAGGGGGATGTCGTCGGGCAGGTTGGAGGGGTTATCGAAGTTCGGCGTTTGCGGATGCCCTAGCACATTGGTAAAGCGTACTCCCACTTCGGGCAGGCGAGAGAGCAGAGGCGATAGGCGGTTTTTGAGAAAAGAGTACTGCCGATTTTGTACTACCGTATAGAAGGTGCTCCGTGGGGTGAAATCGTCCTCTACTCGCGAATCGAGGGTGCTTTGAAACACCGGAACCTGAAACTGATCTAAAATGCCCAGTTGCGGGTCGAGAAACTCGTTGGTCTGTTGGAAGGTGGGAAGCCCCCGCTTTGCGCCCCCGCTAATGTCGTTTTGGTAGTAGATATAGCCATGCGGCACCACTTTCAGGCTAAGGGCGACATTTAGGTCGAGGGACTGGTGCGCGGTGCGGATAAGCGAGTCGCGATAGCGTATCCCAAAGCCTTCTAGCGGGGTGTAGTTGGGTACAACAGGTATCGCCTGTGCATTTGCACGTAGGTTTTTACTAAAGGCAGGAAGCGAGAACAGTTTTGTTTTCCCCGCATAGACGCTTACGTGCTTCCCTTTTATCCCTTTTTCGGGGTTGTAGGTAAGGCTTTTTGCCGTGATTTTGTAGTCGGGATTTTTGTCATCGCAAGTTGTAAAGGAGCCGTCTTGTAGTTCAAAGGCGTGCTTATCCTTTACCTCTATGCGCTTACCTTCCATCTTGAAGAGCAGGGAGGTCAGTTTCGCATCCGTAACCACTCCTGTCTGCTTTATCAGGTTAAAGTCGAGGGTCTCACCGCGAAAGTTAGCATCGGGGTTGATTAGCCGTAACCCACCACTCGCTTTCACGGTTCCCTTGTCGGTGCTGTAGTCTACACTAGCCGCTTTCAAAAGGGTTAAGCCAAAAGCGGGGTCGAGTTTACCAACCGTCCCCACAGGAGGAAGCGGACGGAATGCTACCACCACATCCCCTTGCGCCTGAAACGAGCCGTTCCCCATCGACCAGTGGAGGCTCTTAAAGTCACTAACCGCAATACGCCCCGTTTTGGGTAGATTGAGGGGGGCGGCAGGCACGGCAGGGTTGGGGGCACCCCTCTCTGCCTCCGCAGTAGCGCAGAGCGTGAGCAGGGCAAGAGAGGTTATGAGTTGGGTTTTTGCCACTACGTTGATGTTATTTTTTGTGGTACTACCCAAAACGGGTCTCCTTTTATGCGCCTAGTGCGTAGGCAGAGGGGCGCGGCTCAGTTCAAGACGTATATCCGCCATTATCTCGCTATACGGAAAACGCTCACCAGGGCACCATGTCTGCCATACGTCGCTGTGCCGTTTTACATGGTCAAGAGGAATCTCGTACTTCCGAATCATCTTCGCACAGAGTTTTACAAGTGCTTGCTTCTGAGCGGTAGTCGGCTGTGAAGGCTCCCACTTATGCTTATCGTGCCGTGAGAACGCCCCCACCAGGCAGATGCCTAACCAGTTGTTATGGTGTTTAGCATGGCTCCCTACACAGAGTTCCGGTCTACCTGCCTCCACGGTTCCATCTGGTAGAATTACATAATGATAGCCGATATAGTAGGTTTTTCCCTCAAACTGCCTCGCCCAATCTGGGTGGCTATGTTTGTGCATCTCATTAATTCTTGCCGCGTTCACCACAATTTTACCCACTTTGCCAGGGGTTTCGGAATGGTGTATCACAATACCTTCGGGCTGATAGCCCTTTTTGGGGGCTGGGCGGATAACGGGCGGAGGCATGGGGACGTGAGGGCGGTGCGTAGTGCGCCATACAAAACGCACTCCCAAGCCCAATACCAAGATAACACCTATCCCTACAGCGATACGCTGAATTTTGCCTCTGTTGGGAGGAATTCCCCTATCCCCTCCCTCTCCATCATCTGTCCCTAAAATACCGTACATCTCAGTATTAACCAGCCTTTGCCAAATCCTGCCATTTCTTCCCACTATTGTATTTAATCAGCCACTTATTGTCAAGAGGTGATATAAAAATAGAGCAGCCGTTAGGGGCGGCAAGCGAGCAGTTTGAGAGGTAGCGGACAAAAACGCGGACAAATTCTCAAATTTCTCTTCGTATTGCGAAGAAAACTATTGCGAGTTTGACAGAATGTCGGTATAATGGGTTTATAGGGTGGTTTCAGGTGTGGATAATCTCTCATTGAAAGCGAAGCTATGCGCTCAAGCCTGTGTCTGTTTACGACTGCTTCCATAACGCTCGTATCTTTCTGTGCAAACGCACAGACTCTACAGAATGAGAGTAGCCCCCTTTCTAACAGAACCACGTCTGCACTCGTTCGGCATAGAGCCGTACTCGCGAACTACTTTGCGGCGAAACGAACCTTTCAGGACGAGAGTAGCGATTTTGATTCACGAGGCATAGAGTCGTCGCAGTTTGCAAGCCCCGTAGAGTTCGATACCAGCAAAAGTTTAAGCGGCGCAGGGGGCTACTACTACTCCACCAAAAGCGGACGTGATTTGGAGATTGGAGAGTGGACACTCGGCTATCGCCCCAACGCCAAACTCGGTCTGTGGTATAGCAACCTTGCGGTAGCGGCAAAAGGGCGCACTCGTCCCATTCGCCCCACCTTTAATGCAGAAGCAACCCGATTTGGTTTGCGCTACCAACTAAAAGGTGACGAGCGTAGCGGTTGGAGCCTTCAGTACGACAGAGTAGATAACGGAACCGCCTTCGTAACAGATAGCACCTCTAGTGCTACCCTACCGGGTCCGAAAACCGATATTTTCAACCTTATCTACCATTTTCGTAGGCACTCTACCTACCAAGACCCGCCAGCCCTACCGGGCTTCCGAATGCGACTGCACTACAGCAACCTAAAAGGGGCAGGGGCAGGAGCAGAAGAGTACGGTGCAGGACTGGGTTCTACCTTCAAGGTGGCGCGTAGCCTCTATGGGGATGCCGATGCAACGGTGTTCGGAGAGGCACGAAACGGAAGTACCACCGCCAAAAATTTACGGCTTCATCTTAGCGGAGGAATGACCTTCCAACCCGCCAAGTGGGTCAAACTGCAAGCAGGTTTGGATGTCTTTCCGGGCGGAGTTCCGCTAGGAGGTAGCCCCCTTACCAGCATCAGCAGTTATGGAGTTTACCAGAGAAATGATGGGGTCTCTGGTATATCGAGCGGAACAGTAGCGGTTCTTAATGTACGCCTAGTTGTGGGCAAACGCTTCTAATTTTCCACTCGTAGACAGAACGACCTAACCGTTGTTCTACACCTTCCTATTAAAAAAAGTGAATACAAGTTCAATACGAAATCCTAACGTCGCATCGTAGTTTTCGGAGAAAGTTCCCTTGCGAACTTCCCCTCAAATAAGGTAGAATCTTTCCCTATCTTATCCATCTTACGATGTGCGAGATTAACCCTCTCATTAGACCCTGATACAGGAAGAAGGAGAATGCAAGAAATGTCTCGTTTGCTCTCTTATGCGTGCGCCGCAACGCTTTGTGTGGGATTGGCGGTAGTCACTGGCTGCGGCGGCGGCGGGGAAG
>OMJJ01000144.1 GCA_900299305.1 bacterium | reverse complement strand
CCGTCCTCTAGCCGCCATAAGACGTTCTCTACTCGGTCTGCGCCCCAACCAAAGTTCCCCGCATTCCACCCAAAGAAGTTTGCTTGCCAGTTCTTCAGGAGTTCCGCATACTGCGGGTCGCTACAACCCCAGCGGCGCACTATCGAATCTCCCACAAAGCAGAGGTCTACACCGCCTTTTTTTGCCTTCTCTAGCAGTTGGTTGTGGGCTATCATCGAGACAAAATCGAGGCGGGGAGTGGGTGTCTCGGCGGCACTACGCCCTTTGTAGGGCAGAGACGGGGCTTTGATGAACTGCGAAACCCAGTCAAAAAAGGAGTGCCAGTTGGGAGTTACGTCGTGTCCCCCCTCGTGTTGCCGCCAAGCCAGTTCTCCCCCTATCAGGGTTTTGAGGGGCGGCATGGGGTCGGTAAGGTAGTCGCCGGGAGTACCCAAATCTCTTTTACCCAGTAGGCGGTATACCGGACCTGCAAGCACCCCCGCCATAAAACTCCCGTGCGCGTCTACCCACTTGGCATCGCCCTTTTCTACCGTCCCATAACTGATAAAGCAGGGACGCGGGGCGCAGAGTGCAATCAGTTCATGCGAGTCTACGGGCAGGTCGGCGGCGGTTTTGGGAGGGTCGGAAGCACCGTACTTGATGATATTTCCTGCCATCCAGTAGTACTCTCCCCCCGCCAAGTTCTCTATCGCCTCGCCAAAGATATGCCGATGCAGTTTGACCCCGCCCTCTCCCGAAGAGCCGATAAACCCTACCGCAATGCGCGGGTCGAACGCCTCCGTTACAATCGCGGCTTTACCATAACGAGACAGCCCCTCAATACCTATCTTCTTGACATCTACAAAGGAGTCCTCATTCGCCTCGAAGTAGTCGATAAGACGGCTAACTCCCCACTGCCATGCCCGTAACGCCCCCCAGTCATCGGGCTTGCGGGGTTGCCCTTTGTTGGTCAGTCCGATGATTCCGGTTTTCAGTTGGTTGTTGTCGGGCTGAATACTGGTGGGAACAATACTTCCGTAGCCCCACCCCTTAGAGATAGCAAGGTGAGACCAGCCGGGTACAAACCCCGCTCTGCCAAACCCAAACGCAAACTCTAGCATCATAGGAACCCGCTTCCGGGCATGAGCTGGTACGGTAAAACTTGCCTGTATATTAACCGATATCTGCGGATACCCGCTGTTATTCACATGACCCACCAGTGTCTTGGTAACGATAGGAATACCCCCAGATGCCCCCTCTTTGGTGTCGGTAACTTCCCATGTTACGGTAGGCACATTGGGGGGGATACGCCCATACACCTCCCGCTCAAAGTCTTCTAAAATCTCTGCTCTGCGTACCTTCCACTGCTTAGGTGTAGTGACCTGTGTCCCGTTTTTTAAGGTGAGTACGGAGGGCATACTCTCTTTGTAGGGGTTTGCTTTCGCTTCGTCGAAGGTAGACTGGTCGTTGGGGTTCGGGCCGCGGCGCAGTGCCTTCACTCCCAGTTGTTCCATCATGTTCTTGTGGTCGTCGTACCCCGCTTGAGCGAAGCAAAACGCCGTAGAGGTCGTTAGGAGGGTGGCAAAAGTGAGGAGGGCTAGGGGGCGTGAGAAAGGGTGAGCAGGGCAGGAAGTAGGCATTCTTCTCTCCTATGGGGGTGGGAGATAGAAAGGACGGCTCCTTAAAGAATCATTCCCGCCCCGACGGTGTTATGGGTTCCCTCATCGATGAGGATAAGGCTTCCGGTGGCACGGTTACGGTGGTACGAATCGAAAACAAGCGGCTTCGTAACGCGCAAGGTGATGCAAGCGATGTCGTTCATGTTTACAGATTTGTCGTCGTATCGCTTTTCGAGGGTGCTGATGTTCAACTTATAACGAATCTCTTTAATCACACAGCGCACGTCTTTGGTGGTGTGCCTCAGCGCGTACTTACCGTTCAGCGCAAGCGGCTTTTCACTCAGCCAGCAGACCATCAACTCCACATCTTGAGATACGTTGGGGGTCTCATTTTCGCCTACAATCATATCGCCGCGGCTGATGTCGATGTCGTCTTCTAGGGTAAACGTAACCGACATAGGAGGGTACGCCTCTTCTAAAGAGTCGCCATAGAAGTCGATAGATTTTATGGTGGAGGTCTGCCCAGAGGGGAGTACCTTCACCGCAGAACCGGGTACAAAGGTTCCCCCTGCAATGCGCCCCGCGTAGCCACGATAGTCGTGGTGTTCGGTAGACTGCGGACGAATGACGTACTGAACAGGAAAACGGGTATCCGCGTGGTTCAGGTCGCTACTAATTTCGATACTCTCCAGAAGCGAGAGTAGAGGTGTACCCTCAAACCAGTCCATGTTCGTACTAGGCTCTACCACGTTGTCGCCGTGTAGCGCAGAGATAGGCAGAAAGCGCACATCCGGCAAATCGAGTTGCACGGCAAACTGCTCGAACGCACCTTTTATCTGCAAAAATACCTCTTCGCGGTAGTCCACCAAATCCATCTTGTTGATACAGACAACAACATGGGGTATACGCAACAGAGAGGCGATAATCGCGTGTCGGCAGGTCTGCTCTACTACTCCGTTACGCGCATCTATAAGGATAATCGCGAGGTTTGCGGTAGATGCTCCCGTTACCATGTTCCGCGTGTACTGGATGTGTCCCGGTGTGTCGGCGATAATAAACTTACGCTTTGGGGTGGCAAAATAGCGGTAGGCGACATCTATCGTAATGCCCTGTTCCCGCTCTGCGCGTAGCCCATCGGTAAGGAGGGCAAGGTTTACATACTCCTCCCCTCGTTTTTCAGAGGAGGCTTTTACCGCGTCGTACTGGTCATCAAAAATCGACTTGCTATCGTACAGTAGCCGCCCAATGAGGGTACTTTTGCCGTCATCTACACTTCCTGCGGTGGTAAACCGTAGGAGTTCCATATCTAAATAGCCTGTGCTAGAAAAACCTTCCACTAGAAATAGCCCTCTTTTTTGCGGTCTTCCATCGCCGCCTCCGAGCGTTTGTCGTCGGCGCGGGTTCCGCGCTCTGTTACCCGTGAAGCCGCCACCTCCTGAATTATCTCCTCCATTGTACTCGCAGGTGAGAGTACTGCCCCCGTACAGGTCATATCTCCTATCGTACGGAAGCGTACCTGCATGGGGCGTGTGGTCTCGGTGGGGCGCATGGGGATATAGTCGGATTTGGCAAGGAGAACACTGTCTCGTTCCAGTATCTCGCGTTGGTGCGTAAAGTAGAGTGAGGGCAGTTCTACCTGCTCTTGGTACAGGTACTGCCAAACGTCCATCTCTGTCCAGTTGCTAATAGGAAAGACACGGAAGTGTTCGCCGATGTGCTTTTTGCCGTTGAAGAGGTTCCACAGTTCGGGGCGTTGGTTTTTAGGATCCCACTGCCCAAACTCGTCGCGGTGCGAAAAGAAACGCTCTTTAGCGCGTGCCTTCTCTTCATCGCGCCGCCCTCCGCCGATAGCCGCATCCAGTTTTAGCTCCTCAATGGCATCGAGGAGGGTAACGGTTTGGAGTACGTTGCGGCTGGCGTTGTAGCCCTTCTCTTCCACCACCCGCCCCGCGTCTATCGAGTCTTGAACGTAGCGTACCAGTAGGTTGGCTTCGATGTGTTCTACCCACCAGTCGCGGTAAGTGATAGTCTCTGGGAAGTTGTGTCCGGTATCTATATGCAGAAGCGGAAAGGGGATTTTTGCAGGTGCAAACGCCTTCCGTGCAAGATAACTCAGGATGATAGAGTCTTTGCCCCCCGAAAAGAGGAGGGCAGGTCTCTCGAACTGTGCCGCCACTTCGCGCAGTACATAGATAGACTCCGACTCCAACTCCTTGAGGTGCGTTAATCGAAATGGTTTTGTGGGTGTTTGGGTCATTGCGTTCTGATGTTGAGTATTTTTATCAATTTAGTATACCACAAATTGAGGGGGCAAGTTGGTCGGAATTGTGCTTGCAAAACAGACCTACACCTAATCTCAGAACGGGGTACAATAGAACCCTATTCAACTATTACTGGAAAGAAGGGAAGGCAGAGGGCTATGGCACAAGGGGTTACGATTATAGGAGGTGGGTTTGCGGGAGTAGAGGCGGCTTGGGCAGTTGCACAACGCGGCGGTAAAGTTACCCTCTACGAGATGCGCCCTCAACGCAGTACCCCCGTACACCAAACCAGCGACCTTGCCGAACTGGTATGCTCCAACTCCTTCAAGTCGAACCTGCTTACTAACGCCAGCGGAGTACTCAAAGAGGAGATGCGGCGGCTTGGCTCTCTGGTGCTACCCATCGCAAAAAAGCACAGCACCCCTGCCGGGGAGGCTCTCGCGGTAGATAGAGTTCCCTTTGCGCGGGAGATTACCGAAACGCTAGAGGCACACCCCAACATCACCATTATTCGGCAAGAAGTGACCGAACTGCCCACAGAACGCCCCCTTATTATCGCAACCGGTCCGCTTACCTCCGATGCTCTCGCTACCGAAATCGCAAAACTTACTGGAGGCGATGCCCTCTCCTTCTTCGATGCCGTTGCCCCCACTGTCACCTACGATAGCCTTGATATGAGCAAGATATTTCGCGCCTCACGACGAGGGAAAGGCATGGAGGAACCCGCCAATCCCGATGAAGGCAATGTGTGTGGCGGTGCCCCCGAAGCCAGTGCCGACTACCTAAACTGCCCCTTTACCAAAGAGGAGTACTTTGCGTTTTGGGAGGCTCTTACCCAAGCGGAACTTGCGCCCGTGCATAACTACGAGGAGGGGGATAGCGGCGCGAAAATGGTCTTCTTCGAGATGTGTATGCCCGTTGAAGAGCTTGCAAGGCGCGGCGCACGTACCCTCTCTTTTGGCGCGATGAAACCCATCGGTTTAACCGACCCGAAAACAGGTCGCCGCCCCTACGCCGTGCTACAACTGCGCCAAGAGAACAAAGAGGGAACCCTATGGGGGCTGGTCGGTTTTCAGACACGGCTACGCTGGGGAGCGCAGAAACAGGTTTTCCAGATGGTTCCGGGGCTAGAAAACGCCGATTTCGTGCGCTACGGAGTCATGCACCGCAACACCTACATCAACGCCCCACGCCTCCTCGACTTAACGTGCCAACTGCGCGAACACGCCGGTATCTACATCGCAGGGCAGATGACCGGTGTAGAGGGGTATTTAGAATCAGCGGCGACGGGGATAGTAGCAGGGCTGAATGCCTACCGCGCTCTAAACCAACTCCCCCCCGTAACTCTCCCCCGCGAAACCGTGCTAGGCTCTCTGTGCCACTACCTCGTAGAGAGCGACCCCAAACACTTCGCCCCCATGAACTCGAACTGGGGAGTCGTTCCCGAACTAGAAGGCGAACCTATTCGCGACAAACGAGAGAAAGGGCGGCGCAAAGGAGAACGCGCTCTTGCTGCTCTCGCTACCTTTTTACAGGAACTAAACGCGGAGGCGCAAAGTGAGTGAGAAAATTGCCGTTTTGGGGGCAGGTAGTTGGGGAAGTGCGCTTGCCCTCTTGCTTGGCTCTACAGGAAGGGAGGTTAGGCTCTGGGCGCGGGACGCGGAACTTGTGGAGAGTATACAGCGCACCCACATCAACACCCGCTATCTCCCGAATAACACTCTACCCCCTACCGTGCTACCCACCCTCAACCTTGAAGAAGCGGTATCGGGGGCGGAGGTAGTGGTGTGGGCAGTTCCGAGCGGGGCGTTTCGGGAAGTAACACAGCAGTCTGCCTCCTACCTTGCCCCCGCTACCCTGCTGGTCTCGGCTACCAAAGGGCTAGAGGAGAACACCTGCTTGCGTATGAGCGAAATCTTAGTAGAACTCCTACCCAACGCCGCCGAGCGCACCGTTGTCCTCTCCGGTCCCAACCTTGCCCTAGAGATGGCAAAAGGGGTTCCCACTGCCGCCGTTGTCGCCTCTAAAAGCCTAGAAGCGGCAAAACGAGTACAGCAGTTAGTCTCCAACCTCCCTCAACCCACCTTTCGCCTCTATACCGGAAGCGATGTTATTGGGGTAGAACTAGGCGGAGCCATTAAAAACGTTATCGCGATTGGGGCGGGTATCTGTGATGGACTAGGCTATGGCGATAACTCCAAAGCCGCCCTCGTTACTCGCGGTCTGGCAGAGACCATGCGGCTGGGCGTAGCACTCGGCGCAGAGACAGAGACCTTTCTGGGGCTTTCGGGAGTAGGAGACCTCTTCGCAACCACAAACAGCCGCCTCTCGCGAAACTATCGGGTTGGGTACGGCTTGGGGCAAGGCAAACGCCTCTCGGATATTTTGCAAGAACTAGGGCAGGTAGCGGAGGGGGTTCCCACTACCCACGTCGCTTGTGCGCTTGCCAAGCGGCGCGGTATCGAAATGCCCATCTGCCAAGCCCTCTACTCAGTACTATTCGAGAATCGGGACGCGCCGCAAGTCATTCGAGAACTGATGCTTCGCCCCCCAAAAAAGGAGACCGCATAATGAGCGATTGGGAGATAGAGGAGGAGGACGCGCCCTCTACAAGCACGGAAGCGTACTCTTTTCAGGTAGAAGCGGGGCAAGCGGGTCAGAGGCTAGACGTGTACGTCGCTTCGTTACTACCAGACGCAACCCGCTCCACTGCTCAACGCCTGCTAGACCTTCCTGCCGATAGCACCGAAGGGGTTTGGGTGAATGGGAAGCGGGAGAAAGCGAGCCTGAAAGTACGCAATGGCGACACCATTGAGGTCGTTCGCCCCTCCGCAAAACCGATAGAAGTCACCCCCGAAAACATTCCGCTAGACATCGTTTTTGAAGACTCTGAGATGCTGGTTATCAACAAGGCGCGGGGTATGGTGGTGCATCCTGCACCCGGCGCGGAGTGTGGAACCCTTGTCAACGCGGTACTCTATCACGCCAAAGACCTTTCGGGAGTGGGCGGCGCACTGCGCCCCGGTATCGTTCACCGCCTCGATAAAGACACCAGCGGCTTGATAATGGTCGCAAAAACAGATTTGGCACACCGCGCCCTACAAGCACAGATTCAGAGCCGAGTTGCCGAGAGGCGTTACTTGGCACTGATTTGGGGAGTACCGAAATTTCAACACGCGAAGGTAGACGCCCCCCTTGGAAGGCACCCCTCAGACCGCAAAAAGATGGCAGTCGTCACCGATAGCCGCTACACTTCGCGCCCCTCCCAAACCGAACTGTTCATCAAAGAGACCTTTGCGGGAGTGTTTAGTTTTGCAGAGGCGAAACTGCACACCGGACGCACTCACCAGATTCGGGTACACACGGCGTATATCCAGCACCCCGTAGTAGGAGACCCCCTGTATGGTGGTATCCGCAAAGTCGCCTCAAACGCCTTCACCAATCCAGAGCGGGTTCAGATAGAGCAAGCCGTAGAGGCACTAGAAGGGCAGGCACTCCACGCCTACTCTCTCGCCTTTAACCATCCTACCAGCGGGGAACGCCTCCACTTTAATGCCCCCCTACCCCCCGTATTCCAAAACCTGATGGATACCCTCTATCGTATACTGGGAAAAGAGAGTGACATTTAGAACAAAACACCCTATAATGTAAGTATCTCTACAAGGAGGGCATTTTCGATGAACCAAGACGCTATTTTTCCTGCACTTACCTATCCCGTTACGATGTCGTCCGTTACCAACTCCGATAACAGCCTCTCACAACCCATTTTAGAGCCGCTACATCCCTACTGGGCGGCTATTATGGAGACTGAGAACCGTTTACGGTCTATTGAGGTAGAGTGGAGATGCACTCATCTCCACTCCCCCCTTTTAGGGATACAGCAGAGTAGCACTCTCCAGTTTTTAAGCGACTACAAGATAACACGCGGCGAATCTCTCTTTGAAGAGGCAGAGACACCAGTACGGCACATCGAGGTCTTTGATGGTAAGTACAACATCTCACTCTCTTCTATGGGAGGCGACGAACCTAAGAGCGGTCATCTCATCCACAACCTTGAGGAGCGGCTCAATAGTTGTGCGCCCGGTCCGGTCAGACCGCTCTTCTACTTTGCCTCCCCTTTACGGCACGTATTTACCCCTGCCGCCACACGCATCGTAGACACACTCGACAATACCGTCACTCTGGAGTGCCTACTGCCCTACACCGCTCCTATACTCGGCAAACTCGTCCTCTCCAAAGCCACATGGAGACCGATACGCCTGACAACCGAGAACGCACGTAATCACCGCCTTCATACTACCTACGAACTAACCGGCTATCAGGAGTACGAAGACGGTATCTTCTTCCCCTCTCATATCGAAGAGGTTTCCAATAATGAAGAGGGAACCCTCCTCTCAAAATTTTCTCTCGATTTACAAAAGGTACGCTTCAATAACAACGTAGATACCACACGCCTCTACCCCCCTGTACCCAAAGGAACTCGCCTAACCGATTATCGTTTCGGAGAACACAAGGGCGTAACCTATCGGGTGGGCAACGCCCTGCCTTCGGAGAAGTACGTCCGCCTAAGAAGCGCGTTGCGTACCTTACTTTCCTAGAACAGGGGAATAAAGGCATTTTTGCGTCTTGACAAAGGGGATTTCCCAGGTGTAAAATGTATATAAAGATAATAATATCCAATTATATAGCCCCTGAACCAAATAGGCTGTAAGCCAGTAAAGGGGTTTACAAGGAGGTTGCTCATGCTCACACTTCTTACAGACACCCCGCTTGGAACACTGGTAGCCGAACGCCCTAGTCGCGCCAAAACCTTGGAAAAATATGGACTCGACTACTGCTGTCACGGTAAAAGAACCCTTGCAAATGCTTGTAGCCAGCGCAATCTCAACATCGACACGGTTTTACACGACCTATTCCAAAACGACCTAACCATCCCTCTTGAAGAAGAGATAGACTGGAAAGACGTACCTTTAAGCCAACTCACGGAGCATATCGTCACTACCCACCATGCCTATCTGCGCGAAAACCTGCCGCGCCTCACACTCCTCACAACCAAAGTCCGCGATGCACACGCCAAGCACCACCCCGAACTAGAGCCACTCGCAGAGACCTTTGCCTCCTTCCGTTCCGAACTAGAGAGCCATATGCAGAAAGAGGAGGGTGTTCTCTTCCCGCTCATCCAGACACTAGAAAACGCCAGTACCCTTCCCACTTTTCACTGCGGTTCCGTCAACAAACCGATTCGTGTTATGGAGCATGAACACGATAACGCAGGGGAAGCATTAGAGGCAATGCGCCGACTAACCAACGACTACACTCCCCCCAAAGATGCCTGCAATACCTACTGCGTTATGCTCAATGCTCTAGCGGAACTAGAGACTGACCTCCATCTACACGTTCATAAAGAGAACAATATCCTCTTTCCTCGCGCCGCCGAACGCGAGGCACAACTAGCGAGTGAATAAGGCGAATGAAATAGGAAGAAGGAGAAGAAGTAATGGTAGAGGCACACTATCCCAATGCGGTAACGAAAAGGCGAAGCAGACCCCCTATTCCCAAAGAGCATGGGGCATGGGTCATTCTCTATATTCCCATGTTGATAGGGTTTAGCCTTGCAGGAAAGAAGGCTCCACTACTCTGGTTTGCGCTCTTTGTTATGGTAACTTGTATCTTTCTCGCCCGTGAAGCGGTGGTAACACGCCTCAAAAAGCGAAGAGAGGAGAGAAACACGTTTTGGATTGCCCTCTACCTAAGCCTTCTACTACTGAGTGCTATCCCGATTCTTATGGCGAACCCACAGCCGCTCCTGCCTATCGGAGGAGTAGGAGTAGTCGCGTTTCTACTACACGCACGGCTTCAAATGCTCCCTGCCAATCGGTTTCCACAACGGCGTGTTTGGAGTGAATGGCTTGGCACTGCGGCGCTAACCCTCACTGCGCCTGCCGCCTACACTCTGGTCACAGGTACACTGGAAAGAGTAGCATGGTCGCTCTGGATGTGGTGTACACTCTACTTTCTTGGCGGTATCTTCTATGTTGAGATGTGGATTAAGGCGGCAAAACGCAAAAATGAGAAGGTGGAGGTGGTTCGCCGTGAATCTGCCCAAGCCAACCTTCTCTACCACCTCAGCCT
>OMJJ01000143.1 GCA_900299305.1 bacterium | reverse complement strand
GCTTATCACCGATACCGGCTCCTTCATGTTTGCAAACGTGCGCCCCCAAACGCTACGCCTAGCCTCAGAACTCCAAAAGCACGGCGCGGTTCCTGCCAAAATCTGTGAGTTAGTCTACACCAATCGCTCTTTCGCAAGCCAAAAACTGCTTGCCCGCGCCCTCACCTCTCTACAACAGACCCCCGACGGCAAAATCGCTTGGGAACACGTTACAGGGCAGGATTTTACGGAACTGGGCGCAACCGACGAGGATTCGGATGGCATTGTGAATCATGCACGGGATATTCGCGGAGTCTATATCGGCTTGATGTTCCGCGAGATACCCGGCAAGAAGATTAGAGTGAACCTACGAGGGCGTGAAGGCGTTGCCGTCAATGAGATAGCGGCGGTATTTGGCGGGGGAGGACACAAACTCGCGGCAGGTTGCTCGGTAGACCCGCCTTTGGAAGAGGCAGAACAGCGTGTGGTGGAGGAGGCGATTCGACACCTAAATGCCAAAGGTCTCTGAACACAACGGTATCGTAGTCATTGATAAACCCGCCGGCATTACCTCCCACGATGTGGTGAACCGTGCAAGACGGCTCTTCAAAACAAAGCGCGTGGGGCATACTGGAACCCTCGACCCCGACGCTACGGGGGTGCTGGTACTGTGTATTGGCTACGCGACTCGTGTAGCAGAGTATCTCTCTTCTGCTCACAAGAGTTATGTAGCAGAGGTGGTCTTTGGACTAGAGACCGATACCCAAGACGCTAGCGGCAACACGATAGCAGAGCGTTCTGCGGCACACATCACCCAAGCAGACGTACAAGCCCTCTGTGCGCGGTTTACAGGCAAGCAACTCCAAACTCCTCCCATGGTCTCCGCCCTTCACCACGAGGGCAAGCGGCTTTATGAACTGGCACGAGAAGGCATTACGGTAGAGCGTACTCCCCGCGAGATAGAGATTTCCGAGTGCCTACTGCTGGAGTTTACCGCAGGAGAACACCCCTGCGCTCGTATTGCCGTCACCTGCTCCACTGGAACCTACATTCGTACCCTCTCTGCCGATATGGGGGAGGCGGTTGGTACAGGGGCGGTTATGCACTCTCTTCGCCGTACCCAAGTTGGCACTTCCTCCCACCCCTTCACCTTAGAGAACGCTTTTACCCTCGAACAACTACAGGAACTCGCAGAATCAGACCGCCTAGCCGAGAGCGTGATCCCCTTACGGTGGGCTTTGCAGGGCTGGCTACAGATACCCCTCCCTGAAACCTCTCTACGCGATATTCAGCAAGGACGCACTGTAATGGTATCCGAAAAGAGCGATGTGGAGCGCGTTGCGATATGCGATTCAACTGGTGAGGTAGTCGCGCTTGGGAATCTTTCGGCGGGGGCATTGCGCCCTACAAAAGTGCTAGTCGGTGGGGTATCATAAAATAGTCCCTAAAGACCTATCTGCCTTTGATACTTCTGGCAGAGGTAGTGGGAAAGGAGAACGGTAATGAAACCGCGATTTAGGTTACTTTGCGCCCTGCTTTTGTTGCTTATGGGCTTGGCAAGTTGCTCCAACGACCCAAATCCTTCTAACACTTCCCCCTCCAGTAGCACCTCCTCCGACCCCAATGCCCCCGTTGACCTTGCTATCCTCTCCGGCTCCGAAAACGAATCGCTAAAACCCCTCATTAAAGAGTTCGCAGACAAAAAAGGGGTTAATATCGCGATGGATACCAGTAAGGGGTCGGTGGATATTATGCTTGCCCTGAAAAAATCGGAGATTCCTTACGATGCGGTCTGGACGGCGAGCCATATCTGGGTAGACCTTGCGGGTACGCCTAGTAAAGTATCTCGTGCTAAGAGCATTATGAAAAGCCCTATCGTTTTTGGGGTACGCAAGTCGTTGGCAACTCAGTGGGGGTGGACAAGTAAGCCCGTCCACATCTCCGACATTCTTGCAAAGGCGCAGAGCGGAGAACTACGCTGGATGATGACCTCCGCGAGTCAGTCTAATTCGGGCGCGTGTTTCTACCTTGCGTGTGTGAATGCCTTTGCGGGGAACCCCGACACGCTAACCCAAACGATGCTAAACAGCCCCGCCGTTACCCAAAAGATAAAAGCGATATTCGGAACGGTGGCACGTAGTGCGGGAAGTACCGGATTTCTAAACAAGACCTTCCTGAACGCACCCAAAGCGTTTGGCGGCATAGTTACCTACGAAAGCCTCCTCATCGAACTGAACAAGGCACTGTTACAAGCGGGAGAGGAGCCGCTCTACGCGATATACCCTAGCGATGGTGTCACCTTCTCCGACTCCCCCCTCGGCTATATCGACAAAAAAGATGGCAAAAAGCAAGCCCTTTTCGACGAACTACAGGCGTACCTCCTCAGCCCAGAGATACAGACCCGCATACAGGAACTAGGGCGGCGCGTGGGACTAGGAACCACCATTGAGAACCCAAACCCCGCTGTATTCAACCCCGATTGGGGAATAAAAGCAGATAGGAAACTGCCCCTCAGCCACCTCCCCGAAGCGGCGACCATCAAAGCGGCACTAGATAGATACCAGACCGCCTTTCGCAAACCTTCGCTAAACGTCTATGTACTCGATTTTTCGGGAAGCATGGAGGGGGAACGGGCAGACAAACTGAAAACCGCAATGGGGCAGATGCTCGACCAGAACCAAGCCCGTGATTTCTTTCTGCAAGCCTCCGAACGCGACATCAATGTCATAATCACTTTTAGTAGCGAGGTGGAGAACGTTTGGGAGGTGAAGGGCAACCGGCAAGCTGAGCTGATGAAGATACTGCAAGACATCAACCTAAAACAGCCCAATGGCGGTACTGCCATCTATACCGCCCTAGAGACCGCCCTAGACAAAGTAAAGCAGTACGGTAACGACGGCTATCTTCCCGCGATTATCCTACTTACAGACGGCGAATCGAACCAAAAAGGCGACGACAATATGCCCCACCTAAAGCAACACGCAGGGCAGAAAGGCTTTGCTTCCATCCCTCCCATCTTCGCCATGAAAATCGGAGAGGCTTCCGCCGACCAACTCCAAGAGATTGTGAAGTGGTCGAATAACGGCGACTTCTTTGCCGACCCCAAAGACCTCCCCGCAACCTTCCGCAAAATCAAAGGCTACAACTAAGCATGAGAAGGCGGTACTCCAATCAGACGATAGCGGGCGTGGCTTCGACGGCACTCCTCTTTTTGCTGTTCTTTGTCTTTCAACTAGGACTGCCGAGTGTCTTTGTTGCGATACTTGTCTTCTTCGGTATTCTGCTCTATCTACCTGCACCGCCCCCAAAAACGCAAGAGCCAGAAGAGAGAAAGTACACCCTTGACGACTTGGATGCCGCCATTTTTCAATTAGAGAAATGGAGTGTCACTCTCCCAAAATCTACCGCCAAAAAAGTAGATGAAATCATAATTTACGGTCATAAAGTTCATTTCCATCTCTTAGAAAAGCCTAGTTACGCCTCTGAATGTCTATTCCAAGTAATCAGTACCCTCGATGGGGTTTACCTTGCACTAGAACAGTTTCGTCCCTTGGCAAATAGCGTGGAGGGGGAGGAAGACCCCGCAGTTGTGCTACTAAACAACTATCTTCAATCCTCAATCCATGTACTCAGAGTCGCCAATCAAGAGTTGAGGCAGAAAGATAGGGATGCACTCCAGAAACGTATAGATACTCTCTACCACCAACAGTCCGCCCTAGACGAGATAGACCAGACACTAGGCAAGGAGGAGCCGCATTGAAAGAACGCAATATCGGGCTTGGGATTCTCGTTTTCGCCATTGTGATTGTGGTTGGACTATCGCTTGCCAAGCGCGAAGCCGCAAACCGACAGAATACCAATGGAAACACCTCTTCCCTCCCTCCTGTTACGGTAAACATCAAACTAGGAAGCGAAAAGATAGGACTGCTAGAGGATGCCGAAATTAAGCAGTTGCTACAAGACCGTTTTGGTATTACCGTCACCTACAAAAAAGAGGGGTCGATTGACATGGTACGCAACGACACTTCGGGGCTAGACGCGCTCTTTCCCTCTAGTCAGGTGGCGGCGCAGATGTTTACCAAGCCGCTTCGTACCCGCGATACTATTGTGAACTCCCCCATCGTTTTCTATGCTACTACAGAGGTCGCGGAGGCACTACAGAAGCACGGCATAGCGAAACTAGAAGGGGAGACCTACACTATTCCCGATACCATGAAACTGCTGGAACTGATTATACAGCGCAAAACGTGGGGTAGTTTGGGGCTAACCAACCTCAATGGGCGCGTAACTATCTACTCTACCAACCCCGCTCAAAGCAACTCTGGGGTGATGTTGGCGGGGCTATTTGCCAATCTCCTTAATAAAAACGAAGTAGTGACTCGCCAAACTGTCAACGGGGTACTTCCAAAACTAAAAGCGTTCTTTGCAGAGCAGGGCTATAAGAGCGGTAATAGCGATGAGATTTTTAACAACTTTCTTAGCGTAGGCGACCAACCTCTGATTGCAGGGTACGAGTCGCAACTTATTGAGGTAAGCCTAACTCAACCCCAAAACGGGGCATACCTACGCAAAAACGTGCGAACGCTCTACCCCAAGCCTACTACATGGACACAGCATCCGCTTTTAGTGCTTACCCCTAATGGTGAGCGGCTTGCTACTGCTCTGAAAAGCCCAGAATTTCAAAAACTTGCATGGGAGAAGCACGGCTTTCGTGCCGCCAACCCCACGGTAGCCAGTGACCCTAAAGCCCTGAAGGTAACGGGGGTTCCGGAACGAGTACAGAACACCATCGCTATGCCCGAATCGGATGTAATGAGCAAAATCTTGGACTACCTAAGACAGCCTTAAAGCCTACTACTCCTAACGACTAAAACGCCCCCGCCAATTACGGTGGGGGCGTTTTGAGTCTGGTATCTGTTTTAGTTTAACAGGGTTGTAGTGCCTTGGGGCGCAGGGCTTGCCGCTTTTCGAGGATGGGAAGTAGGGCAGAATGCGCGTTTAGGAGGCAGGTTTCGGTACTCTCCCACCCGATACACGCATCGGTGATAGAGACCCCGTACTTGAGTTCGCTGAGGTTGGCGGGTAGGTTTTGCCGTCCTTCGTGTAGGTGGCTCTCTAGCATTAGCCCCACAATAGAGCGATTTCCCTCTGCTATCTGCTGAATACAGTCGGCGAATACGGCGGGTTGACGGCGATGGTCTTTTTGCGAGTTGCCATGGCTTGCGTCTATTACGATATTGAGGGGTAGGTCGCTGGCTTGTAGGCGTTCCTCCACCTTTGCGATACTTGCCGCGTCGTAGTTGGGGGTTTTACCGCCACGTAGTACAAGATGCCCGTAGCGGTTGCCTCTGGTATGAAAAACGGAGCACTGCCCTTGCGGGTTGATGCCGAGGAAACGGTGTGGAAGTGCAGAGGAGCATATCGCGTTTATCGCGACCTCCACACTTCCATCCGTTCCATTCTTAAATCCTACGGGGGTAGAGAGACCGCTCGCCATTTCGCGGTGCGTTTGTGATTCGGTGGTACGTGCGCCTATGGCTGTCCATGAAATCAGGTCGCCAAAATACTGCGGCATAATGGGGTCGAGTGCTTCGGTGGCGACGGGTAGCCCAATATCAGAAATCTGTAGGAGGAGTTCGCGGCTCAGTAGCAAGCCCTTCGCAATGTTGAAGGAGTCGTCTAAATCGGGGTCGTTTACTAGCCCTTTCCACCCAGAAACGGTGCGGGGCTTCTCGAAGTAGACGCGCATAATCAGTACCATCGTCTCTTGAACCCGCTCTGCCAGCTCTTTTAGGCGGGTAGCATACTCTAGGGCGGCGGCGGGGTCGTGGATGGAGCAGGGACCGACGACTACAAAGAGGCGGGAGTCGTTACCATCGAGAATGTTTTCTAGGGTGGAGCGGTATTCCAGAATTTTTTGGCGTTCGTCTGCAACCAGAGGCAGACGTTGCATTACTTCAGAAGGAGGAAGCAAGAGAGTGTCCGAGATGATATTGGTATTGCTAAGTGCGCGTAGTTCCATAACAACCTATTATACCCTGTAGTTACCCAAAAAACCTACCCTCACCTGTTCTAAAGTGTACCGATGCGGGTAGGTTTCGTTTGAGGTAGCGACGTAGTATAACCTATCTTCCTAGAAACTGCCTTATTTTTGCAGTTAGAGTTACCCTAACCCCAATGCCTTCAATGTGAAATTCAGTACGGGGGCAACACTTTCCGGAGGCGAGAGAATGGGCGCATCACCGCGTAGTGCCTTGATAAAACCAGTATCGGGCGTGTCGTAGGCTTCAGGGGTATCTAACAGAGAGTCGGGGACGGGTGTGAGAGGCTGGGTTCCATCTGACCAGAGCAGTTCCGTGTTACGCAGTACAAAATCCGCCTTCTCCGTCTGAATATGAATCTCCTCTTGCCACAGGCGTTTATCTCCCACAAAGGTAAAGGTGAGGGTGGTCGGCTCTTCACCTTCCAGTTGCTTGGTTTTTTGGCTCTGTAGGCGTGCCTCTCCAAATACGAACATGGGTACAGGGGTTCCGCGCTTCTCAATGGTAGCACGAACCGTAGCCGCCTCTAAGCCCGTCATCCAGAAAATCACGTCTAACTGGTGTCCGTTCGCATCTGCAAAGAATCCGCCGGGACAACGGGCAGGGTCATGCCGCCATGTGCCTGTGTTGGGGGTTATCCAGTCCTCACCAGAATAGATGTTAATAGAGGTGACGCGCCCATACTTACCAGAGTGTAGCAGTTGCCGTAACGCCCTCGAATCCCGCCGATAGCGTGACTGGTAGGCAATCGCGACGATTTTACCACTCTCAGCGGTCTTGTCGGCAACGAGGGTCACTTCGCTAGGCTCCATCGTAAGGGGCTTTTCACAGAGAACATGAAGCCCCGCCTCCAAAGAAGCTAGTATCTGCTCGACGTGCCACTTATTGGGCGAGTTGATGCAGGTAGCGGATAGCCCTTGGGCTTTCAGGAGGTCGTGGTAGTCGGAGTGGGTAGAGATAGGATAGGTTATCCCTTTTTCGCGGAGGGCAGTTACCAGCCGCTCCATCGCTTTCTCGTCGGGGTCGCTTACGGCTGTTACCTCTACATCGGGCAGTTCCGTAAGGCGGAGGGCATGAACCACTCCCAAAGCACCGCACCCGATAATACCAAATCGTATAGTTCCTTTAAGGGCGGCATCGCCTTGTAATAAGAGGGGGCTACTCATGGATGTTAGGGTCTCCAATCGCGCTGTTTTTGCGCGGCTTTCTGTAGGTTTTTTGCGACGGAGGCGAGTTCTATGTGCAGAAACCGCTCCGTAAGGCGTGGGGTGTCTTGCGCGGTATAGCGTACCACTCCGCCTATCATCGTCCAGATAACATCGGAGGCGCGGGCGGCATAGACAAGAGCGTTATAGGGGTGATACGCGGGTGCGCTATGCAGTTCATTTAGGCGCACCACGCACAAGTCAGCACGTTTCCCTGCCTCTAAAGAACCGATTTCGTCCTCCATACGTAACGCTCTTGCACCCCCTAGCGTTGCCATCTCAACGGCTTCGTGGGCGGTCATTACGCGAATCTGACGACGTGCGCCCCTCTGCATGAGAACCGAGAAGCGCAACTCCTCGAAAATATCCATCGTGTTGTTGCTGGCTACGCTATCCGAACCGATACCTACGCGCACCTTCCCCCCACCCTCTTCTTGTGCTTCACGTCCAGAGAGCAGACCGAAAGGAGCCACCCCAACCCCTAATTTGCCGTTGGACTTAGGGCAGTGCGCCCAAGCATAGTCCTTGTTACGTATCGTATGGCGGTCACTAGCGGAGAGTTGTACTCCATGTACGAGTAGGGTCTGTTCGGCGGGCAGGGCAAACGTATCGAGATAGGCGACGGTACTGGTTCCCGGCGGTTGCCAACTTATGCCCCGCCTCTCGAACATCTCCGCAATCGCCCCTTTGCCTACCGAAAGCAGTTCCACTTCCGCCTGAGACTCGGCGGCATGAATACACACAGGCAGGTTGTCTTGTTTTGCGTAGTCGGCAAGCGCACGAAACAGAGCCGGGCGCACAGTATAGGGCGCATGGGGCGAGATACCTACCGCAAGAGAACTCCCTACACTCTCCCTCTTCAAATGCGACACTTTGCCCTGTAACTCCTGCACAATATGGGCTACCTCTTGACTCTCGTCGATACCAAAAACCTCTTGGTAGATAGTACCGCGTAGCCCCAACGCTTTCGCGCCATAGAATGCCGCTCCGCTATCGGTGCAGTCGCCAATCGTAGTTACTCCCCCAGCAAGTGCCTCTGCCGCCCCCCATGTCGCGGAGGCGAGCCAGTCTTCCCAGTCCAGTACGCTCTTACGCATCGTCAGTTCGCGTATCCAAGGGAAGAACTCCATATCCTCTAGTAACCCTCGATAGACCGTATAGTCGAGGTGGGTATGGACGTTTACCAGACCGGGCATGAGGATAGCGTCCCCAAAATCGGTGACAGAATCGGCACGATGACCGCTTGCAGAGCGTACCTCTGCAATGCGGTCATCTTCGATTACCACCTCTCCGTTGGGAATGGGGTCTCCCGCAATAGGCAGAACCCAGTTGGCACGTAGAGTCGTTATCTTCGCCATAGCCTAGTCTTTGGAGCCTTCTAAGCCGTTAATGAGCAACCCTAGCCCGACAACGATGTTCGCCGCGACCCAAGGAAGCAGTTGCCAAGTCCCGATTTCAAATCCAAGGGGAATCGTGCCATGTAGGAACTCCCAGCCGAGATGGGTTAGCAAGCCAAACGCCATCCAGCCGAGTAACCGTTTTTCAACCTTGCCCTCTACCCCCATAACCAGCAATGCCGCCGGAATGAGGATGCTATGCCCCACAAGGTTGAGAGGAGAGGAGATACCCAAGTGGTTGGCAAGCCAGTCAGGGAAGAGCAGTCCAAATGCGATTGCCGCCGTTCCCCAGAAGGGATAACCGCCCTCTGCTCCCGATTTTTGGCGCGTTTTGCCCACGAAGAAGCACCCCGCAAAGAGCAAAAACACCATCCAAAAACGCCCGGAGTGGTCGTTATTGTAGCCTTCGGCGAGTTTTACCGCACTAGAGGCATCGAGTACCCCTGCCCCATACTTGTTTGCGGGTCCCTTCTTTTGAGCAGATTTCTGGAGAATGGCTTTCACATCTTTAGGGTCGGTTATGCCCTCCGAAACGATAAGCGCGGCTACCCCCGCAACGTGCGGCGATGCCATAGAGGTTCCCTGATAGGCGAAGTAGTCGTCGGTGATTTTGCCGTCGCTACTGCGGTTAATGGTGTTTTGGAGGATACCCCCTGCCTCAGCACCCACCTGCTTATCGCCGCCGGGGGCGGCAATCGCTACCTCTTTTCCCCAAGACGAGTAGAAACTGAGTTCCCCTTTGGGACCCACTGAAGAGACCGCGACACACTCAGGGAAGGCGGCGGGATAGCCCACGCCCTCACGTCCTGAGTTACCCGCCGCGCAGACAATAACCACGCCCTTCTTTGCGGCGTAAGTACAGGCAGAGCGCATCACCTTATCGGGGAAGGGACCGCCCAAACTCATATTGATAATTTTTGCCCCGTGGTCAGCCGCCCACCGAATCCCTTCGCCGATGTCGGCAGAACTACCGCTACCGCTTGCACTGAGTACCTTGATGGGCATTATCGTCGCCTCGAAAGCGATACCGGCGACCCCCTCTTTGTTGTTGGTACTCTCTGCGATGGTTCCCGCAACGTGGGTTCCGTGTCCTTGGTCGTCGTTGGGCATATTGTCGCCGTTCACCACATCGAAGCCCTTTACAAACTTGGTCTCGGCGAAATCACGAGCGCGGATTCCTTTTTTGTTATCCTCGTACGCCACTCCCGTATCAATGACTGCGACTATCGCGCCTTTGCCCTTCGTCTTGAGCCAAGCCTCTTCCGTGTTTATCATCTGGAAGTTCCACTGCTCGTTATAGCGTGGGTCGTTGGGTTTGAAGCCTTTTTCGGGAGAGGGGCTACTCTCGGTGACGGGGTGAGGGGCAGAAGTGGGTTCTACCGGTGTTGCAAAGATATGCACCACATCCGCTACCTCGACTCGTGGGTCTTTTTCCAACTCTGCGATAAGGGTCTGAGGGTCTTTTCCTGCGGGAACGGTTAGTTTCGCGGTAGTCCTCTTTTCGTCTTGCCCTGTAGCGGCGTGGTTCCAAATCATATTCACGCCTAGTTTTTGGCTAAGGTCGGCTAGGGTGTTCTCATCTGCATTCGGGCGTAGTTGTACCGCGATTTCGTTGGGGCGCACCCACTCGGTATTCGGTAGGTTCTCCCAGTTACGGGGGGTAAGGTCGGGGGCTTGCATCCTGCCCACTGCTTGCCATGTTAGCACCATCGGTATCGCCGATACCACCAGACCGAAAAAGGTCATCCAACGCAGAAGAGCCGTACTCTTTTTCTCTTGTAGCATTGCAAAACTCGCTTTCTCTCCGCCCATCAAACAGACAGAGAAAGGGTATACCTACTATAACGGAACAGGCTACCCTTTCGTTTCATTTTATCACAAACGAGAGCAAAACCGTCTGTAAAAGCGATTTTTAAGCAGAATTGTAGTATGGCTCTTCCATTACGGCTCTTGCTCTATCCAAGATGCCAGTCTTGGTCGCCATAGATAGTCTGGATATACTCTAGTTGTGCCGCATGGTGGCGTGTGTGGTGCGCGGGAAACGGTAGCCAGTTCTCTACTGGCATGGCTCCCAAACCAAAAGGTAGTTGTGCGATGGATGCAAGACGCTCTGGTGTGAGTGCATCTAGCCAAGCAAGGTAGTTATTGCTGACCTCTTCCAGATAGTTTAACACCTGCTCACGAGAATGGAACTGTAGTTCGTCTTTGCGAAAAGCAGTCTCTGCCTCTGCCGTCGTTTTGTAGTGGAACGGAGTGCCTTCCATCTGCGCGTTTATGGATTTAACGGCAGTAGCACAGTGAGCCACAATCTGGATGGGAGTGCGTGCCGTTTGTGAAGGCGACCAGTTCAGCCTCTCTTCTGGTATATTTCCGAATGTAGAGCAGAGTTGTGCTTTTGCTTGGAGATAGGTGGCTTTCGCCTGTTCAATCGTCTCAGGTAAAGTGGGCATACGAGGTTTTCCTTTTTGGGTTGATTAAAATACGAACCTACTACCTACTCTGACATGGGGATATAAAACGGAAACCCTCTTGACTTCCGCCCTTACTTCTGCTAGAATACCCCTGACAGGAGCCAACTATCGTGGTTGGTTATCTTTTTCGGGGGAAGCCCGGTGCAAATCCGGCACAGTCCCGCTACGGTAAGTCTTCCTAATAGGTCGAAGATAAGTCCGAATGCCCGCCTGTCTTCATCACTCTGTATCCCTTCGCGAGTAAAGGGTGTGATGGTCACGGAGAGGCTTTTGGGCAACCATCAAAGCCGTTATTCCGGTACTTTCACCATCCTCTTTAGGATGGTTTTTTTGTGCCTCCGTCTCCCTCCCTCAAGCACTCGTGAAGCCCACTCTCTGGTTTTGGAAAGGACTAGAACTATGCAACCCTCTCAGAGACGAACGGGCTTTACGCTCATCGAACTCCTCGTTGTTATCGCCATTATCGCGATATTAGCGGCGATTCTCTTCCCCGTTTTTGCCCAAGCACGCGCAAAAGCACGTCAAGCCACCTGTACCAGCAACCTAAAACAGATTGGTATGGGAGCCGCGATGTACGCGCAGGATTACGACGAACACGTTCTGCCTGTACAGACACAAGGCACAGGCAAACGCTTCTACTGGTGGGCAAGTTTCGACGGAACCACCCGTAAAGAGAGCGAGGGGCTCCTGTATCCCTACATGAAGAACGCACAGATACAGGTCTGCCCTGACTTCTCCAATGCGCTTCGTAGTACGCTAGGGCTAACTGGCTACGGCTACAACTATAACTACCTCTCGCCTCTGGTTGCCCCTACCTACGACGTTCAGCCTGTCTCCCTTGCCCGTATCTCAAACCCAAGTGAAACGGTGCAGATGGCAGATGCCGCAAGGCTAAACACATGGCAGTACGCCACTCCCACCTTAGAAGGTAACGCCTATCTGGAACCACCCTCCAGCGACTTTCCTTCGGCACACGCACGGCACTCCGGCGGGGCGAATGTGCTTTGGGTAGACGGTCATGTGAAGGTGTTTCGGGTTCTCTATCGCACGGGGACGTTTGGTTGGGGAAACAACGCAGACGACTTCCGCAAGGTAACGTTAGGAGATATTGACAGCGACAGCAACTTCGCTACCGATGAACTGTTCGACCTAGACTAGAGAAAGTTTACTATTTCCACCTCTCCCTGTCCTGCGGACATCCCTCCCCGACACGGGGAGGGACGGTGTTAAAAGCGGTCTCGTGAGGTATTTCCCAAATACTATTCTTTAGGCTTACAGACCACTCACGGAGATATGAGGAGGGGGCAAACACATCGGTCTGCCCCTCCTACACCGCTCAATATACCCGCTACTGATTCCAGCCTAAGCGTCCATTGATAGAGATGCTATAGGTAGCGGTGCGAGTCGCCATCGCATACATTGCCCAAATCGCCTCCGCACAAAACTCCGCTAAGATAATCCCCAAAGCAATCTCGTGGAGGCGGCTATGCCCCTTCAAGCCGTAGTAACGCTCTACGAACAGTTTGACAAGCCACACAAAGATAAGCCCCATCCAAAAATAGTCTAGCCCAAAGTTCATAGCGAGGGCGTAACCGGCAGGATGCAAGGGGAAGCCCGGAACTCGGAACCTAAGAAAATCGAGGAATAGGACAAACGTAAACCCGATAATCACAAAGGCGATTGCAATGGGGTTGGAGGCGCGATGTTGCTCTATAAAGGTGGTGGCAACCCAAGCGGTGTCGCCCCCCGCTACGGTAGCCGCCCAACGATACCCCTTGTAGATATAGACCAGATGCCCTAGCACACTTCCGATAATCACCGCAAGCATAATGGCTACAAAGAGCGCACGTTGGGAGATACGTGCCGTCTCTCCCATCTTCATCGCCTCTAGTTGGTGGGGCATGGGGTGGGTGCGGTGAATACGGTTATAGATAAAGAAGATACTCACCAACCGACTGATACCCGCCTCCGACACCCCGTTCGTACCTACAAAGTCCACTAGCATCTGATTGGGTCCCATAAACGCCATTTCGTGCGAGGGGGCACCAATCTGCGCCCTC
The DNA here is from genome assembly GCA_900299305.1 of bacterium. GTDB lineage: Bacteria > Armatimonadota > Chthonomonadetes > Chthonomonadales > Chthonomonadaceae > CAIJLM01. The sequence goes on along the minus strand of OMJJ01000143.1, from coordinate 7,779 downwards.
ATACGGGTAAGAGCGATGCTAAACATCAGGAACAGAATCGTAGAAACAACGGTCATCCAGAGCGGAATACCGATAGCCACAGTAAGGACAAACAGCCCTATCAGGCTTACGATAAGTCCCCAAAACGCAAAACGATGCGGAACTCCTCTATCTCCTTTGGGGTGTCCGTGCCGTATCTGGTTCCAAACCTCCGCCAGATAGCTCCGCGCCACCCAAACCGAAGTCGCAAAGAGAGCGAGAAATGCCCCCCAAGACTGTTCGCTAAAATAGGGAGGAGAGGGTATCAGACCACCGCCCCCAAAGACTCCCGCGCTGTCTACATATCCCATTGCGTAGGTTACTACCTGCATCCCCTTCCGAAAGAAGAAGAAGAAGATACACGAAAAGAGCAAATCGGTGGGCATAAAGAATCCAATAACTGCCATATAAGGGAAGAACCCTATGGGTGTCCAGCCTATCGCATTGAAGGGGGGGCTAGGAAATATCAGGGCTAGGTCGCTAATAAAACGCACATTGATAAGCGGCACACTGGGGTAGACAAAGTGCAGACCGTTGATATTATCTATTACAAACATAATAAGGAAGGGGACATAGAAGGTGGGCTTTTTCCAGATTTGAGACTGCCCTACCCCCAACTTAACCACCTCCATTGGTACTTGAATAATGGGAAAAGCCAGTTTTTCGCGGTTCGCCCACTCGTCACGGAAGAGGCTATTGATACAGAGCATCGCCATACATACCAGCGACAAGAGGAGAGTCCATGCCCCGATATAACGCCACCAGAGTGGAAGTTTGGTAAGGAAGTAGGAGAATCCAAAGCCCCCATTTCGGTAGTCCTCAAACTGGTCGGCAAGGCGGACGGGGATAAAAAACCAGTCGCTCATATAGGGGTTCATGTATCTATCGAAGCGGGAATCGCTACTACGGTAGAGGGCGTAGGAGTGGATATAGGGGTTTATAACCGACATCCACTCTGCACAGATAGCACAGAGAACGGTGTGCATCCCGTAGAAGATAATGAGGTCGCCCATAGAGAGGGAGATACGGGGTGCAACCTTCCGCAAAACGAGATTGATTGCCGCCATTACCAGCGTCATGATTACGGGGGGAATCATTAGGGAGAAGATAACGTCTACCCCTTGGTCTACCGCCCAAAACGCCGTAACCGGTGAGAAGAGGAGTGCCCACGCTACCGCACGTAACCGTATCCACTGCGTTGTAGTAGCGGAGGCGGCTTCAGTGCGTTGGGAAGCAGGTGTGCTTATCGCGCTTTTCTGTACTTCTGGAGAACTCGCCAATCTCTCTCTCCTTTCTCTAACTGCATTGTTAAGATTCTCTATTCCCTAAAAGACGACGAGTCTCCTGCTTTGTTACAGCGAAAAGCGAGGGCATTGTAAGATGTGTTTCACCTCCCCAAAGTCCCCCTTTCACATTGACGCATAAAGAGGCGGCGTGCTATAATCCGAGAGTTATTTACCTCTCGTAACTGTTGTTCTATAGGTTTTCATACATTTTACCACTCTGTGTATAGGAGGAAAATGAGGTGTACCTACCTATCCCTGTACGATCCTACTCTACTCTTCTCAGCCTTACGCTACTCTTTTTCGCTCCCGCAGTAAACGCACAAGAGAAGACTCCAAAACCTAAACAGCCCCTCCAAATTGAGGGTATTACCGTTACTCCCCATGTACGTGCTTCTAGTATGCGCTTCTCCTCCGAAGCAGGCTCTGCGACAGGGGCTAGGGTGCAGATATTCGTTCGGAATACCGATTCCCACCAAACAGTATCCACAAATGAGGTCTTATTTAAGGGGAAGTACCCCCTCAAACTCCTCATGGATGGCGAATGGGCTTGGCACGATACCCCAAACAGTTGGGGTGGCGCACATCTCACTTTGCCACCAGGAGCACTTACGGTTTGGTCTTACAACAGTATCCGTACTGGATGGGGTGCAGGCAGTTCGTTCCCGATACAGATAGAGGACTGGGGGCTTGGTACTCAAGATACCTACGCGGTCACACTGACCAAGCCGCTGGTTTGGCTTTCTGCCATCACCTTCTTGGGCGATTCGGTACAACCCGACAAACTGGTTTTTCATATCGAAAACCGCTCCTCTAAGGCGTTGAAAATAGAGGGGGCGCGGCTCTACCTCCCTAAGTCCGCCGATACGTGGCGTGTGTTCTACCCACAGACCTCACTACGTGATTTACTCCCCTTTTCTGCCGACGGCATTATTCCTCCTAAAGACAAAGGGGGCGCAGAGGTAGTTACAGGCAAACTGCCCCTCACCTACTGCGTTTTGGAGGTCACTCTTAAAGACCCCAAGGGGCAACCGCTCTCCCTCTGGGCAAAATTACGAATTAAGCGTGAGGCGTTTGATATTAGCGGAGGTTGGGTTACGGATAGCCATACCCGTGATGACCGACCATCCGTTCTCCATGAGGCGTTTCTAAAGACTCTCAAGCGTCTGCACATCAATACCGCGCACATTGGTATGCTTCCCGGCTATACCGACCAGATAGAGCCAAACGGACTCTATAGCCGTTACCCACTCAAGTTTTTTGGTGGGTTAGAGCCGATAAGTGCCTACGATACCGATGCCAATCTATCACGAGTTCATGGAGTAGAGAGTCTGGGGGAGCCTCAGTATGGTGGGGGCAGTGGGCAGAAGATGCCGCAAGAGGTGTTACGTGCCTTAGAGAAGTATGCGCCTTCCCGTTTTGCGACCACGCTAACCTTGAGTGATGAGGCGAATTGGCGTTACTACGCGGGGCTATCCGACTACCCCCACTACGATGCCTACCGTGTAACGGCTCCCTCGCCTGATAGTTGGCGCAGATACGAAAGATGGGGAGAGACACGTATCGGTTGGGGTGCCCCCCTAGAGACCATTGGGGATATGTGCCGCTCACTGCGCGAAATGAGCCGCCCTGCCCCTACTGCCTACTGGTCACAGGGGCCGCATCAGGGTTGGGATGTTTATGATGGGAGACAGCGCACCTCCCCTACCCCCGACGAACTACGCCTACAGGCATATCATGCGCTTGCAAGCCGTATCACCTCACTCTACTGGTTCAACCTCTCACTTCGCTCTCTTGTCCTCTTTCGTGACACACTAGACGAGGTAGCGCGAGTAGGGCGAGAGATTAAAATGCTCGAATCGTTCTACCTTAAAGGAGACGCATACCAGTATCGCCAACTGCATAAGGAGGGCAAACCAGATTGGGATTTGGCTTCGATAGTATCACCAGAGGGTGCCCTCCTCTTTGCACTCGACCTCGACTATACCCCCGACCCTATTGAGAAGGTGTTTCGCTTTCACCCACCGCGCCCCGCAGAGTTCGCTTTTGAACTGCCTTCCTACTTGCGCCGCCCTGTTGATGTGTTTCGTATAGATGCGGATGGAGTACATGAGGTTGCCTACCATCTAACCAAGCACGGCGTAACGATTCAAGACAAAACCAATCGCGTCGCTATCTACGTCGCCACCCCCTCACGTAACTTGCGGACACACCTTGAAAAACGCCGCCAGCAACTCCTCGCAGAAGAGGAGAGTACTCATTTCGACCCCGCCTCCAACAATGAGGACTTTGCAACCCTTAAATCCATTAGCCGCCCTTAAAACAGAAATCCCCTCTACCTTGTGTTAGAGGGGATTTCTGTATCTCAAATTACTCTGAAAACGAGATTATAGGTTTCTGCCGTTACTTACACAACGCTGTTTGGGGTTCACACTAAGCCCTGTGGTGTGTAAAAACGTAATGGCGCGTTGTACATCTATCAGGTCGCCAGAGACGGTAATATCTACGTAGCCCCCCTCTTCGTTATCGAAGGCGGCATGGCGTACATTGACCACCACATTGTAGTCTTTTCCTACACGATAGAGAACGGGGTTGTTGCCCTGTGTGGGAAAGACGGTCTTGAGGCGAATATCTATCGCGTTACTCTGTTTGATGCTGTCTTCGGGGTTGACGGTTCCTGCCGGAACTGAGGTGGGCTGCTTGCCGTCTACAATCCCCAGACTACGCAGGTATGCCAGCGTCATATCGAGTTCTTGCTTGGAACCCTCTAAGCGCAGTTGGATGTAGGCGTAGTCTTCCGAGACCCGTGCGCGGTCTATCGAGGTGACGACATTGAAGATTTTGCCAAGCCGCCAAAGAATAGGTTGCCCCGATACCTCTGCGGTTGCGTTTAGTTCAAGAGTGAGTTCTGCCATGACTGGTTGTAATCATCCTCCGTATTACGTGGGGTGTTCCCCGTTTAGCACCCCCCCGCAATCGCGGGAACGATGGAGACGGTATCACCGTCGTTAAGAGGGGTCTCTTTGCCTTCCAGAAAACGAATATCTTCCTCGTTTACGTAGAAGTTGATGAAGCGGCGTAGTTCGCCTTGGTCATCCACAAGGCGTTTTTCGATGCCGGGATACTGCGCCGCCAACTCCTTTACCATCGTTGCGATGGTTCCGGGGTTCACCTCTACGGTGTCTTGTTCGTTGGTCTGCTTTCGCATGGGGGTGGGTATCAGTACAGAGACTGCCATTAGTTCTATCTACTCCTAAAAACTCTTCACTTTGTTCCCTATACCGTCGCCAGCAGTTTTTCTGTTTGAAGGGCTTCCGCCAGCGAAGCGAGATTGGGTTGAATGTGTACGGTACTACCTAGTTTACCCGCAACTGCCTCAATAGTCTTCAATCCGTTGCCGGTAATAGAGATAACTACGGTCTCATTTTCGCCAAAATGCCCCTGCTCCGCCAGTTTTTTGAAGACGGCGGTGGTAACACCTCCTGCGGTCTCGGTAAAGATGCCTTCGGTGCGCCCTAGTAGGCGGATACCTTCAACGACCTCTTCATCGGTAACATCCTCTGCCCAACCGCCGGATTTCCGCACGGTCTCTATGGCGATATGCCCATCTGCGGGGTTTCCTATGGCGATAGATTTCGCGATGGTGTTCGGTTTTTGGGGTCGGAAAATCTCGTACTTCTCTTTAATGGCGGTGGTGATGGGCGAGCAACCTTTTGCCTGAGCGGCGTACATCTTGGTAGGAATCCCCTCTGTACCGCCGTTCTCTAGTAGCCCTAGCCGATTGAGTTCGTTAAGCCCTTTGTAGGTCTTGCTGATAAGTGAACCACCCGCGCAGGGGGTAACGATATGGTCGGGGGCTTTCCAGCCGAGTTGTTCTGCGATTTCGTAACCGAAGGTCTTGGAGCCATCGCCGTAGTAGGGGCGTAGGTTGATGTTTACGAATCCCCAACCGTACTTGTCTCCCGCTTCAGCGCAGAGGCGGTTTACCTCGTCGTAGTTCCCCGATACCGCGAGGACGTTTGCACCGTAGACGAGTGTACCGATAACTTTGCCTTGCTCTAGGTTATCAGGGATAAAGATGTAGGAGTGGAATCCTCCCTCTGCGGCGTGGGCGGCTACCGAGTTCGCTAGGTTGCCGGTAGAGGCACAGGCGACGGTTTCGTATCCAAACTCACGGGCTTTGGTCAGTGCGAGCGCAACGACTCTGTCCTTAAAGGAGAGTGTGGGATGGTTTACCGCGTCGTTCTTTACGTATACGTTTTTGAGACCGAACTCGCGTCCTAGCCGCTCTGCCTTTACGAGTGGGGTAAACCCGACGTTACGTCCTACGGTGGGAGGTCCTTCCACGGGGAGTAGATCCCAGTATCGCCACATGGATTTGGGACCCTTTTCAATCTTTTCGCGGGTCAGTTTGCCTTCGAGGAGTTCCCAATCGAGGAGAACCTCCAGAGGTCCAAAACAGAGTTCGCAGACGTGAATGGGGTTCATGGGGTACTCTTCCCCACACTCCCGGCATCTCATTCCAAGTACTTTCGGCATTAAAATTTCTCCTTAGAACCGCGCTGAGTCACCAAAAAGCCCCTCATCGTGATTCACTTATTGTAAAATGAATCAGGACGAGAGGCTGTGCCTTCGTGGTTCCACCTGATTTCACCTCTCTTTCGCAAGAGAAGCCTCGGCGGGTGCGCGAACACCCTAGCCCTATAACGGGAGCCCCCCGGTACTCCTTACTTGGCACTGCCTTTCACGAGTACGGCTCAAAGACCATTTCGGTAAGTTCGCTAGTGTCGGCTCTCACCTTATCCGACTCTCTGGTAACTGCGCGGCTTACCTACTCCCTCTTTTCGTCGCCTTTGTAGGTAAAATTTTCTAAACGTATTATAGAATATAGAGAGGCAGTTGTCAAGTGGTTTGGGCAGGTAATTCTGCTTGACAAACGCGAAGGATTGCTCTATGCTACAGAGTGTAAAGGAGGCAAAATGATGCTTAAAAAAGGAATCCCGTTTCTGGTGGCTCTCCCTGCCCTGCTTGCAGTACCCGCAGTAGGCAGAGCAGAGCAGTTTGTTCTGTTCGATGTGACCTTCAAGTTTACGAAGAAGGATGCAGACACCTCTACCCCTAGCAAATCGCACTACTACGTGAAGGGGAAGATGATTAACCCACAACGTCCCCGCGACTGGACAAGCCCAGTGGACTATCGTAACGGGACGGTGCATATTCGCGCCGAAGTTCTGGATAGACCTGCTGGCGGCGAGCCTACTCAGTGGAGCCTGTGCTATATTCCTAATAAGGGTCAGGGTAACGGGTACGGCTGTACGGGGATTAGCCCCTACACCGAGAAGGGGGTGTATGAGAAGGATGTGAGTATGACCTCGTTTTGGGAGAACAACGCGATTATCTGGTCGGAGGGGATTAAGCAGATGGACTTGGTAATCAAGGATGGTAAGGGGGTTCACGCGCATAAGCACCCTGAACCGGAAAAGTTCTTCCCTACCCGCATCCGTATCACGATGGTACAGGTATCGGCGGGTTCTAAGTACGACCCTAATCTTGTACCGCGTATTCCTCACCCCAAGCAGAAGGGCAAGCCTAAGCAGGACGAGGCACATGAGGTAGAGGAGGAGCGTATTCCGTAACTGGACAAGAAGCCAAACAACAAAACGAGGAGACAGAGTTTTCTGTCTCCTCGTTTAAGATTTATTGCGGCGGCGACCTATCTTCCCGGACAGTTGCCCATCGAGTATTGTCGGCGCAGATAGGTTTCACTTCCGTGTTCGGGATGGGAACGGGTGGGTCACTATCGCCATAGCCACCGCAAATCGGTAAAACTTTTCAAAATTGGTTTGAGAGACAACCACACACTGTGGAGTGGGGTGTCATGGGTCTACACAACTGTTTGTAAACCATTAGGACACGCTTGTAGTTATTCAGCGAAACTCTCCATCGTATGCTCTCCAGAAGTCCGGAGGGAAGGACAACACACGAGTAAGTTGGAGTGTTAGTTCTAAAGCCGCTCGGTCATTTAGTACGGGTCAGCTCAACGCATTACTGCGCTTACACCTCCCGCCTATCAACCCGGTTGTCTACCGGGAACCTTACCAGCTTGTGCTGAGGAGAATCTCATCTTAGGGCGCGCTTCACGCTTATATGCTTTCAGCGTTTATCGCTTCCGGACGTAGCTACCCTGCATCTGCGCCTGGCGGCACAACAGGTACACCAGCGGTCCGTCCAACCCGGTCCTCTCGTACTAGGGTCAGCCCCCTTCAAATTCTCTACGCCCACCGCGGATAGAGACCGAACTGTCTCACGACGTTCTGAACCCAGCTCGCGTACCGCTTTAATGGGCGAACAGCCCAACCCTTGGGAGCGAATACACCCCCAGGATGCGACGAGCCGACATCGAGGTGCCAAACCTTGCCGTCGCTGTGAGCGCTTGGGCAAGATAAGCCTGTTATCCCCAGGGTAGCTTTTATCCGAT
>OMJJ01000142.1 GCA_900299305.1 bacterium | reverse complement strand
TTCGCCCCGCTCTGCCGCCAAGCCCCTACCAGTATGCCAAGAAGCACCCCGCCCAGCACCTGCACATAGAGCGGAAGCCTTTTCGGGGTCGCCACGTTTTCCGATGATTCCTTCACGCTAATCTCCTACACAGTGGGTTTTCACCTAATAGTGTCCGATAATGTTTTTTGTTTATTGCAACGGAGTGGAAACCGATCAACCTACCCCTAAATTGAACAACCACCTACCCACTTCCTGCACCAATCATAACTTAGTGTAACCTTTTGGCTCCATGCACGTACTCTATATATTATAAAGAGGGTACACTCTCATTTACAGTACAATAGCCTGTTTGTCATTAACCTACGTTTCAAATAAGAAGGGATTTTATCATGTTTGCAAGACTCGCTCTTACCACAATTTGGGGACTAATGAACTGCACTCCACTAGCATTCTCCTCCCCTACCACCCACAAAAACGACCAACGTAACCTTATACAACTCATTGCAAGACATAAAACCGCGGTTAAAAACAACAGCAACCTAATCGCAAAGCAAGACATTACTGTAGAGTTCAGTAACTCCCAAGTGGATATATCTACCGAAAGCCGAGTTATCTATATTAACGGGTCTGTAGTTAATACCCGTCAAGTACTTAAAAAAGGGGCAGCCCCTATTCAAATCGTATCGCTTCCTAAAATTTTTGAACATCCCCTCTATCGCCTTCCTGTGCCAGTAAACCAAGAAGAGGAGTCTATCCAAGAGGGAAGCGAGGAGCACCCTGAGAAGGTAACTTGCCGACTATTAAAGCCTGAAACCTACCAACACAAAACCTACGATGTGCTTGAAGTGACACAAGACAGCGATTCTGACGAAAACGAGAATCAAAATGCAGGTGTCTACCAAGCAACTCGTGTCGTTTGTAAATACTATCTTGATAAACAAGGACTTGTTCAACGCAAAACTGGCACACTCTTTTACCGGATTCCTACCACGGAGCCGAACCAAGCAAGCAAACCAATAACTCACAGTGCAAAATTCTACACTACAAGTATCGTCTATCAAAAGCCACAACAAGAGGCTCCTACTACGCCCACTGTACACCCTTAAATAAGCAAGAGCAGTAACGCCATGTCGAACACAACCACCGAAAAACTCGAAGACGCACTACGGCGCGGAATGGACTCCGCCCGTACTCACGACTGGGTACGCGCAATAGAGGCATACCGTAAAGCCATTGCCCTAGACCCCGAAAGCACCGAAGCCCGCTTCCGTCTCGGATGGTCGCTCTGGAACGATGCCGAAAACGACAAGCCCGGCTTTAGCGACATGGCGTTCGCTTATGGCGCACAGGTACTAGGATTGGAGAGTTCTGCCAAAGAGGGCAAGCGCAAGTTCCAACGCTACCGCCAGTCCCTTGTAGATGCGGAGTACTACCTCCGTTCCGTGCTAGAGCGCGACCCCAATCACGCCAGAGCTGTCCACTACCTTGCTCGAACCCTGCACCAACTCGATAGGCGCGGAGAGGCACAAGAGATGGCACGTCGCGCCGCACAACTCGACCCCGCAAACTCTAACTACGTCAACCTAGCCAACTCGCTCACTGCCCCCCAACAGCAGTCCACCTCCCCCACCGAGGTCTCTACCACAGTGGCGACTTGGAACGACATCATCCTACCCGCCAAAACCAAGCGGGAACTCCGTCAGATGCAACTCATGCTAGAGAAGCCCGACATGGCGCGAGAACTCGGTATTCAGCCCCCTACTGGTATCCTACTCAAGGGACCTCCCGGAACTGGAAAGACCACCGTCGCCCGTATCCTTGCCAACGAGTCCCGATGTAGTTTCTTCGCTATCACCCCCGCCGACGTTCAGCAGATGTATGTGGGAGAAAGCGAGAAGCGTGTCCGTGACCTGTTTCTCAAAGCACGCCAGAACGCGCCCTCTATCATCTTTATTGATGAGATAGACGCACTCCTCACCATACGGCAGGGCGGGGTCGCCATACACTCCGACAAAATCGTCAATCAGTTTCTACAAGAGATGGACGGACTCACCTCTAACAACCGCGTCTTCGTAGTAGGGGCAACCAACCGCCCTGATATGCTCGACCCTGCGGTACGGCGTGGTGGAAGGCTCTCCCGCGAAATCGAAATCCCCCTACCAGATGTAGAGGCACGAAAAGAGTTGTTCCGGCTCTGCACAAAGTCTGCCCGTATCGCTGACGACGTAGACCTTGACCATCTCGCCGCCCAAACCGAAGGCTATAGCGGCGCAGATATACGTGCGCTCGTCAACGAAGCGGGACTACAGGCACTTATCCGCATCGCCGACTCCCAAGACCGTAACCTACCCCGTATCCTCTCCAATGAAGACTTCTCCTTCGCACTAACCAACTTAGGTTAGTCTCAAATACCCTCTCTCCTCCCCTGTAAAATACAAAATTACAGGGGAGGAGTGGGTACACTATGGTAAGAAAACATCATCCCCCCAAATGAGGAGTGTGTCACTATGGCACAGGAGACGGAAAACGAGAGCAAGTTGAGGTGGTACCAAGGTGTGCCGCGCTACGCTTGGATAGTTTTGATGGTTGCCGCATTGGGTTGGCTTTTCGACGCAATGGATCAGAACCTCTTCAATCTGGTACGTCAGCAGTCGGTAATGGAGGTACTCAAGCACAGTGGCTTGGCGGGAGACATACTCGAAAAGACCGCAAAGAGTTGGGGTGGTCTGCTAACAGCCATCTTTTTGCTAGGGTGGGCTACAGGTGGCTTTATCTTTGGGATACTTGGAGACCGCTTGGGGCGTACCCGTACCATGATGATAACCATTCTCATCTACGCCTGTTTTACGGGGCTGAATGGGCTTGTTACGGAGATACACTGGTACGCGGTATGCCGATTTTTAACCGCTTTGGGTGTGGGCGGAGAGTTTGCGGCGGGGGCATCGCTCGTTGCAGAGGTATGGCCCAACCGTTCCCGCCCTATGGCGTTGGGGGCGTTACAAGCGTTATCGGCGATAGGGAACATGGGGGCGGCGGTTATCACGCTTGCTCTTAGCAGTATGGGGTGGCAAGTCGTCTACTTTGTGGGTGCGTCACCTGCCTTGGTCGTACTCTGGATTCGCGCCTCTGTAAAAGAACCCGAACGCTGGAAAGAGGCGAAAGCCAGTTCTACACAAGAGGAACTCGGCAAAATATCCGACCTGCTTCGAGTTCCCGAACTACGGCGCAACACGATTTCGGGGGTACTTATGGCGTTGGCAGGAGTAGGCGGGCTATGGGGAGTTGCGTTCTTTTTACCCGACCTCGTAGGCTCCACCCTAAAGCCCATCATAACAAAATCCAATGTTATTCTCGCCTTACCTGAATCTGCACGTGAGGGCGCAATCAAGAAGACCCTTACCGAGTACCGCAGTATCGTCTTTTTTGTGCAGAACATTGGGGCGTTTGTAGGGATGTTCGCGTATGCGGCACTCAGCGAGTGGAAGGGTCGCCGTCCAGCACTGGTGCTGTTTTTTGTTCTCGCCTATCTGTCCGTACAAGCCACCTTCTGGGGCATACACGACTTAAACTCTGCCATACTGCTCGCCCTCCTTCTCGGATTCTGTGCCCTCGCGCCATTTTCGGCTTATGCGGTATACTTTCCAGAGTTATATCCCACACGGCTAAGGGCAACCGGTGTAGGGTTTTGCTACAACTGCGCCCGTATTCTTGCCGCGCTTGCCCCCTTTGCTTTAGGGCAACTCTCGAATCACTTCGCCTCTGCAACCGACTCAACTCACGGGCTACGAGTAGCGGCAACAGTAGTGTCATCAATCTATGTGGTGGGATTTTTGGGTGTGTGGCTCGCCCCTGAAACTCAAGGGAAGCCTTTGCCAGAGTAGAAAGTAGTTTTTATGTCTGTTTTACGTTTAGGGTTTGTGCTGTTTGCGCTAGGTAGCGGTACACTGGGATGCAAGTACGTCATTGTCCCCGATGCCCCCAAACCGGGAACGGTGGTTGTTGCTGCGAAGCCAATAGCCCCTGCCCCTGCCCCAGAACCCGCTTTGCCGTTGGGAAACTCGTGGGACGTGCCAGAGAGTATGAAGCGCACCAAGATTCGGAATCAGGGCAAGGGGATAAAGAAGAAGATTATTGCTCTCACTTTTGACGATGGCCCCTCTGAAAACATCACTCCGCAAGTGCTGGATATACTCGACGAGAACAAAATCAAAGCGACCTTCTTCCTCATGGGAATACAGATGCACGCTCGCCCCGCACTGGTTAAAGAGATTATCCGCAGAGGACACGCTGTCGGCAACCACACCTATACCCACGCCCGCAACCCCGACCAGTACGTCGCCGAAGAGGAGTTGAAGAACTGGGACAACCTCTTTAAGGACATTACCAAGCGGTCTACGGGGCTGTTTCGTCCCCCCTTTGGAAACCTGAAAAGTGCCTACTCTTCAGCGGCACTCAAGGCGGGATACCCCTTAATCCTATGGACGAACACGGGGGCAGATACCTCTAAGCATATCAATGCGGAGAAGGTGTACAAAGCGGTTATGGAGCAACTAAAGCCCGGTGATATTGTGCTACTGCATGACAGCAAAGACAAACAACACACCGCAACCGCCCTGCCCAATATCATCAAGTCGATAAGGGATGAGGGCTACTCGTTTGTCACCGTACCAGAGATGCTCAAAGAGTGGGACTCCTTCACGGTAGAAAACGAAAAGCAGAAACCAACCGAGAAGCACACGGAACTCAAGAAGAGGTCGTAAGCGTATGGCAGTTTTAGAAGGAAAGAGAGTACTGCTAGGGGTAAGCGGAAGCATCTCCGCCTACAAAGCCGCCGACTTGGTGAGCCAGTTGGGAAAGTTGGGAGCAGTGGTTCACGTTGTCCTTACGCAGAATGCTACTCAGTTTGTGGGAGTATCCACCTTCCGCGCCCTCAGCCGAAATGCCGTTCTTACCGATACCTTTGAAGAACCAGACACCCAACGTATTGCCCACATTGATTTAGCGCAGTCGGCAGATTTGGTACTGGTTGCCCCCGCTACCGCAAACATCCTAGCGAAAATGGCACACGGTATCGCGGATGATATGCTCACCACCTGCCTCCTTGCCACTCCCAGTAGCACTCCCCTACTCGTCGCCCCTGCCATGAATACGCAGATGTGGCACCACCCCGCAACCGTAGACAATGTAGCAACGCTTACTGCACGAGGGATACAGCTCGTGCCACCCGGCTCTGGACTACTGGCGTGTCAGGATGTAGGTGAAGGAAAACTCGCAGACATCGCCGACATTGTTGCCGCCGTTACCCAAGCCCTTACGGTATCTCAAACGCTAGAGGGGCAACACCTCTTGATAACCGCCGGGGCTACCCGCGAACCCCTCGACCCCGTTCGCTTCTTAACCAACCGCTCTAGCGGCAAGATGGGGTACGCATTGGCTTCGGAGGCGGTTCGGCGCGGGGCAAGAGTAACTCTGGTGAGCGGTGTCTCTACGCAACCACCGCCCAATGGGGTACACCTCATTCCAGTAGAGACCGCCCAAGAGATGCTACAAGTTTGCCTAAACACCCTTCCCAATGTGACGGGTATCATCGCGGCGGCGGCGGTAGCCGACTATCGCCCTGCGGAAGCCATGCCTCACAAGATAAAGAAGCAGGAAGGCGAAAGCGATTTTACATTGCGATTAACTCCAAACACAGACATAATCGCGGAGTTGGGACGCAAAAAATCGGATAACGTGAAAAGTATCGGTTTTGCGGCAGAGACCCAAAACCTTTTGCAGAATGCCACCACAAAACTAGAGCGCAAAAACCTCGACATGATAGTTGTGAACGATGTCCTGCAAGAGGGTGCCGGGTTTGAGGTAGATACCAATATCGTTACGTTTGCATGGCGAGATGGGCGTACCCTCGCACTCCCCAAACTCTCAAAAGCAGAGGTTAGCAAGCGTATTCTGGACGCTTTCGAGAGTTTATAACGAGATTGAGCAGTACCCCCTAGTGTCGGGCAATCGCATTACTTTGCGATTAGGCAGTTGTTCACATTACGGTATAGTCAGCGGATTAGCCCTCATCCTGTCCTTCGGACATCCTTGCCCCCAAGTT
>OMJJ01000141.1 GCA_900299305.1 bacterium | reverse complement strand
TGCAGGACATCTTTCCCCCAATTTTGGGGGAAAGAGAGAGTAGAGAGGTATTCTCGTTATCAGAAAGGTGTACCTGTACAAAAAGGTAACTACCTGACTATAGAGTGCATTCGCCTCTTCGCCCAAACTTGGGAGAAGAGGTTGGTGATGAGGGCTATAACCTTCCAGTATGTGACACCTTAGAATAGTAAGATTGCCCGACAAGTACCCCCTACAAACAGAGCGGGGTTAGAAGAGTAGCATGAGAAATAACAACATCGTCAGCCCCCCCATCCTCGATTTGCGAGGAGTGTACAAAAGTTATGGAGGAACCTTACAGCAGACTACCGTGCTGAAAGGGCTAGATTTGCGCGTGGCAGAAGGGGAGGCTGTCGCTATTTTAGGACCTTCTGGTTCTGGGAAGAGTACGCTTCTTCAACTGATAGGAACCCTCGATACCCCCGACAGAGGCGAAATCTACTTTAATGGGCGTGACCTTTCGGGCGTTCCCGCCTCCGACTTACCACGCTTACGCAATCAGGAGATAGGTTTTATCTTTCAGATGCACCACCTTTTGCCGCAGTGTACGGTGCTAGAGAACGTGCTAATCCCTACACTCGCAGGAGATACCCAAGCCCGTGAACCCGTACAAGCCCGTGCGATACGCCTTCTACAGCGGGTAGGGTTAGGTAGCCGTATGAAGCACCGTCCAGGACAACTCTCTGGCGGAGAGCGTCAGCGGGTGGCGGTGGTGCGTGCGCTTATCAATGAGCCGCGCCTCCTGCTTGCCGACGAGCCTACGGGTGCACTAGACCGTACCTCCGCAGAAAACCTCACCGACCTGCTTTTGGAACTCAATCGGGAGGAGGGCGTTACCCTCCTAGTGATAACACACTCCCTTGCACTCGCACAACAGATGTCCCGATGTCTTGAACTACAAGATGGACGCTTGATACCCCTAGAGGAGAGCGTATGAACCTCTGGAGAGTAGCACTACGTGGACTAATTCACCATTGGCGTTCCCATTTGGGGGTGCTTGTAGGGGCAACAGTGGGCATTGCGATACTGGTGGGCGCGTTGGCGGTAGGTGATTCGGTGCGTTACAGCCTCCTACAGTCCACGATATCCCGTCTTGGAGATGTACAGCTCGCGCTTCTGGGGCAACACCGCTTCTTTCGAGAGGTACTTGCCGAAAAGATTGAGAAAGAGATAAAAGCCCCCGTTGCCCCCCTCATTATGACCAGAGGCACAGTCACGCACGAAGACACCGACGGGCGCGGAGCGTTGATGGCGGGGAATGTTCAGTTTTTGGGGGTTACGCCCAAGTTTTGGAGTCTGGGTCATGTCAGTATCCTCCCCATGATGGGGCAAGAGGAAGGGGTTACTCTTAATGACCGCTTGGCAAAGCAGATAGGCGCGAAAATTGGGAGTGAAATCTTATTGCGGGTAGATAAGCCCAGCCTTCTTTCGCGGGATGCGCCTCTCTCTACCCTCGAAGACTCTACTGTTGCGTTTCGCCTCAAGGTACTTGCTATTGTAGATGAGACACGTTTTGGGCGATTTAGCCTAGAGGCTAACCAGATTCCCCCTCTCAATGTCTATCTTCCCCTCTCCTATCTCCAGAGCAAAATGGGGCAAGAGGAGAAGGTAAACACCCTGCTAGTAGGGCAACGCCCCAATAAACCGGTAGTCTCTAGTGAGACCACTGCCGCCCTCTGGAAAAACTGGACACTCGCCGATTCCAACCTCGAACTTCAAAAAATCCCCGCTACCAGCGAGCTCGCCCTCACTACACCGCGTATCTTTATCGAGCCACAAATCAGCGAAGTCGCTCTGCGCTCTCTCAACGACTCTAGGGGAGTCTTTACCTATTTCGTAAATGAGATTAAGTCGGGGAGCCGTGCTACTCCCTATTCGGTGGTCTGTGCAACGGACGGCTCACTGGTAACGATGAATGTGGGCGAGGACGAGATGGTCGTCAATCAGTGGCTTGCGGACGACCTACAACTGCACCCCGGTAGCGAGGTCACTCTGAGTTACTACGTGGTGGGTGCGATGCGAAAACTAGAGACCCGCACCAGTACCTTTAAGGTACGCGACATTATCCCTATAGAGGGAGCCGCCTCCGACCCCACCCTGATGCCCTTTATACCCGGACTAAGCGACAAGAAGAACTGCCGCGACTGGGAGCCGGGTATGCCGGTAGACCTTGCCAAAATCCGTGATAAAGATCAAGCCTACTGGGATAAGTATAAGGGAACCCCCAAAGCCTTTATCCACCTAAAAGCCGGTCAGAAGATGTGGGAAAACCGCTTCGGGAGCCTGACTTCGGTGCGTATGCCCTTTATCGCACAGGCACAAGACTATGCCGAGACCTGCTTGCGGCAAGCACTGCTTCCCGCCTCTGTGGGCTTTTTCTTTTTGCCCACCTACGCGGAAGGGATGCAGGCAAGCAACAACTCTCTCGACTTTGGAATGCTTTTTATCGGGTTTAGTTCGTTCCTCATCGTCTCTGCACTACTGCTTACGGCGTTGCTCTTTGGGTTTGGGGCAGAGCAACGGGCAGAGGAGATGGGGATTTTGCTGGCACTGGGGATACCGCTTGGCAAGGTACGGGGCATCTTACTACGAGAGGGGTTTGTGGTCGCGCTACTGGCTTCGTGGCTGGGCGCACAACTTGGCATCTACTACACCCGCTTTATGGTGAAGGGGCTAAGTACGGTTTGGAGCGGAGCGGTTGCGGATTCGGTACTGCACTTCCATCTACAGCGCAAAACCCTTAGTACGGGGGCAGGTATCGGTTTTGCTATCGCGCTGGTGACAATCTGGATAGTGGTACAGCGTCAGGCAAAGCGTCTCCCCCGCGAACTGTTGGCAATGGGGGCAGATACTTCTCCCTTTGTACCGATACCGCGCCGCTTTACGGTGGCGCATGGGGTGCTACTCGTATCGTCCCTCTTTACGCTGGTGATGCTGGGGGCGGGTTGGATTCTGCCCAAGTCGGAAGCACCGGAGGTGTTTTTTGGGGCAGGTGCGTTTCTGCTGATTTCGGGGCTTACCTACTGCCGAATACGGCTTCGCAAAATAGAGCAGAACGAGAGTGAGCAGGCTCTCTCCTTGCGCTCACTAGGAATCAGAAACACGGCAAGGCGTTGGGGCAGAAGCCTGAATGTTATGGTGCTGTTGGCAGTAGGTGCGTTTCTGGTGATTGGGGTAGGCGCGAGTAGGCACGACCCCAACGAGGTGGCAAAACTCAGAGATTCAGGGACGGGCGGGTTCGCGCTCTATAGCACAACCACCTTGCCCATCTACCAAGACCTAAACACCAAAGAGGGGCAAGAGAACTTTCGGTTATCCCCTGAAGACCTCTATGGTGCAAAATTCGCTGCATTTCGCTTGAAGGAGGGGGATGATGCGAGCTGTTTGAACCTGAACCGCGCCCCTAACCCTCGTATTTTGGGGGTAGACCCTAGCACTCTGGTCAACATAAACCCCTTTGCGTTTGCACAACTCTATAAGCCACTACCCCCAAAACTGGCGTGGCAGATACTAGAGATGCCCCAAGAGGACAGCAACCAAAACGAAGAGATTATTCCCGTTGTGGGCGATGTGAATACAGTACAGTGGGCTTTGGGCAAATCGTTAGGGGCTACCCTTCCTTACGTGGACGAGCGGGGCGTAACGCGCAAACTGAGGATTGTGGGAGTGTTGGGGAATGGGATACTACAGGGCAACTTGATTATGGCGGAGAGGCACTTCCATCATCTTTTCCCCTCTCAGAGCGGCTACCGCGTCTTTCTGATAGATATGCCCGGCTCTAGTAACGAGAAGGTGGATATGGTACGGCGCACCCTTACGCATAGTTTAGAAGACGTGGGTATGGAGGTGACTCCTACCGCAGACCGCCTTGCTACCTTCAATTCGGTAGAGAACACCTATCTCAATATCTTCGCGTTACTGGGGGGCTTGGGGCTACTGCTGGGTAGCGCGGGTATGGCGGTGGTGGTACTCCGCAATGTGATGGAGAGACAGAGCGAACTGGCTTTGCTACGGGCGGTGGGCTTTCCATCGCGCCGTATTCGCCTCCTAATATTCCACGAGCATTTTCTTCTGCTGGTGCAAGGGCTTCTGGTGGGCATTATCTCGGCGATAGTGGCGGTACTGCCCTCTCTGCTGGCTCCGGGAGCGCACGTACCCTATAAGTCGCTGGCGGTAACGCTGTTCGCCGTGTTTGTGAGCGGGCTGTTCTGGACGAGTTTCGCGACTCTGCTTGCACTTCGCCGCCCACTTATGAGGGCGTTGCGAAACGACTAGGCAGGTTTTTGGGGGGCTAGTGTGGAATGGAGTGCGTATCTCATGCCTCTAAAGGAGACCCTCTGCCATGCGCGTTGAGACCCTAGACACGCTTCCCAAAACCATGCGAGCCATTCGTTGCTATGCCCCCCAAGACTACCGCCTTGAAGAGACACTTGTTCCCACTCCTGCCGCAGGGGAGGTGGTTATCAAGTTGGATGCTTGCGGTATCTGTGCCTCCGACATAAAGTGCTATCTGGGTGCGCCCCTCTTTTGGGGTGACGAGAACCGCAAAGCCTATATCCAAGCCCCCGTTACCGCAGGGCATGAACTGATAGGAACGGTGGTCGCGCTAGGGGAGGGGGCAGGAGAGCAGTACGGGCTAGCACTCGGAGACCGCGCCATTTCGGAGCAGATTGTCCCCTGTAACGCTTGCCGCTACTGCCTTACGGGGCGGTACTGGCTCTGTGCGGTACACGATATATACGGGTTTCACTCCTACACACAGGGCGGAATGGCAGACTATATGCTCTTTCCTGCCCGCGCCCTCAACTACAAAGTCCCCACCGATTTACCCATCTCAAAAGCCGCCCTTATCGAACCCCTCGCCTGTTCTATGCACGCGGTAGAGCGTGCGCTTATCGAATTCGGTGATGTGGTGGTGATTGCAGGGTGCGGTACACTCGGCTTGGGGATGGTGGCGTGTGCGCGGCTCAAGAATCCGGGGATACTGGTTGCACTGGACTTATACGACAACCGTCTCGAAGTCGCGAAGTCTTTAGGGGCAGATATTACCCTGAACCCTACGAAAGTGGATGTGGTACAAGAGATACGAAACCTTACAGAAGGCTACGGCTGTGATGTCTATATCGAAGCGACAGGAAACCCCGACGCGGTGAATCAAGGGCTACACGCCATTCGTAAAGGGGGCAACTTTGTCGAGTTCTCGGTAATGCGTGAGTCTTCTACGAGTGACTGGACGATTGTCGGCGACACCAAAGAGTTGAATATCTACGGGTCACACCTCGGACCGGGCTGTTACCCTAAAGTAATCGACTACCTGCACAGGGGCTTACTAAAAGTAGACGGCATTGTAACGCACGAAATACCCCTCGAAAAGTACCAAGAGGGTATTGAGATGGTAGCAGGTGGACGTGACTCTATTAAAGTGCTTCTGCGCCCCGACATGAAAACAGGCGACTTGCCTACTGAATTCGGAACTTTGTAAGTAGTCCGGTTTTTAGCAAGAGGAATGGCGGTTACGATAGAGGCAGAGAGGAAACACTTTTTAAGAGTAGAAATGGCGGTTAGTGATGCGGTTTGTACGAGGCTATTGGAAGATGGCGGTGATGTCGGCGGCGGGCTTTATGGGCGATAACGCGCTGTTTCTTATCGACTACCTGTTACGTTTCTTGAGGGTGATACTCTTTTTTGCGTTGTGGCGGCTTATCCTTCATGGAAAAGGGGCGATAAACGGCTACACCCTCTCAACCACGCTCACCTATACCCTCATTTCGGAGGTATTCCGTGAGGTGATGGAGTGCCGAACATGGCTGGAATCGGGTTTTTGGGATGGAAGCGTCTCTATGCGCTACTTGCGCCCTATGAGCGTGTTTGCTCAGTATGCGGCGGAGTGGAGCGGCGGGGTCGCTTTCCGTCTACTTACGTTTTCCATACCTCTCCTACTCCTCTCTTCCTTGATGGGGGTGAACCCTCTCCCTGCAAGCCCTCAAGCGGGGATACTCTTCCTTGCTAGTCTGCTCTTAGCGGTATTTGTGGGTTTGGGCATTGAGTATCTGTTTTCTGGGTTGGCAATCGCATTCCGAACGCACCCTTGGATATTCAACCGTATGCGGGCGGCGATAGGTGAGATACTTTCGGGGGCGTTGTTGCCGTTTGCGTTTATGCCTTTGGGCTTGGGCAAGATATTCTCTTACCTTCCTTTTGCGGGGCAAGCGTCTACTCCTCTCTCTATCTATGTAGGTCAGGCGGATTCTCCGCGCCTTATGGCACTCCAACTGTTTTGGGGAGTAGTACTATGGCTTATCGCAGGTAGGCTGTGGGAGAAGAACAAGGAGAAGGTGGTGGCGTATGGAGGTTAAGGGCTTTTGGCATTGGGTACGGCACACCTTGCGGCTTTTCGCTCTGTATGGGAAGATGGACACTCTAGGGCTGATGCGAAGCATGGGGATGCTACTTACCATGATGCTCTCCGATACCGTTTTGAATATCGCGGCGGTTATGGGGATGTTGCTACTAGCAGAACGCTTTGGCGGAATCGGAAACTGGTCGAAGTACCAAGTACTGTTTCTGCTGGGGTATGGGGGCTTGGTAGATGGGATTATCAACGTCTTTTTTGGCTACAACGTCGCTTTTATCAGTCGGCGGCTAGGGCGTGGGCAGTTCGACCACACCCTAATCCAGCCACAACCTATCGTCGTTAGCCTACTTACAGAGGGGTTTAATCCCGCCTTTGGCTTGCCTAGCCTTCTGCCGGGCACGGTGCTTTTGGGGATTGCTCTGCCGCATCTGGTTTTACCACAGATTGCGGGTTGGTGGTTTCTGTTCGCAATCAATATGGTTGCCTCTGTTGCGGTGGTGTTGGCGTTTCAGTTTGCGTTTGGCTCGCTTGCGTTTCGTGCGCCCCGCGCCACCGAGGAGATTAGCAGTTCCACCATGCACCTCCTTATGCAACTCAAGTCGTTTCCATTAGATGGGCTTGGTGCCGTTTTAACAGGTAGCCTCCTGACGGCGGTTCCGGTGGGGGGGGTGGCATGGTTGCCGTGTCGTGCTCTGTTGGGTATGGGGGGAGGTGTAACCAGTTACTGGCTTACCCCGCTGTTGAGTATGGTGCTTGCACTGGTTGCGGTAGTTACGTTTTGGAAAGGATTACAGTACTATGGGCGTGTTGGGTCACAACGCTACTCCAACTTCGGACATCGTAATTGATGTTGCGGGAGTCTTCAAGACCTTTCGTCAGCGTCAGCGTTCGGAAAAACTGATAGAGGCGGTAAAGGGGCTGTTTCGCCCTACCATCCGCGAAGTTTATGCCCTAAAAGACCTGAATTTGCAGGTGGAGCGCGGGGAGATTGTTGCGTATGCCGGCGCAAACGGCGCGGGGAAAAGCACTACGGTCAAAATCCTTTCGGGAATGATTGCCCCAGACACGGGTACGGTGCGCGTTTTGGGCATGAACCCTCTACACGAACGGGTGCGCTATGTAGGGCGTATCGGGGTTGTGTTTGGGCAACGCTCGGAACTATGGGGCGACCACCCCGTAGCGGCATCGTTTGAGTGGAAGCGCGTTCTGTGGGATATTCCGCATGAACGTTACGAGCGTATGCTAGGCTTTGTAAAGGAACTCTTGGCACTTGATGAGTTCTTCAATAGCCTTGTGCGCGAGTTGAGCTTGGGGCAACGTATGCGTGCCGATTTGGGGCTTGCTCTTCTCCATGAGCCGGACATTCTGTTTCTGGATGAGCCTACGCTGGGGTTGGATGTTCTGGCAAAACGGAACGTACTACGTTTTATTCAAGACCTCAACCGTGAGCGTAAGGTAACGGTTATGCTGACTAGCCACGATATGTCGGAACTAGAGCAACTTGCGGGGCGTATTGTGCTTATCAATAAGGGAGAGCTAGCGTTCGACGGTGATTTTGGGAGGCTACGGCGCGAGTTTGGAGAACAGCGTGTACTACTCATAGAGACCCCCGACGAGAAGCCACCTACCTTAGAGGTCGCACAATGGGTAAAGAGCGAGGGCAATCGGCACGAGTTTCTGTTTGATGGGGGACAGGTCTCTATTGCGGAACTGCTGGAGCGGGTCTCGACACAGACACAGATTTTGGATGTAGAGACGCACCGCGCTCCCATCGACGATGTAATCGCCGACATCTACGAGAAGTGGCAAGCCAAAAAAGGACAAGAGACGGTAACAGAGTAGGTAGGGAGTTAGGAAACTTACTACTTCACGTTACGCAGAGGGTAGTGTGTTTGCTGGAAGTGGTTCTTGTATCGCAAACGCCCCCTATCCCAACCCTTTCCCCCGC
>OMJJ01000140.1 GCA_900299305.1 bacterium | reverse complement strand
TAGTGCTTGCCCCTGATTCATGGTATCAAGGCTCACACTGATAATCTCAAAGCCCCTACTGTGCGCCCTGCGATAGACCTCTTTCAACGCCGCAAGGTCTACCAGCGAGTTTTGGTCTGCCATAGACCAGAAATGGAGGAGTACAAACTTACCCGCATAGTCGTCGGGAAACGAGATGATTTCGCCGGTGGTAGTCGCCGTCTCAAACTCGATAACGTCGCCGTCTTCTTGAAGTTCCTCTGCTTTCACTTTGGGACGCGCTTTTGTACCCGTACCCCGTAGCGTCACCTTCATGCCACGCGGGTCTACGTTTACGGTGTTCAGGGTCTGTCCTCCAACACGGAAAGGCTTCCCTAGGTCATAAGCCTCGTGGAGTATATCGAACTTTCCATCGTTGTTGCGGTCTACCAGAAGCAGAACTTTCGGCTCTTCGTCCTCTTTCTCGTGCTTATAGTCATCGAAACGCGAGTTGATACCCGTGTCGATAAGCGCGATTTTGTAGGTCTTCCCGCCAATAGGTAGCGTACCCGCACGCCCATACTCACGGTTGACATTCAGGTCTTTGCCGTAAACAGAAAAGGTTATCGCACTAGAGACCTTCCCACCCCGCCCCGCGATATTGTAACGTGCCGTAACGGAGACCGTACCTACCAATCTGTCCTTCTCACCTTCTGGTAGAGTGAGTTTGATAGGAGGGTCGTCGGTCAGGTCGCCGTTAGCATTCACATCCACAAAGAGGCTAGGGCGCGGTACGTTATCCCCCGAATCGAGGACAACAAAAATCTCGTTCTCTTTCGCGTCACCCATTTTCAGCACCCCATACAGGGGCTTATAGCGGTATATCGGCTCTTTGGTAATCCCTTTGGGCTTCTCCGAAGAGAGTGCAACTTTCGCAGAGATAGGCGCGTGAATTCCACCGGTCTCTGCGGTATCAAGGTTGCCGATATACACTTGGTCGGCGTGTGCCGCCCCCGCGCTTGCCAACACTCCAAACAGACATAGCGTAACTATCCAACGTCTTATCATAAAAAATACTCCTCCCAAGCAGACTTATCTCTATAGACGGAGACCGCCTTCATTGGGTGACACGAATTTCAACACATTAGGGATTCTCTACCAAGCGTTTACTACTACGCTCGATAATACTCTTTAATAGTACCTGCTTTGCCCTCAGAAGTTGACTATCGTTCTCGGTATAGATGCCGTTTGGCTCTACGAGTATATCAGGAGAGACCCCCTTCCCCTCTATCACTTTGCCGTCTAGTCGTAGCCCGACTACCGAGAGTTCGAGGAGTAGCCCCGAATCGAAAGGGAAACCGTTCGCGCCTAAAAAGGCTCCGGCGGTAGTCGTTCCGATGAGGGGTGCTCGCCCTGCCTTCTTAAACTGGTAACTAAAGAACTCTTTCGCACTGCGCGTTCCCCCGTTGATAAGCACTACCATCGGTTTGCCGTACCCGCTAGGTCGCTCTTGGGTTATCCCTCTAAAGTTTTGCTCCCAAGAGACATCGGGAGTAAAGAAGACCTCTGCAAATCTGAAGGGGTTCCCGCCAAAACCGTCCCTCAAATCCAGAATAAGCCCATCGGTGTTGTAGAACTTCCCTAGCACAAGCGCATCTATCTCTCGCTTAAAGGCTTCATGTCCCATTGTCCATAGGTGGACATAGCCCATGCGCCGCCCCTCTACCGTAAGGGTTTTTGCGCTATGCCGTGTGGCTTCTAGGAAGGCACGGAGTAGGTTCTCTTTGCGGGGTGTTACCTCTAGGGTGATGGGTTTCGCCTCTCCGTTACGATTCACGGTGAGGTTGGTGGGTTTGCCTTCGCGGTCTCGAAACGACCCAATAGTGGTAAATGGGCTACCTTCTACGCTTAGGATACGGTCTCCGGCGATAAGCCCGGCTTTTGCGGCGGGGCTACTCTCTAGTACTCCCGTTACGATATAGTCGTTCCCCTCGTATCTGCCTGTCACCCCGATATGGGTCGCTTTCCGCCCCTCCAAGTCCTGATTAAGTACACAAGGAAGCAGGTAGTACCCGAAATCGTCGTCCGATATAAGTTCGCAGTGGGAGGCGTGGAGTTCGTCTATCATGGCGTTTACCACTCGCACAAACTCGCGGCGCGTCATATCGTTATGCACTTTTGCCCGATACTTCGCGCCTACCTCTCCCCAGTTCAGCCCATGCAGATACTTGTCGTAAAAACTGCCGCGTATCTTCTGGTGAATCTGGTCGAATGTCTCTAGGAAGGATTTCGCCTCTGCCTTGTGTACTTTACGAGCGACGGGGTTGGCAAGCGAAACAGAGGGGAAGGCAGACACCATACCCAAAAGCAAGGTAAGCGCAAGGGTAACACTCCCTATACGACGACTATACATAGGACTACTCCTCTCTGAGCCTAACGGTTCTGCCTGAGTTCGGGCTTCCAGAGAACTATCGGGGATTCTGTTCGTGCCCAGTCGGGAACCTCGTAGGGGAAGGGGATTTTGCGCCCCTCTCCTACAGACTGGTAGGCGGCATAGATGATTTTCAACACTTCGCGCCCGTCTACTCCGGTCTCTATCGGTTCTGTTCTGTTCGCTACACAGTCGGCGAAGTGCTGAACCTCTTGCGGGAAGCCGTAGTTCCAACTCTCCTCGAACATGGTAAACGTCCAGCCGGTAGTTACGCTCATCTTTTCGGTAGCGTAGCCGTAGCCTACGTTACTGTAGGTGGTAAGAGCGTTACCCCGAAGCAGGTCGGCGCGAGTATGCCCCTCTGTACCGTAGATTTCGGCGCGGTCATCCACCCCCCCTAGTTTTGCCCACGAGTTTTCGGCAAGCCCAATCTGCCCCGTCTCGTACTCTACGGTACAGATAACATGGTCTTCGCCGTGCGTTTTGTCGGCGTGGGAGAAAGTTCCCATCGTTGCCGAGACGCTCTTCACTTTCGGTTTTCCAAAGACCCAACGGGCGTACTCAATAGAGTGGCATCCCATATCGAGTAACACCCCACCACCCGATTTGTTTACATCCCAAAACCAAGGGGAGTGAGGTCCGTCATGCTCTTCCCACTGCTTCACCAAAAAGGCGTGTCCCAATGCCCCTTCGTCTACCAACCCCTTAGCACGAACGTATTTCGGCGCGAAAAGCAACTCTTCGGCGTACATAAGGAGTACCCCCTGCTTGCGGCAGGTATCCACCATATCGTCCGCCTCTTCCATCGTGCGGCATAGGGGCTTTTCGCAGAGGATATGCTTTCCTGCGTTCGCCGCCGCTACCGCAATGTCGCGGTGCAGGTAGTTGGGAGCGACAATAGAGACCAAATCGACCTCTTTTAGTGCGATTAAGTCCTGATAGTTCTCGAACGCATGGGGGATGTTACGGGCTTGGGCAAACGCCTTCGCCTTGCCCGGTGTGGGAGAGGCAACCGCAACGACCTCCGCATTGGGAACGTGGTGCTGGATAGAGTGGGCGTGTATGTCTGCCACAAACCCCGAACCAATCAGCCCCACTTTTACCGTTTTACTCATTCTTTAACTCCTAAACGAAATACTGGATTCCTGCTATACAAGGGCTACAAGTGTGTAGAATTGCAATACACCCCTATCCAACCTT
>OMJJ01000139.1 GCA_900299305.1 bacterium | reverse complement strand
GCGGGGGAAAGGGTTGGGATAGGGGGCGTTTGCGATACAAGAACCACTTCCAGCAAACACACTACCCTCTGCGTAACGTGAGAGGGTAATTTCGTCTTGGTGTAGGTAGGTCTCCGGTTATGGCTGGCTGTACACTCGCTATCAAGCCAAGTGACCCTGCAACAGTGTGGAGGTTACATTGAATGTATCCGATTACATAGAGTCGTTAATAAGCGGAAGCGATACCGAGTATGAGAACATAGCGGCATCTTTATTAGCAATGCCTGAAGGTGCTTGTTCGTTTCTTGAGCGAGTAGTGCAAAACGTGGCTTCGCCTATGCGGAAACATGTGTTGCAAAAGAGGCGTTTCACCAACTTTAACTTGACTGTATTTTTTGCCTGTTGTGCAACAGTTTTTGTTTTGGTTATGTCCGCTCCGGCACAGTTACACACTCTCGATGTTGTTCTGTTATGGGTATTAGCACTTCTGGTCATGTACGGCATACTATATGTTGTATGGGAATTTCGGTTTCGTTTGAAGATGGAGCCGAGGTACAACAATGTAGTTGCTCCGAGATTGATTTCAACCGTGTGTCGTTTGCAGGCAAAAAACAGACTCCCTCTCCTACTAGATATTCATCTGTGCTGGTATAGCTATGTGCAAGAGGATGTATTCGACCGTTTGAAACTAGAGGTTGTCGAGGATATAAAGCAGATGGATGGCAAGAACTACTTCAACCTGACTTCTCTACAGCGTAACGAACTGTTTAAAGTATTTCAAACACATACTCGATTCCTTATTCAAACTCAAGCGGATTCTGGTCCTCCAGAGGGGATACCGCTTTCGGATCATGATGGAGTTGTCTCTATAGGCATATTGCAGTTCTACGAGCGAGTTGGCGATGTTAGCAAAATAAAATATATTACATCTCTTACGAAACATTATTTCGAGGAAGAGTGTAAAGTTGCCCTTCAAGTCCAACGACAGGCGGAAATGACACTCTCAATACTGAAATCTCTGAATATAGAGGATAGGTCTTTGTTGCGCCCTGCCGATGAACCCGCTAACGTAGAGCACCTACTCACTCCTATTTTTACTGAGCAGGAAACGGAGTTGTTAAGACCTTCGGGGCTTCCAAAGCAAAATGAGAAATTCATCCACACTCCAAACGAGGGTAGTCCTCACGAGTTGGAGCAACTTCGTTCTGAAGTAGGAGACCTACAAAAACCACCTAAATCCTGACGGGTCTTCCCCCGAAAGTACGTGCCATAGGTTAACGTGAGTTCAGGTTAAGAGCAGTCCATAACAAACTCAGGCGATAACGTATAGACAAAGGGGGTAGTTTCGCCCTGATGCTGAATTTATCTGCTCTCGGCAGGAATCGGAAAACCCCAAAACGAATTAGTAGGGTGTCTGCCCATACTAGGCGGCTACTACTTCTTACAAACGAGAGGAACGGATAACATGAGCGATAATGCACAAGTAAAGGTAACTGTTTACGACGATGGTCCCATCGAAATCGAAGGCGCGGTTACGTTTGTAGACGAAAACGGGAACGTTCTTGCCAACGATACCGGCGATTCTATCTTCCTATGCCGTTGTGGAGCGTCCAACGACAAACCCTTCTGCGACGGTTCGCACCACGACTGTAGTTTTAAGCACAAACTGACTCCTTAGTCTTCTATAGCACTCCCCTACCCTCTCCTCACTTGGCAATTAGACATAGAGAGGAGAGGGTACGTTTTTTTGAAAGGTAACTTCGTTTGACGCACGATATTCGCGTAACACTAGAGGGGAGACGCTACCAGCATACCCTCTACCAAAACGACACCGCCGTAAGTTGGGTGGGTATCCACGACCTACAGATGCGAATCGGGAAATCTGCCGTAAGAATGGGTGGTCTTGCGAGTGTGGGAACCAAGCAGAGCGAACGCGGTAAAGGGCTTTCGCGCCTTATGCTAGAAAACAGCATTGAGTGGCTGAATACAGAGGGCTTCGACTGCTCACTCCTATTCGGGATTCCGCACTACTACCACAAGTTCGGATACCACACCTGCCTACCAGAGTGCCGTACTTCGATTGCCGTTCGTGATGCCCACCACGCACCTACCAACCTCCACGCTCGGCTGTTCCAACCTACCGACCTCCCCGCAATTCGTGCTATCTACGATGCGATGAGCGCAACCCAGAGCGGTAGCATTTTGCGCGACGAAAAGAGCCGCTGGTTTCCGCATGGCTCTATTCACCTACGGGATGTACAGGTGTACGTGTTTGAAAACGCGCAGAGCGAAGTGGTCGCTTATGTTACCTACGACTACACACGCGACTCCTCGCCCCTACGCCATGAACTTATAAGCACAGAGGTAGGTGCGGCTCACCCCAAATACTACCACGACATAGTTGCTCACGCGGCTCACCGTGCTCAGGATATGCACCTCGAAAAAGTGACGTTCAATACTCCCACCGACTGCGATTTTATCGCGGTGGCAAGCTTTTACGGAGCAGAACAGGGGATTCACTACCCCGCCGTAGCGGAGGGAATGGGGCGCATTATCAACCTCACCTCGTTCTTCACAAAGACGCTTGCAGAGTGGACAGAACGCGCTCAAGCATCACGCCTACTAAAAGGCAGTACCTCTGTGCGCTTTGAGACCGAGATAGGAAGCGTTACGTTACAGTGGACAAATGAAGCCGTAACCCTCAGCGAAACCGCGAAGGTGGATACAACGGTGCAACTCCCACAGTATCGGCTTCTCCAACTCGCAATGGGCTATTTTGGGGCAGAAAACGCCGCCTTCCTACCTGATATTCAGATAGAGGGGGATGCAACGCTGTTCCAAGCCCTGTTCCCCCGCCGTCTCCCCTACCTCTGGATAAGCGACCACTTCTAAAGGCAAGCCATGACACTTCTTCCCGACGGAACTTGGATAGGCAAACGAACTCAAGCCCCACGCGGCTGTAGTCTCGGCAACGCCTCCACATTTCTGCGTGCCACATCGCTTGCGGACGTGGATGGGGTTTGGCTTGCCGAAAATGGTCACTGGTACACCGGTGAACTGAGTGTTACACCGCTCCCAATGGCAGATTGGGAAGTGCAGGATGTGGTATATGCCCCCGAATATCAGGGGGTAATTTATCAACGGGCAGATGGCGCGGAAATCGTGAAGAAGTTGCTATTAGATACGAAACGTGCCAGTCTGCAAATCTCGCTAGAAGCGCACTATCTACCAGAAGGAACCCCGCTCACTTGTGCAGTGCGTTGGCGTACAGGCGCGGCACTAAGCGATATACACCGCCAACAGCCCTATGGATATATCGAAAAGCGGTGGAGTAGTCGAGTAACAAAAAACGCTGTGTACGCGGTTTCCACAGCACAAGAAGAGAAAACCCAACAACT
Source organism: bacterium (assembly GCA_900299305.1). Taxonomy (GTDB): domain Bacteria; phylum Armatimonadota; class Chthonomonadetes; order Chthonomonadales; family Chthonomonadaceae; genus CAIJLM01. The sequence goes on along the minus strand of OMJJ01000139.1, from coordinate 3,990 downwards.
TGCCTCTTCCGCCCCGTTTGAAAAACCACGTTGGACGGAACCTAATCTGTTTACTGCGGAGTTCCGTTGTATTGCGAACGACTTAGGACGTTTGGATGCCTCTATTTGTTTAACTATTGAGGCAGAAGATATACCTAAATCCACTCATCTGCCTATTAAGCCCATGGAGGACACCTCCTTACCCGATAACAGCCTTATCCCCTATGCCCACCAATGGGGGCAAGTGTGTAGTCACCGCGTGTTTCACCGCTATGGCACGGGCGATTGGGGCTTTACCAACGACCCACCGGGCAATACCGTCGTCACCCGTGACTGCGCTTGGTACATCTTCGGAAGCGACTACTTTGCCCCAGAACTATCGGCAAAACTGCTGACTACCCTCAAAAAGCACTGCATCTATCCAAGTGGGAAGGTAGCGGAGTACGTCCGCCTCGAACGCGGAAACATCTCTATAGACGACTACGGGCTGAATATCAACGACGCAACTCCCCTGTTCTTACTCGCATTAGCACATCACCACCACCTCCGAAACCTACAAGGGCAACCCTATCCCTTAGCGGAGACACAAGCCGATTTCGCTCTCGCCAAACAGTGCGCCGACTGGATACTCCAACAGAGTAATGCAGACGGCTTGGTGTGGTGCGACGCGAAAGGGACGAACGTTTGGGGAATAGGCGGGTGGCGCAACATCATCCCTGCCTATCGTTTGGCGGGTGCACTTACAGAGTTGAACGCGCTTTGCGTTGCGGCACTCCGCGCAGTAGCCCGCTTGGCAACCTATGCACAACAGCCCGAACTCGCAGAAAAGTACTCACTTTATACCGAAAACCTAAACAAAGCCATGTCGCAACTGGTGAACCCCGATACAGGGATGTTCTACCTGAACCGAGACGAAAACGGCGTGAACCCGCAAATCGCGGTGGACTGTGCCTTCCCTGCCCTCTTCCATGCAGGACCAGAAGAGGCGCAACAGAGAACCCTACTTCGCCTTTTAGAACCCGACTTTCGTTGCTCACATGGTATCCTCACCCTCAGCCGAAACGATACGGCGTTTCATCCAAGATATGGATGGGGGCTAATGGGCGGTAGTTGGTACAACGCGACGGCTTGGGTGAGTGCCGCCCTCTCCCGTTACGATACCGCAGGGGCTTGGCAACTCGCCGAGCAGTTGGCAGCCGCTCTCTTTCCACGAAGCGAAGTTTCGAGGGGAGTGAGCGTACCGGGGCAGTTCCCAGAGTGGTACGACCCCGAACGTGCAGAGAGCGCAGGAATGTCCCTTAGCCCATGGATGCCGGCAACCTTTGTTTGGCTAATTGAAGAGGGACTAAAAGAAGGAGGCGTGTTATGAACACCAAAGAACTGGTTGCCTATCTCGACGACTACCTCTGTATCCACAATGTCCCCGATGACCCCAATGCCTACAACGGTCTACAGGTGGAAGGGAACCCTAATATCCAGCGCATTGCCGTAGCCGTAGACGCTTGCCAATACACCATAGAGCAGGCGATAGAGCAGGGTGCAGAGATGCTACTGGTACATCACGGACTGTTTTGGGGACAGAAAGCCCCCCTCACTGGTAACTACTACCGCCGTATTGAGAAGGCTATTCGGCACAACCTCACCGTCTACTCATGCCATTTACCGCTAGATGCTCACGTAGAGGTTGGCAACAACCATGTTTTGTTACGGCAACTAGGCTACGAACCCACAGGGCAGTTTTTAAGCATTAAGGGACACCTGATAGGAGCAAGCGCAGAGACGGAGATTTCTCTGAGCGAACTGGTATCTCGCCTCCAAAATGTGCTAGAGATAGAACCGTTTGTAATGGCGAAAGGCGGCGAGAAAGCAGGAAAGGTCGGGGTCTGTACAGGTGGGGCAGGTTCTCATATCCGCGACGCGGTAGAGAGCGGTATCGACACCTTCATCACGGGAGAGGGGGCGCACCACACCTATTTCGATGCAGAAGAGTTTGGTATCAATGTCATCTACGCGGGTCACTACGCAACGGAGACGGTGGGAGTTCGCGCCCTTGCCAAGCATCTCGAACAGCGGTTCCGCCTCGAAACGGTGTTCATCTCTCATCCGACGGGGCTTTAAACTCGGCGGGTGGCTCTACCCCATCCACACGATAGATTCCTATGGGATATTTTATCACTCGTGGAAAGTAGGCAACACGGTACTTAGGGTCAAACAGGTAGGGGTAGTGCCGCTTCCAGTACTTCTCGCGAAAAGCACCGTCTAGCATTACAAGATAGGTAGGTCTGCCTCTGTACCGCTCTACGGGGTGGTCGTCGTTACACAGTTTGGCAATGACGGGTACAATGGGAAGACGTGTATCAAGGGCGACTCCGCTTGCCATATCTCCCACTAGCACCGAGTTGGGAGGCACATTCCCCTGTATCCAATGCTCCACCTCCTGCCGCGAATAGGAGAGGTTTCGCGCCCAATCCGTCAGTCGCAAACTGCTAACCGTAACGAAAAGTAACACGACTACGGGGGCAGTCAGGCGTTTGATTCCGTTGCTACCCTGCTTCCATAGCAGAAGCCCTGCCCCTATCCCCAACACCGTTCCCAAGCCAACCGACGTATATCCAGCGGGGTTCAGGGGGCGCACCGCAAGGGGGATATGGAACCCCAACCAACCTCCCAAAAGTAGTAGCCCCATTCGCCACGATACCAGTGCCTCCAGAACTCTTTGCAATCGCACCATCCCAAAACCCACAACCCCTGCAAGCGCAGGATAGAACAGTATGTAGTAGCGCGACGGAGAGTAGGCAAGCACCGAAAACAGAACCACACCAACCACCAACCACCCCACCAGAAAACTCATTCCTGCCCGTGTTGCGTCTTCCCACAACTCCTTACGCCCTGCACGTAGCCAATAGAGTACGCTTGCCAGCCCGAAAAGGGTGAGGATGGGAGACTGCCGTAGCATGAAGGAGGAGATACCCCTATCGTCTCCCAAAAGAGAGGTGACGAGTATGCTTCCAAAATGGTGCAGGTTTTCAGGAAGAAGTTGGTCTTTTAAGTAGAAGGCGTTGACGTGCGCTATCTCTTGCCGATGTGGGAACCACCAGAGTACCGCATAGAATAGTAGCACCCCGCCTAAGCCAAACGACATTGCTTTTAGTAGGCGAAGATGGAATGGACTCCGCTTTCCCATTCCATAAACCACACAGAAAGGAACGGGTATTAGCAGGGCGGCAAGTCCACGCACGGTATACGCCATCCCCAAAAACGCCCCGCAAAGCACAAAACAGATAAGGGTACGCCTTCCTCCTCCCGCCTTCCAGCCCCAAGCAAATACGTAAAAGGCAAGGCACATCGGAAGGAGAGCGGGGGTGTCCATGAGTGCCATGCGGTTATAGAGCAGAAAAACGGGGTCTAGGAGCAGAAAGAGTGTCCCATAGAGGGCTACCCTCTGATTGAAGGCGCGTTTGAGGGCAAGATAGAATACGACCATGGTAAGAAGGCTAAAAAGAAGCGTAAGGATACGCGCCTGTAGGATTCCCACCCCGAAAACCGAGAAAAAGCCGACCTGCACAGTGTGCAAAGTCGGCATTATTAGGCTATTTTGGAAATCGTCTTGCTGTGCGTTTCCGAATAGGAGTAGGTTTCGGGCGTTATGGAGGTAGAACCCTTCGTCTGTCACCAGTGCCGCACTCCAAGAGAGTTTGCGATAGGGGTCGGAGCCGAGTGCGATAAAGCGCAACCCGACTCCAAGAGCGACGGCTATCCGAAACAGTAGGGTTGTGGTGCGGCTCAACGTTTGCGGTATCTGCGCCGAACACGAGTCGGCTTCTCCTCTTCAGGTTGGATATAGGATACCTCTTCTTCCATTGGTTTGCGTGGGATAGTTCCATAATCTCTATCCTGTTCAGGCTGATTGCGGGATTCTCGTGGCTCAATGCTCACCTCTCGCGCCAACATCTTGAGGGTTTCGGGGGTGGCGTTTTGGCGGTTGTAGGCGAAGAAAGCGATGCCCGTTGC
>OMJJ01000138.1 GCA_900299305.1 bacterium | reverse complement strand
GCAGTCAACGTGGTATCACCGCAACCAGTGACCAATAAAGAGTTCTCCCGCACTCTGGGGGGTGTTTTGCACCGTCCTGCGCTCCTGCCCGTTCCTGCCTTTGCAGTGCGCCTAATGCTAGGAGAGTTTGCAGAAGTGGTACTAGGGGGGCAAAAAGCACTTCCTACGGTTGCGCTACGGACAGGGTATCGTTTTCGATTTTCGGAGGTGCAGAATGCTTTGGAGGCGTTACTGAGGAATACTAAGCCCAGTATATTGAAGAGGTAGGTGCTCAGGTAGTAGGAGCACGGTAAAGGGCGAAGGTAGCGACCTCTTTGACTATAGCGAGGTAAGAGGTACCTGCTTGGTCTTCAAGCCGAACAGAGAGATTAAGAACGATACCATGAGCATAATACCGCAAGCAAGGAATATCAAGCCGCCTTCGGGAATGGGGAAGATACCAAACATCTTGAACGCACCCTGCTTTACCAGTAGTGAACTGATAGGATTCCCAATAATCGCCCCCAAGCCTTGCGCCGTTCCCACTGCCCCTATCGCCGCCCCCCGTTGGTTGGAGTCGCAAGTTTCGCTTACGTACGCGAATACGGAGGGGTACGCTATCACATAGCCAATGCCTATCACCACTCCAAATCCAAGAATCATGTGGAGAGAGGGAAACGCAAGCGCAAGCCAGAAGCCCAACGTAGCCAGCCCCAACCCAATCCGAATCGCTTTTACTTTTCCAATTTTATCCCCCAAAGTGCCTAACGGAAACGAGACGGTTCCTACAATGAAAGCCGGAAGTAGCATCATACTGCCATACTCCCACTCCGAAATCGCGAAGTGTTGGCAGATAATGGGCTTTGCATACGACATTATCAGCCCTACCCCCATGAAAATAGTGAAGGCGAGCCAGAGAACACTAGGCATTTGCGAGAGCATTTTGCGGAACTCTATGAGGTTGAAACCACCCTCTAGCGAGAGTTCTTCTGTCGATTCGGGAGAGATTTCGTTAGTGACGGGTTTGCCTTCAGGAAGAATACGATACGCGACCAGAGAGGTTATGGCAAAAAGCACGGCACAGGCGTAGAAGGAGGGCTGTTTTTGGTGAAGCCCTTGTAGGTTTAGGAGGTTGGTGGCTCCATCGTTAATGGCTCCTCCTAAAGCGGGCGCACAGGCGATACCCGCCATGTATGAGATATTGAAGAGGCTCATGGCTTTGGCGCGTTGCCCTGCTACCGAGTAGTCGCTGATAATTCCAAAGGCGGAGGGCCAGAGCGCGGCGAGAGCTACACCATCTAGCGCACGAAGGCATATCAGAGCGGGAACTTGCCAATGTGAATGTAGGTGGTCAATAAATACGGTTGCGAGAGCGGTAAGCACAGAGACCAGTGGAGCGAGTACCAGCAGACGCTTTCTGCCCATGCGGTCTCCGAGAACACCAAACGGGGCTTTGAGGGCGGATTCGCAGAGCAGGTAACTCATGGAGATAATGCCGATAAAACTCTTATCTAGCCCCAACGAGACTACATAGACGGGAGTCGCGGAGAAGTTCACCATACCGTAGGAGATTTCGGCAAGGGCGGCAACAATGAGAATCGCCCACATTATCGAACCCAGTTTCGGCTCGTTTGCGGCGGTTGGCACGGTGGTCTTGTCGGTTATCCTAGATTCTTCGATAGGTGCTTCCACACTCAATCCTCAAAAATACTCAGAATGGGGACTTGTTCTTGTATTTACGAAACGAAAAGAGTTGCGTTTCATAAGTTTAGAGCGTGTTGGAAGGGGGATACCTCTCAACACGCTCTATTATACACCAGAAACTAATCTATCGTAACTTCGCGCCCTAGTTCGGAGGACTTGTAAATCGCATCCATCACCTTCGCAACGAGGAGACCATGCTCACCAGTCACTAGCGGTTCACGGTTATCACGGATACACTCCACAAATGCTTTCATCTCGGCGTGGTGGGTGTTGATGTTCGGATTGGGAACTTTGGGTTCGTAGGTGAAGAGGCTACGATGCCGCTCTTGGGTGATACTGAGGGGGTAAGCCTCTGCTCCGCCTTCGGTTCCTAGCAGGGTAACGTTGTGAACCTCTTGCTTGAGGTTCGCCACGAAACTCGCCTCTAGTACGATGGTTGCGCCGTTATCGAAGCGGATGAGCGCGGAAGCAAAGTCCTCTACGGTGAATTTGGTGTAGTCCCACTGCCCCATAAAGCCCACGATGTCGCTACGTTTCCCGAATTTCTGGTAGGTAACACCGCTTGCCGCAACGGGTTTGGGGTGCCCCATGAGCCACATAGTGAGGTCGAGGACGTGTACCCCAATGTCGATTAGGGGACCCCCCCCCTGCTTCTCTTTGTCGATAAAGACTCCCCAGCCGGGAATACCGCGCTGTCTTAGGCTTTGAGAGCGTGCGTAGTAGATGTCACCGAGTTCCCCGGCTTCGATAAACTTTTTGAGCAGTTGGTTTTGGGGTGCAAAGCGGCTGTTGTAACCGATTTGGAGGAACTTACCGTTTTTCTTGGCAGTAGCGACCATCTCCGCGCCCTGTTGTGCGTTCATTGCGATAGGCTTTTCACACAGGACGTGCTTCCCCGCGTTAAGGGCATCTACTGTCGGCTGAAAGTGAGCGTAGTTCGGAGTACATACCGAGACTCCGTCTATCTCGTCTAGTGCCAGTAGGTCGTGGTAGTTCTCAAAGGTGTACTTGGCTTGATACTTCTCTTGGGTTTTTGCAAGAGCCGCGGGGTCGATGTCGCAAAGTGCTACTACTTCGCAGTCGTCGGGAATGAGCGAGTAGCCGGGCAGGTGCGCTCCGTTGGCGATACCTCCGGTTCCTATCACTCCAATTTTTACTTTCTTAGACAAATTCGTCACTCCTTTATAAGAGGGTTCAACGCGCTTGGCGTTGTACGCCTATTCGACTCGCTTACTTTAAGTTCCTGCTAGGGCAGTAACTAAAATCTGCTTCTTGCGTCCTGTGCAAAATGTAGAGGCTAAAAGGGGAGATTCCATACCTTTCGGATGAAGTAGCGGCACATTCCGGTATAGCGTTTTTCGCCAGAGACAGCCTCTTTGAGTATTGCAGCTGCCTCTTCCTTCTCATTAGGGGAGGTGTTTGGAGATTGAAACACTTCGGAGATGATTTTAATTATCTTGTAGTGGTCGTAGCGGTCTTTACGGAGTGTTTCTCGATTCAGCCCTAAATACTGTTCGGAGGCTGAGAACGCCCGTTCTGCTCTTTCTCCCACTTCTGCTTTCAAATGAATCTCATTGAGTTCTTTTTCCCACGCAAACAGTGCCTCCGGGTCTTCTTCATACGGGTTTACAAGGTCGGCTTTTTCCGCTACTTTCTGTTGGGCGAACACAGCCCAATCCAACCCTGCGGTTTTATCCAGAGGGTCTGGAGCAAAACTTTCTGGGTGAGTGGTATCTACAGGGGCAGGGAGAGGGGCTCCGCTAACAGGAAAGTGGTCGCTCTTATAGGTCTGATTACATATCTGACACGCAAAGAGGTAGTTGTCGTAGCAGTAGGCAAGCCACCAGTAGGTGCTTTTAGGGCGAAAATGCTCCACGTCTCCATGCGCTGCCACAAGTACGTTTGTCTCACAGTAGGCGCACTTTCCTACGGACTTTATTCGGAGTTGTTTTTTCGCTTCTGTCCAGTAAGTAGAGTCAAAGGTATGCTTAGTTCCTGCTGTTACCACAAGACTTCGCGCCTTTTCGATACGCTTTTCTCCTCGATACTTGGCAGGAACGGCTTCTGGAGTACGAACACGGATGAGTTGTATCATGGTGCGGCTCCTCTATAGGCTTTGGCGTACCTTACGTAGCAGACTTATCAGAGATTCGTCGTCCTCGCTCTGCATACTGGTTGTAGGCAGTGCCGAGAACTCCCCTTCTAACTCTTGCTTTTTCATTCGCTCTTCCGAACTGAGGACGGATTTGGTACGTAGCCGCTGGTACTCGCTTCGTTTGCGAGATACCTCATGCGAATCGAGGGTCTGATGACCAAATGCGGGGCTATTTAACATCTGGTGAATCATCAGGTTGCTGGGGTTGCCGCGATACTTGCGGAGTTGGGGGGCAGTACCAGAGTGCTCTCGCTCTAGGTAGTAGAGCTCGCCCTCTTGTGCCTGTAGTGCCGTAAGGGGCGAGTGCGTAGTAACAATAAACTGGAAATTAGGCAGTGCGCTCTCTAGGTAGGCGCGTAGCGCGTGTTGCCATTTAGGATGCAGGTGCAGTTCCATCTCATCTAGGAGTAGGATGCCGCGTACCTCTTTTATATTTAGGTGGAGAAAAGAGTATTTATGGAGTAGAGAGAGTAAATCTCCCACCCAAGAGAGCATATTTTGGAAGCCGTCACTTAACTGATTTAGGGGAACATCACCATCCGAAGTAGTAAAAATCAGTTGTTTTTTCGCTTTATCAATATGAGAAAACTCTACACCGGGCAGTAAGCCAGCCAACTCCTCTTTGATGGTAGCGAGACCATTTTGCGGGTAACGGTAATCTATCTCCATTGCCCAAGACTCTAGCGGATTTAAGACAGAGTCGTTCGTGAAGAGAGTGGCTACGTGCTGAGAGGTGGGATAGGAGAATCGGCTCGAAGATTGTAGAGAGATATTAGACGTAAGCCGACGTGAAGCACCATAACCGACCCGAAATGCCTCTCTCCATTCAGAAGGGAACTGCATTTTGTGTATGGTTTCGCTAATACTTTGCCCCCTCTGTAGGTGGATTTGACGGGTTGCGCCCTGTTTAGCCTCTCCTGTTTTCCACTCTCCTGTCGCCTCTAATATGAGTTCTTGCTTCTCGTTTTTAATCCAGTCGTCGGGTGTCTGGGTGAGTTCCCAAAAGGCTTCTGGTTCAGACAGCACTAGGGCAATGGCTCGTAGGATGTTGCTCTTTCCTGTACCGTTCTCACCCAAAAGATACGTCCATTGTCGCGGGGTCTCTTCCGTTCCGAAGTCGAGTTCCAGCGACCCGATACTGCGGAAGTTCTCTATTTTTAGGTTGCGTAGCCACATATCTGCCTCCTCTTGTAAGCCGCTATAGCATTAAATCCAGTCCAATATCCAAAGCCACTGCGGAGTGCGTCAGCCCTCCCACCGAGATAATGTCTACTCCGGTTTCGGCAATCGCTCGCACCGTCTCTTCGCTCACACCGCCGCTTGCCTCTGCAATGGCGTGTCCGTCGATAATGTCTAGTGCCTCTTGCAAGTCTTCGGTGGTCATGTTGTCTAGTAGGATGATGTCTGCCCCTGCCGCTACTGCCTCTTCTACCTGCTCTAAGGTGTCGCACTCTACGGTGATGGTAACGGTATGAGGGGACTGCGAAACGGCACGGCGTACCGCTTGCGTAATACCGCCCGATGCTACGATGTGGTTGTCTTTAATCATTACCGCATCGTACAAGCCAAAACGGTGATTGTAGCCCCCGCCCTGCCTTACCGCGTACTTCTCTAGGGCGCGAAGTCCCGGAGTGGTTTTGCGGGTGTCTACAATACGGGCGCGGGTTCCTTCAATGAGTGCTACCATGCGAGCCGTTTTGGTGGCGATACCAGAGAGGCGTTGAAGAAAGTTGAGGGCGACCCGCTCCCCGATAAGGATGCTTTGCGCCCGCCCCGAAATCTCGCACAGTTTGGTTCGAGAGGCAACACGAGTACCCTCTTTTACAAAAAAGCGCAGGTGGAGTTCTGGGTCTACCTGTGAAAAGACCTCTGCCACTACCGGAAGTCCTGCAATCACCCCCTCGGTCTTTACTACGAGGTAGGCGACGGCGTTAATGGCGGGGTCTACGGTGGCTTGTGTGGTAATGTCGCCTGTCCCAATGTCTTCGAGGAGGGCTTGGCGCACTGTTTCGCTGAGGTTGGGAAGATAAGAACTCATAAAAAAATAGGCAGGAGAATCGTTACTTTTGTGCCGCCAAAACCTGCCTCTCCTTTCTGTTGGGAGGTCGAGAGTAGACCCAAAATAGTGCCTTATAGAACAAGGGCATTCCACCTCCCCACGTGAGATAGAATGCCCTCCTAAGAAGGGTAGATGTGTTGCCCTTACTTTTTGGTGGGCATAGCTCCCTTACCTACAGCCGCCCCTCCGGGGCTAAAGGGTCCTGTGTTTCCTACTTCCATGGGACCTTTTTGTCCGAGATTGCCCATCTCTTTATAGTAAAAGACCCCAATAACAGCGATAACAACAGCGACGATAACGCCGACTGCGGCAGGGTGTAGTTGTTTTTTCATACGTTGTTTTCTCCTCTAAAGTACATGGAGCAAAATGAGATGCTAAGTAGAATAAGTGCTTTTGCTCAAAAGTTATCATACCCCAAAATAGGGCAGTTTTCCAGAGTATTTGACGATGTACTGGGGGATTGGTTTCACATTATCTTACTTACGGAAGGGTGTAGAGGGCGCGAAGTTGAATCAGTCTATCTCTATCGCAGAGTAGGTCGGTGCTATCGCTAAACTGGTCTACACTGCCTATAAGTCTGCTTTCGGCGAGTTGTTTTAGGGTAGGGTTTTCGATTTTGGCGCGTATTGCCCCCGTAAAGTCGCCGCCCAAGTGGATAACTTGAAAGGGTCGGTCAAAGAAGGAGGCGGTTTGTGTGGGAAGCGGCTCGGTAATGCCTAGGGTGTTATGCTTCTCTGCTACAAACCGATAGGCGGTACAGAGATGGGTTTGCCGCTCTTGCCACGTCTCCGCGCAAAGGACGCTTTTCAGAACGGGGGAGAGGGCTTGTCCACAAGAGAGGCGCGAAAACGCGGTTCCGAACCATTTTGGATAGGGGGCGTACTGCTTCTCCATTAAAAAGCAGAGCCGCATCAGGTCGCGTACTAGCCGCGCCGTAATGAGGGCAGAGCCGATTTCGTCGCCCACATAGCCCGCTCGCCCCATGAGATGCTCTTCTTGCCCTACCCGTGTCCACTGCGCCGCCAGTAGGTAGAGCCAAATATCGTGAGGAAAGGTGGTAAATCGTTCTCGTATGGCTTGTAGTCCCAAATCGTCCCGATAGACCGCCCCCGCCTTAATGGTACGCAGATTCTGCTCTGGAAGGGTAAGCCAGTCGGTAATCGGTATCTCTTGCTCCACATCTACACCAAGGTAGTTCTGGAAGTAACCCTGTAGCGTGGTTATCGTAATATGGTGGTTTATTTCATGGGTAGGGGGTGAAGGAGGATAGTGGAAATCGGTAGGGTATCCGCGAAAGGTTTGGGGGAGGTGAGTCCGAAAGAGGGTACCGAGTGCTTTAGAGTGCTTTTGGCAATCGGCTTGGGTAAGAAATAGGAGTACCCTTGGTCCCCAGTCGTGGTCGGAGGACATGGGGGTATCGAAGCCTAGCACTTCGGAACCTGCCCCTATGAGCGCGGCACTGAGCGGTAGAGAGGGGAAGTGCTTTTCTAGTAAGGGCGCAACTACCTCGTAGTAGAAGAGGCGGCTTAGTTCTAGTCCGGGTATAAACTCGGTCATAGAGAGCGTTCTAGCCGTGCTTTCACACCTGCCCACTCTTCTGCTAGGATGCTATAGTAGACGGTGTCGCGCTGATAGCCATCTGAAAGCAGGCGATGGCGGCGTAGCACCCCCTCTCGCACTGCTCCCAAACGTTCCATCGCCCGTTGAGAACGGAGATTACGGCTATCGGTCTTTAGTTGTATCCGAAGAAGGTTCAACTCCTCAAAGCCGTGTTTGAGGAGTAGGTATTTGCACTCGGTGTTCATACGGGTACGCCACACGGAGGGGGTAAGCCACGTCCACCCGATTTCTAGCCCCCGATTTGGCAGGGTGATGTCCATGTAGCGGGTGCTTCCTACGGGGCGGTTGGTCTCTTTGTCGATGATGGTAAAGATAACCTCCGTACCTTGCTCCTGCGCTTTCATGCTTTCGGCGTACCAGATTTTCATGCTCTCTGGGGTGCTTATATCTCTGGGGATATAGGTCCAGATTTGCGGGTGCTGTGCCACTTCGAGTAGTGGGAGTAGATGCTCTTCTTGCAGGGGGACGAGTTTGCTTCTCACTCCTTCAAGGGTAACGGGTTCTACGCGCATACTACTCCCACTCCTCCAAGCCCAAAATTCTTTTACCTAGTTCGGTAAGCACGGGTACGGGGAAGGTCTCCTGCTCAATACGGCGGGGGTCGCCATAGAAGTAGGGTGCTTTGATGGGTTCGCGCTCCCTCCAACAGCGGATACGCTCCTCTTTACTGGCTCTGTCTTCCAATGCGTTGGCGGGATACATAGCGATATACTGGGCAAAGCGCGGCTTGTTCGAGATGTTATGCCCGTTCCCATGTGCAAGAAGCCTGTCCCAAATCACAAAGTCGCCCGCTTTACCGGGGATGGGGGTAAGTTTGCGGTTGGGTGGTAGTGCGTTCATATCGGGTACGTGTGGGTTTCTGTCGGCGGGTTGTGTTTTTATCCATTCGGGTAGGTCGTTATGGAACCCCGGCACACACTGAAAACCTCCCATATCTGCATCAGTATCGGAGAGGTAGAGAACTCCTTGTACCCAAAACGGAATATCTAGGTTACTGGTATCTACGTCCCAGTGCGTAAAGCCTTTGTGGTTATATTCGGGGTGGTCGGGATGTTGCGGGGGTTTCATGTTCACACGGTCAAATGTGACCCACAGTTTTTCTGTGCCGATGAGTTCTGCAAATATCTGGTGCATACGCGGATGTTGGCGGTTATCCCACATAGATTGATGATGGTACATCTCTATCATACCGCCGGGTGTGAGTGGGAGGCGATACCAGTCGTTTGGGTCGTTTTTGTCCATCCCCAAAAAGTCGAATATCGCGTCGATTACACGGTCACAGTTCTCTTTGGGTACGGCGTTTTTTACGAGTAGGTAGCCGTTCTCTTGAAAAAACGCTCTGTCTTCGGGTGTTACAATGGGCATAAAACTCTAACCTTTAGTGTTCAATGTAGTCTTTCGAGACCCCCATCTCTTCGGGGGCGTGTAGGCGCAGCATCTTGATATGGACATCTTTGGGGATGTGGTTTGCGGTGGCTTTGGAGACCACGTACATAATGGTTAGGGCGAGGGGTACGCCCCATATTGCGGGTTGCTCCATAAGAGAGCGAACTAGCGGACTGAGTGTCCATCCTAATATCTTTTTATCGAGCAGCATGGAGGTGACGATAGCGGTTAGCGAGAGTAGCCCGCCTCCCAGCATACCGGCGGCGGCTCCATAGACGGTTAGTCCACGCCACCAAGAGCCGAGTAGAAGTAGCGGGAAGTAGGATGCCGCCGCGATAGCAAACGCCCACCCTACCATCATGTTGATGTCGAACGATTCTACCAGTAGTCCCAACAGCATGGCGACCACCCCAAACACAATCGCCGCGATTTTGAAGGCAAGTAGGCGGGATTCGGGGGAGGATTGAGGGCGCAGAATACGCCCGTAGATGTCGTGTGCTAGTGCGCCGGACATACTTACCAGCAGACCCGAAAAAGTAGACATGAATGCGGCAAACGCCCCCGCACTGGTAATCCCCGACAGGATATAGCCGAGCATTGCGTTATCGAGGGCTTTGGGAAGGCGGATAACTACGCTATCGGTAGCGTTGTTTGCGTAGAGGGCAGGGAGAAGGCTTCTGCCGAGTACGCCCCACATCGGGGTAAAGACGTAGAAACAGCCGAGGAGTACCATAACCAGCATGGTGGTTCGTTTGGCGGAACGCCCGTCGGGGTTGGTATAGAACCGCACGAGGATATGGGGTAGCCCCGCAGTACCACACACCAGCGCAATTATCAGCGAGTAGGTGTAGAGTAGGGGATAGTTGTACTTGCTAGTGAGCGTCCCAAACGGCTCTACCCACTTTTTATTCGATTGTGCGTTGGGAACGAGCGTTTTGGCAGGGAGGACTCCCTCAATTTTTGTGTCGGCAGAGAGTGGCTCTTTGAACTCGATTTTCGCGCCTGTGAATACGGGCTTGCCGTCACTCCCAATAACCGCTTCGTCCTCTTTAGTCACAGGCGCAGGGGTTAGGGTGAGAACCGTACCCGCCGCAAGTACGATACCCTCTGCCGGAATCGTTGCGGGGAGTTTGTTGGAGAACGCGCTAGGGCTAATTTTTGCCTCTCCTCTCTCCGCTTTTCGGACAGCCGAGATTTTATCTATCACCGCGCCTTTGGGGAAGGTGATGGTAGTGGGTTCTGCAGAGGAGAGTGAGATGGTGTTTGCGGGAGTATCTTTCTTTCCCTTAAAAACGAGAGGGGTCTCTTTGCTGAGGCGGGGAATATCTTTGGGCTTTTCGGTGTTGTCGCCTAGTTTGGAGTGGTATCCACCGTAGACTGCCATAAGGATAAAGCACGGAACCGCGATACCAAACAGTTTTGCCCAGTACTGAAACGCCTGTACAATGGTAATTCCCTTCATGCCTCCTAGCGCAACATTAAAGGTTATTACCGTTCCCACCACGATAATCCCCACCCAGTAGGGCCAGTTTAGGATACTGCTCATGGTAACACCCGCCCCCTTCATCTGGGGCATAGTGTAAAAGAAACCGATAAACAGAACGAAAGTTACCGCTATGCGTCGGAAGAGGGGGCTATCGAAGCGTCCTTCGGCGAAGTCGGGAATGGTATACGCCCCAAAGCGGCGTAGGGGCCCCGCGATAAAGAGAAGCAGGAACAGGTAGCCCGTTGCATAGCCTACCGGATACCAGAGTGCGTCGTACCCGTTCTTCATTAGCATCCCCGCAATACCCATAAAGGAGGCGGCAGAGAGGTACTCCCCACTAATCGCAGAGGCGTTCCAGAACACATTCACCGAGCGTCCTGCCACAAAGAAGTCGGAGGCAGAGCGGGAGGATTTGGTCGCCCATATCCCTAGCCCAACGGTGACAACAATAATAATTACTACAAAAATGAGAGGGATGTAGACCATTAGTTACTGTCCTCCCTATCCGATTCGATGAACGCGGGGTGGATGTCACTGTTGGGGTCGTCTACGATGGGTTCTCCTGCCTCTACCCCTAGCACCTCACGCCAGTCTGCACACTCCGATTCGATTTTGTCGGACTGCTTGATGAAGTAGGCAGAGAGTACCCACGTAATGGGGAAGAACAGTACGCCCAAAAAGAGCCATGTTGCCGAAAAGCCCATAATGTTGGTGTTTGCCAGTTCCGGCAGGTAGTAGTTGAAGAGCGGCAAGCCAAAAACGAGTATCACGAATATCAGTGCGACCCGTAGGCTGAGTGATGCTTGCCTCTTCATAACGAGATGCGCCAAGCGTGCGTGTTGCTCTTCGCTAAGTGAATGTAACTCCGACCCCTTTGCGGACATATCTGCCTCTCCTTTGTACCTGCCCAAACCTGTTTTGTGTTGAGAAATAACGTTCCCTACAAGGCGCGCCTTTTCCTGCTTTTGGGGGCAAAAAGCCAATATCAAGGAGTGTCTACTTGGCAAAGCCCTGCTCAAATTGGGGCAGTGGGTGTATAATGAAAAGGGAAGGAGGGGTACTTGCCGCTGAGTGATGCGGAGACCTTAGAGTATGAGCGTGCGTTTGGGAACTTACCGCAGGAAGAACAGGAGACGACAATGGAACTAACCACCAGTTGGGAGCGCAAAGGGCGAGAGCAGGGACTGCAACTTGGTAAAGCGTTGCTCTTACTCGGTATGACAGAGTAGCGTTTTGGGGGTATCTCTGCGGAGGTAAGAGCGAAGATAGAGGCACTCTCTACAGAGCAGTTGGATAGGTTTGGACTTGCCCTGCTCAGTTTCAACACGTTGGCAGACCTTGAGGGCTGGTTTAACCACTAACACAATCCCGCCACGCTACTTTTGTGCCTACTCCTGCGAATGAGTGAGGAGGCGTTACCGCCTCATCACTTCCCCGAACGCATTGCCTTCCCACGATTTCTGTGCCACAATAAGAGTTGAATAACATCCCCATTTCGCTGTTGGAAAGGTTTGCTCTTAACATTATGAAGGTAGGAATTATCGGCTTGCCGCAAACGGGCAAGACTAGCCTCTATAACGCCCTAACGCGCTCTCAAATTGACCTCAATAAGTACGGCTCTACGGAGGTAAACGTTGCGGTTATCCCCGTCCCCGACCCACGCTTCGACCACGCCGTAAAGATGTGCGAGCCCAAAAAGATTACTCCCGCCACCATCGAATTTACGGAGGGCGGGGCGCGAATTGAACGGGAAGAGCGCAGAGCAGACAAGTTTGGAGCCGACTTCTTTGTTTCGGTGCGAAACTCGGACGCGCTGGTGCTGGTAGTACGCGCCTTCGACGACTCCTCCATACCAGCCCCCCCCGACGGTATAGACCCCAAACGCGAAGCGGAAAAGATACTCGAAGAGCTCCTCCTTGCCGACCTCACCGCAGTAGAAGGGCGGCTGGAGCGACTGGAGAAAGCGCGTTTACAAAAACGGCAGTCCCCCGCAGAGGCGGCAGAACAGCAGGTCATTCAGAAAATAAAAGACCACCTCGATAGTCTCCAACCGGTTCGTACCCTCGACCTTACCGAAGACGAGAAGCGTTCTGTGCGTAGTTTTGCTTTTGTCTCGGGAAAATCGCTCATTATCGTAGCAAACGTGGGAGAGAACGACGCGGCAGAGGCACTTCCCGCGAACCTAGAGCCGCTTGCAGAGTACGCCAAAGAGCAGAACGTTCCCCTTATCCCGCTATGTGCGAAGGTGGAGATGGAGATTGCCCAGATGGAGCCGGAAGAGGAGCGCGAGTTCTTGGAGGCGATGGGTTTGCAGGAGGCGGCTCGCGATAGGTTGGTACGTGCCGCTTATGCCGCGCTAGGGCTTATCAGCTTCTTTACGGTGGGAGAGGATGAGGTACGGGCTTGGACGATAACCAGAGGCACAAACGCTGTTGGTGCGGCAGAGAAGATTCATAGCGACCTCGCACGGGGGTTTATTCGTGGGGAGGTTATCGGTTGGGAGGAGTTCTACGCGGTACAGGGGTGCTGGGACAGTGCGAAAGAGGCGGGCAAGATGCGCTTGGAAGGCAAAGAGTATCCCGTAAAAGATGGCGATATTATGCACATTCGCTTCAAAGTATAGTCTAGAGCCACAGAGGAGAGAGATGCTACCCAGATCGGTTGATTTGCGCCCAAAGTTCGCCCAAAAGGGGCTTACGCCACGACAGCAGGGTCGTCGGGGAACCTGCTCTGTGTTTACGGTAGTGGGTGCTTTGGAGTATGTCCTCTCTCAACGGCTTAGTGTGGAGTTTTTGAACTGGGCAGGGCACAAAGCCGCAAATAGAACGGTAGACGGTGGCTTCTTCTCAGAACTGTGGGAAGGCTATACGGTGTTTGGTATCTGTCCCGAATCCGAGTTCCCCTATCGTAACGAATACGACAGCACCCTGCAACCAGAAGAGAGTGTGCTCAGGAGAGCGGAGGTGTTGCGCTCTTCCTCCCTTGAGTTCCGCTGGATAAAGGAGTGGAACCCAGAGGTTGGGCTGACTGCTTCTCAGTTTTCCGAGATAAAGCAGGTGGTGGCAAACGGTTCACCGGTCTGCGGTGGGTTTCGCTGGCCCCTAAAAGCAGTATGGGAAGACGATATTTTGCAGATGTGTCCGGTAGAAGAGGTTTTTGATGGGCATAGCGTACTGCTGGTAGGCTATCGGGATGATGTAACGCAACCCGGCGGCGGTGTGTTTCTTATTCGTAACTCTGGCGGAACAGGTAAGGATGGTTTTTTACCCTACGCTTATGCCGAAAAGTACATGAATGATGGTGCTTGGATTGCACCGTAGTTCAGAAAAAGTAAGACCTCCCCGCTTTATTCATAAAGAGGTGGGGAGGTCTTTTCTGTTACCCCCGTATTTTCAACGGGTTGGTAGAATCGCGAGACCTGTAGTATAATGCTACTAGGCGACTACGCTTCCTCTTCTTCGGTCTCCTCGACAGACTGTAGATAGACGCGCAGACGCTCTAGTTCAAACGCAAGCACTGGGGCGGGTATGTCGGAGAGGTGGCTAATTCTATCTAAGATACGTGCCACACCGCGCTCGGAGGCTTCATCGGGTGGGTCTGGATAGAGATTGTCCATCGCTTGTGCCAAGATATAGAGAGCTTCGTTGGCATAACGGGCTTTGCCTTGTGGAAGGGTTCGTACAGGGGTATCGCTATGGGCGCGGGAGACTGCATCGTGTACGGAATCCCAAGAGGCGTTATAGACCCCTTGCCCTAAAGCGGGTTTAGAAGCCGCCGCCGCCGCAGAAGCCGCACGTGCCGCCGCCGCTTTCGCCTCTCTATCCTTAACAATCTCCCACTCTTGGATGGAGTTGCCGTCTATGAGGCGGAACTTGAGGTCGCGCCCAAACACTTCGCGCACGGCAGTATGTATCGTATGTTGAAAAGAGCCTTGATTGATAACTCCCATATAGTGAGATTTATCGGGATCTAAGCCGATAATGATACTGTCACCGTCGATGGTGAGGGGGCGGGTCTGCTCTATGGCTTCCCAAAAAGAGCGGTTGTTGGTTCTGTCTTTCAGGCGTTCTACACACGTTGCCCAGAGTAGAGGCAGAGAGGCGTTGCTCATAGTGATACCGTTCTCCTAAGTTTAGAGAGCAAATTTGAGGCGCACAGAGTACACTTCGCAAGAAGTGCCGTTTGCCTAAAACGATTATACAGATAGAGAGAGTTTTCGTCAAGCAGGAAGAGAGGAAAATTTACCTTTCTCTGCGCTTGCTTGTGTAGGAGTAAACAGAGATGCGACATTGGAAGAGAGTGATGGGGCTTGTGTTCGGGTTGGCAGGGGTACTCTTTGTAGGGGTTCCTTCCACAACATACGCCCAACAACAAGACCCTCCCAAGAAGGAGGAGCCGGCTCGTCCTGCAACCCCCAACCCACTAAACCTAGAAGACGATGTTATCGACCAGACCCAGAACATCAAAACAGGATTCATTCTTCGTATTTCGGTAGCAGGAGAGTCGGAGCCTAGCGACACCTATTTTGTGGATAGCACGGGTAGCGTGGTTCTCAAGTATCAAAGCACTCCTGTCCCTGTGGTGGTACGTGGTTTTCCTCCCAAAATCGCGGCAGACGAAATCGCCAAAGCCCTCAAAAAGTATATCAAAAACCCTTCCGTTAGCGTGAGTATTGTAGGGGTTCCACGCTCTACCGTGTTTGTGGGTGCGCCGTTTGGGGTGTTACGAAACACCGGACCTGCTAACATCAAGGCGGGAGAGACCACCCTCTTTAACATCATCTCGCTGGCAGGTATTACAGACTTAGCCGACCTGAGCCAGATTAAACTGATGCGCGTGGATACAGAGGGCAAACGCACTACCATGCTGATAGACCTCAAGTCGTACATGGATTCGGCAAACCCCGATGAAAAAGATAACCCCATTCTACAAAACAAAGATAGTATCTACGTTCCCTCGTTGGGAGTAGCGGGAGCCGCCAATGTTCCCAAGCCGACCTTTGTGTATGTAGCGGGGGAGGTGGTAAAAACACTGGAAAAACTTCCCTACCACGACAAACCCTCCATGACCATATCGGAAGCCATTACGCAGGTAGGTGGAACTAGCCCCATCGCAGACAGGAAACGGGTACAGATTCGCCGTGCAGGTACTAAAACTCCGATTATTGTTGACCTCGATGCAATAGACAATAACGACGAGACCAACAACATCGAACTGAAACCGGGGGATGTAGTTACGGTACCGCGCCTCGCGCAAACCAACTACATCTACGTGAATGGGGGTATCGCGAAAACGGGGAAGATGCCCTTCGAGAAACCCCTTACGCTAACGCAAGCGATTATGGAGAACGGGGGACCGGTTCCGTACGCCAAACTGAAAGACGGCTATATTACGCGCCACCTCAACCCCGATGGCGACCCCAAGAAGACGCTTATTATTCCCTTTAACTTTGAGCTGATACAGAAGCAGAAAAAGCCCGACATTGCGGTACTGCCTGGCGATGCTATCTTTATCCCGCCCGGTGCACCTCCCACCAATCCCCCATGGGATGTGTTCCGTGTACTCAACTTTGCGGGTTCTCTGGTGAACCTCTACAATCAGATAAAGGGGCGTGGGTTCGGATTTGGGAACTAGCCTCTGGTAACAAAAAACTCCCTTTACCGCCATTGGTAAGGGGAGTTCTTTTTATCTTTACTACCTAAATAATAGCCTACAAGGACTACTCGGCAGATTCGGAAACCGCTTCCGCTTGTTTGCGCTTCTTACGCTTGAAGGGGGTACGTAGCACGATGGTTCGGTAGTCTAGCCCTGCGGCGGTAAGAGCCTTGTCCCAACTATCAAAACGTCGTCGGGCGGCGGTAATCAGGGTAATATCGTACTCTTCGATGCTTTTAGCATTCATATCTTTGCCCTCTGCATGAAGTTCACGCAACCGCTCTAGGATGGTCTCTTCGTTCCATTCACGGTAGCGGCGAATTTCGGAGTAGTTTAGCCCTGCGGCAGTAACGGCACTGCGCCAAGAGCCGAAATGCTTGCTTTTGGTTGCTGCCGCCGCGAGTTGTGGTGCAACCACTGTACTCACATTGCGCCAACTGAGGTCTTCGCCCTTCTCATGCAGTTCACGAATACCCTCTAAAATACGCTCTCTGCTCCAAGAACGGTAGCGGCGTATCCCGTCATAATCCAATCCGGCATAATCCATAGCAGAACGCCAAGAACCAAAGTATCGGGTTGCGGCTCGTAGCAGAGCAACCTGCTCTTGGGCAACCGTCGCGTAGCTCAAATCCATGCCATCTTCGTGCATCTTTTTGACCTCTTGAGCGATAGCCTCTTTATTCCATTTTCGCAAAAGATGTACCCTTCCTAATCTCAATCTTGTTACACACTACTGCCCCCCTACCACAACTGCGTAGAGGGGCAATGATATTTAGAAGTATACCTCAAAATAGCGACTTACTCAATACCTTTGAGAGAGCCGCTAGGGCTAGATCTTTATGAATGGAGAAGATTTTGAGCAAAATTCATTCTCTCTCACTAATACGATTGCCCTATTTTACTTACTTCTGCCTTGCGTAAATAGGGATTAGCCTTTGCTAGAAGGCTTTCGGGAGGTGCTAAGGTGCTTCGCCTGTTTCTCTTTTTACCGCTTGCTGTGCTTCGCGCAACAACTCACTAACGGGGACGACCTTAAAGCCCTCCTTTTCGAGGTGAGCAAAGATACGGGGTAGAGCCTCTGCGGATGGCACAGAGGAGACGTGCATAAGAGAGATACCGCCATCTTGAAGTTTGGAGATAACGCGCTCTGCAAGGAAGTCGGGAGTCTTCTTTTTTCCCACGCTATCGAGGCTATCCACCGACCAATAGATAGACTGATACCCTGCATTTGTAACGATAGCAGCGACATCCTTATTATGTGCGCCATAGGGATAGCGGAAGAGTGGCTTGGCGGTTTTGCCGGTGGCTTTGTAGATGGTCTGCTCTGCCCTATTCAGTTGGTCGAGCATCTGTTTGGAGGTGAGGCTGGTGAACTTGGGGTGAGAAAAGGAGTGGTTTCCTATCTCCATACCAGCATCGGCTATCTTTTTTACGGCGGCAGGAAACTTCTCGCAAAACTTGCCGGTAAGGAAGAAAGTCGCTTTTACATCGTGCTTTTTGAGTTCGGTAAGAATGAGGTCTACCGCTTTGTCGTCGCTACCTGCATCGAAGGTAAGCGCGACTCGCTTTTGGGGCTTGGGCGAGAAGACAAAATCCTTTTGGGTTGGCACATACCCCAAAAGTACAGGAGTAGGCAGAGCGGTTTTGGGGGCAGGAGTAGGTTTCGAGGCTATGGGAACCGACGACGGTTCTCGCCTGTTACAGCCCACTCCTGTCACTACTAGGAGTCCACTAAGAATAGAGAGGGTACGGAATCGCTGAGGAACGCTCATCTCTTTGCCCGTAAGGGTGTTTTCTCCTTGTTTCAGTCTTTGCCGATAATACGCGCCACTTCCCGCGTGTCTAGCTCTTCCAAGCGGGGACCCAACTTCGCAACAACCTGCGCCGCTATATACGCCGCAAGGTGTCCGGTTCGCTCTAGGGAAAGCCCGTGGGTTAGCCCGTAGAGGATACCCGAGGCGTAGAAGTCCCCTGCCCCAGTGGTGTCTATGGGAGTGACGGGGTACGAGGGTATCTCGTATAGCACGTCCCCTTCTCGCAGTAGGGAACCCCGCGAGTCCATCGTCACCGCCGCGATATTGCAGTAGTTTGCGAGGGCATGGATAGCATCGTGAGGAGTGGTGGTATCGGTGAGCATCTGCGCCTCTTCGCTGTTGCCTATCAGCAAATCGACGTGTTCGCCTACGAGTTGTAGGAAGTCGGTTTTGTTTCGTGCCACACAGAAGGGGTCAGAGAGGCTGAAAGCGACCTTTACCCCTGCGGCTTTGGCGGTGTGGAGTGCTTTCAGAACCGTCTCTTTTTGCGAATCGGTATCCCACAGATATCCCGTTACATAGAGGTATTTACTCGCTTTGAGGGTCTCTACATCGAGGTCGTTAGGGTGAAGGTCACGGGCGATACCCAAGAAGGTACACATGGTTCGCTGTGCGTCGGGGGTTATCATCACGAGGCAAATCCCTGTGGTTCCCTCTTCTGCCGCCGTGCAGGGGCGTACTTTGCGGGTATACAGTCCCTCGCTATAGAGTTTTCCATGCTCGTCGCGCCCCACGCGCCCCATGTAGGCGGCGTTTCCGCCCAGCATAGAGACCCCTATCATGGTGTTTGCCCCAGAGCCTCCCGGCTCCGAGTTTACAATGTGGGTATAGGTTTTTGCTAGGATGTCGCGCTGTTGTGCCTCTTCTACGAGGTGCATCCCACCCTTATTTAGCCCTAAATCGGCGATGATAGCGTCACTCACCTCTACTTGGATGTCGTAGAGAGGGTTGCACATTCCAAAAACGTCGTAAATCATAGTCTCCCCTAGGGCTTCTTTTTGGCGGTAGGAGGCACAAGCGGCATCTCTTTACCGTCTACACTCTGTTTTGCAGTGAGGGTTTTGGAGCGATACTCTAGCCAAGCCCCGTTCTTCTTTTGCCACTGCTCTTCGGCGGTCTCGTTCAGAACGAGTTTCATATCTTTTTGGGTCTGCGGATTGGCAGCCGTCATTGTAATCGTGGCTTTTGTGACAACGGTGGCTTTGTCTCCCTTTACCGTGATTTTGGTGATTGTAGCGTCGATTTTAATGGACTTTACCATTGCCAGTACTTGGCTTAGTTTGGTGGTTATCTGAGATACGTTGGCGGTAGTGCCGTCGATACCCGTCTCTTGGTACTCTGGCGCATAGTGCGCTACGATGCCCTTAATGTCTTTCTTTTCTGTAGCGGCTATCTCTTTCTTGTAGATAGCCTGTATTGCCTTTTTAACGGAGGCGGCATCCTCTGCCCACGCTACTCTTTGCCCATATACCAAGCAGAGTGCAAGAAGCCCTGCTATCATCCCCTGTTTTTTCACTCTTCTGTTCTCCTAATCGTTCGATTTGCTTATACCGCATTGTACCCCAAGTGTTGTGAGATGTACTACCTCTCCAGTAAGGGCAGTAGGTCGGGAGGCATCTGCGCTATCATGTTCTCTGAGAAAATATCGTAGAAGGTAGGGCGCGGTAGGTTGCGTACTTTCTCGGAAATCTGGTCGTAAAAAGAGCAGTGGAAGGCGTAGCGCGGGGTATCGGTTACGTTGTTGGAGCCGGTGTGAAGGGTCATGGGGTTAAATATCAGCACGTCGCCCTCCTCCACGATTACCTCTTTCGTGGTGGAGAGGTCTATGTTCGCGAGTTCGCGCACATTGCCCCAAAACTTGCGGTAGCCCTCTTCGGTTCCACACATCATATCAGCGACGGGATAGGTAAGCTTGTGTGAGCCGGGAATCGCCATGGTTGCCGCCCCACCGGACTTTACTGGGCTACAGTAGTAGAAGAACTGCATGAATATCTTGCGCGGAGCAGACTGCCACTCCTCAGTGGTGAAGGGGGTATCGACGTGCCAGCCATCGGCGCGGGAGGGAGGTGGCTCTCCGCAGGGGTTGGTGAGCATGAACATCTGTTGACGGAGGCGGAGGTTATCGGCACGGAGCGATTTCGCCGCAACCTCCAAAATCCGACGGTCTGAAGCCAGTTGCGCGGTGATGGGGTGGTCTATGGGGCTACACACCCGATAGTGAAAGGTGGAACTGCCGCGCTCTGCCCCCGAATACTGTCTGTTCGCAATCGCCTCATCAATAAAGCGGCGAATGGCGGCGGTGGTTTCGCGGTCTATAAACTGAGGAAGGAGGGTGTAGCCCATCTCGTCCAACTCTTCTAGGTTTTGGGTGAAGTCCATAACCCTTCTACTCCTTGCGTATTAGCCTTGCACCAAAAAAGGCATCTAGCCCATGCGTGTGCGCCCAAGTACGGAAATAGCCGTTCGATTCAAAAAGGGCAAGGCGGGGGGGCAGTGCCTCTAGGCTAAACTCTGCACCCTCTTCACTCTGTAGAAACTCCTCGACTATCTCCTCATTTTGAGCGCGTTCAAAGGCACACGTTACATAACAGAGCCTTCCCCCGCGCTTCACCAGTCGGCTACTCTGCTTGATGAGGGTGCGCTGTATGGGGAGGTAGGGGGCAACCTCTGTGCCAAACCACTTTTTGTCGGGGTTGCGGCGTAGGGTTCCGCTTCCAGTGCAGGGTGCATCTAGAAAGACGACATCCGCAGTTTCGGCGTGTCTTCCTCCGATAAGCCAAGGGTTGTTGTGCCATGCCCCATTAGGGTCTGCTTTGAGAGTTACAGCCTGTACGATTTTTACACAGGCACGGGGGAGACGTTTTTCGAGGGCGTTTAGGCGCAGTTCGGAGGTGTCTAGTGCGAATATCTTCCCTCTATTCCGCATCTCGCACGCCAACGCGACGGATTTCCCTCCTCCCCCTGCACCTACCTCTACTACGGTCTGGTCGGGCTTTACTCCCGCAAAGAGTACCGCGAGTTGGCTACTCTCCTCCTGTACCTCAAACCAACCCTCTTTATAGTAGGGCAGGTTCTGGACGGGTTCACGCTTAGAAAGCACGACTCCATAAGGGGAGTAGGTGGTAGGGGTCGCGGTAGGAATCTGTTGTAGGACACGCTCTCGTGTCGTTCGGAGGGGGTTGATACGCAGAACGGTGGGTGCTTGTGTGTTGAGTGCCTCCCCTGCCGCTACTGCCTCTTCTCCGAACTGAGCCTCTAGTTCTTGCGCCATAAACTCTGGAAAAGAGAGGGTAGTACGCAAGTAGGCGGAGGGTTCGGAGGGGGTAGGGAGTTGCGCGACTGCCTGACGGTACGCCTGTTGACCCTCCTCTGTATCGTTCTCTAGGAGGGTGCTACGAATCAGGTTTTCTGGGGTTATGGGTAGCCCCATTGTGGTACAAATCGTCTCTTGGCGTGTTTTTAGGCGTACACAGAGGTAGAGGGTATCTGTTACCCAACGCCTTTCGCGTGAGTTGAGGTAACGGCGAGTGCGTACCTCCTCATTCACGATTCTATCAAGGGGAAGCGTGTCGCCTTTGAGTTGCCATCGCTCCCATATCTCTATGGCGGAACCTATTGCGCGGGGTGTCATGGGTTGGGTATTGTGTCTCTTTCTTGGCTTGTGAGTACCTTCTCGACCTCCTGTTCCCAAGTTCCTGCAATCTGTACGCCATACTCACGTAGCCCTCCAGTGGCTTCAGAGCCGGTTAAGAAGGGGCGTTTCTCCTGTTCAAAGCCGACGAGTGCTTGCCCATTTTGGTCGGCGTTAATAAAGTGGAGTGCGACACCAGCACGGTCTTTATCGGTGTTGTTTGCCCCCGTTGCGTGAGGGGTTCCGTAGGCAAAAAAGACCGCGCCCCCTGCTCCAATCTCTACAGGGATGGCTTGCGCTTCGTCGGGGTAACAGCGGATATGGTGGTCGCTGAAGGGGTCGCGCTCGTGGAACAACTCTTCGCGGAACATACGAGGAATAACACGAATCGTTCCATTGGCGAGGGTAGCATCGTGAACCGCTGTCCAGAGAGCAGTGCCTTTCAGGGGGTCGGGCGTTTTGAAGTAGGCGTTATCCTGATGCCACGCTGTACCCGCTCCATGATGTGCCGGCTTAATAAACACTTGGTCGAGGTGAAAAACGACAGGCTCTCCTATCAGTTGCCCCACCACCTGAGCCACTTTGGGCGCAAAGGGCATGGCGCGAAAGAGGTCGCTATGAGGAGACATGGGGCAGAGTTGGAGATTAAAAACGGTTTGGGAGTGGGTAGAGCCGTCTCCGTCAGTAGCCACATTCCGCAGTTTTCCTATCTCTATGAGTCGCTTCAACTCAAGGCGCATCGCCTGTATCTCTGACTCTGTCCAGAAATCGGGGACGGCGAGCCAACCCTCTTTTTGAAAATGTTCTACCTGCTCTGCTGTGAGTTGCATCTGCACTCTCCTATTCTGAACAAACAATATACGCCCTCCTGAATAGGCTTCAAGAAGGCGTTCCAGTGTACCTAGAAAGTTTTTCGAGATAAGAAACGGGGAGAAATTAAGCGGGAAACGAGATTCGAACTCGCGACCCCTTCCTTGGCAAGGAAGT
>OMJJ01000137.1 GCA_900299305.1 bacterium | reverse complement strand
ATACTCCTACTATCCTTCTTGCTCATAATCGGTGGGCGTTTTGCTCTCTGTCTGCTGGTCGCTTTTGCGCCCTCACTGGTTCGTGCGTTTTACGGTAGCATAACCTTAACCAATCAACTACCCTCCTTCAAACGAGTAGGTATGATGGAGGGGCTACGTGCGCTCTGGTTCGCCGCTTGGTTTGTAGCCGGACTTACGCATTAGCCCTTTTACCCTCCTCACCTACTTGCCCTGCTGTTTTAAGAGAGATACCTGCGTAAGAAGCGCGTTTCGTGGCTTGCTTTCTTGGGGGAATGGGGGTATATTCTGAAAAACTCCCCAAAGAGGTGATACCTATGAGTTCTATCCGAGTTCAACTCAACTACCCCCTAGAGACGGTGGATGTGCCGCTACTCTATCGTCTTGTAACCGACTACGACCTTGTACCCGACATTCGGCGCGGCAATATCGACTCGCACTCTGGTGGCTTTCTCTTTGTAGAGATAAGCGGGACTTCGGAGAGCATAGAGCAGGGCTTGCAGTTTCTGCGTGATAACGGCGTAGGCGTAGGGTTGGTGGGTGTGGACGGTACAGAGGACTGGGCTATTTAGAGGTCTCTGTTTTGGCGAATGCAGAGGTATAGAAGCGCGTAAAAATGTCTCGGTACTTCTCCTGTTCGCTAGGATGAATCCCGATATGGTAGGAGTGTGTGAGGATGTGTAGTTGCTTGGGTTCTCCCGCCGCCTCGTAAAGTGTATAGGCATCTTCCAACGCAATAATTTTGTCTTTTGCCCCATGAAATAGCAGAAGAGGGCGCGGAGCTATCTTTGCAATAGCCTCTTGAGGCGCAAGTGCTTTGGGGTCTATGGGGAGCCACTGTTTACCGTAGCGCGTCACGCTCTCCTCGAAGGTGGGGGCAAAGCCGTGCGCCAGCAGTTTGGCGCGTTGCCTAATCGCACTCTCTAGGGTTGCATAAGCCCCGTGGGTCGCTACCGCCTCTATGCGCGGGTCTTGTGCCGCTGTAAGAAGCGAGACCGCCCCGCCCATAGAGTGTCCATACACCCCTAACGGCAAAGAAGCCATCTCTGCCCGTGCAAGCAGGATATCTACCGCCCCCAAGAGGTCTTGTACCTCGTAGCACCCGATTCCCGAAACCGTTCCCTCACTCCGCCCCAACGCACGAAAATCGAAGAGTAGAACATGAAACCCCGCCTCATAGAGCCACTTAGCGCGATCTAGGGTCTCCATGCGGGTTCCCGGATGCCCATGACACAGCACAACACCCCCTTTTGCCTCCTTCGCCGCAACAAACCACCCGCTAAGGCGTAACCCATCCCTCGAAAGAAAAGTAATCTCTTGGGTGGGAAACGCCTCGTTGGGGCGGTGATAGACGGGAAGGCGCGGGGGGTGCGTTGCAAAACGGGCGAACAGGTATCCTGCGCCGCCAATCCCTGCGTTCGTAATGCGCTTTCCGAGAGGTTCTCTGCGTTTTGTCATGGTTCAGAGGGCAGAGAGGAGGGCTACTTACCCGCTTCTGGCTCTGGATGACCATGGTGACAGGTAAAGCAGGAGACCTTTTTCTCAACAGACTTGTGCCTTTTGTTAATGTCCATCGTCATACGAACCATATCTCGCGCTACCACTTTGGCGTGCTTATCGTCTTTCTCAAAGCCGGTATGGTTCGCCTCAATAACGTGGCAGAAGTCGCACTTCACGCCCAAAGATTCGTTCCATTTTCGCATAATAGGAATCAGTTGGTCGGCGGGAATATCTTTCAATACCTTGATGTTCTTAAACTTCTCTTTGGCTTTCGGGGGCTTTACCTCGGCGGGCTTCTCCTCTTGTGCCAAACTTGCGCCCATCAGCAGAAGCGCGGGAACCACCATCAGGGTAATCAGTATCCCTTTGTGTAGGGAGGGGGAGAGGGGAGTATTCACGGTAGATTCCTTTCGGGATGTATTGCCTTAGAATAACGAAGCGGGAGTACTTGCTTCCCAAACTACTCTCTCAAATTGTAACACATATTCCCTGAAAAAGTTTTAAGGAAAACCCGTTTGCTACGGTAATTATGATAAAATGAGGAGGAAAGGAGACCGTACTACGTGGAGAACTCACCAACACCTCAAAAGCCCCAGCGGTTGCTCTATATCGACCTCTATCGCGGAGTCGCTATTCTTGCGGTGGTGGGTATTCATGTGATGGGGGCGTTACCCTCCAAACTCACCGTAGGTAGCCTAAAATGGCAAACCATAGCGGGAACGGGGATACTGCTCCAGTTTGCGGTTCCTGCCTTTCTCATGCTTACCGCGTTTCTGCTTACTCGTAGCGGGCTAAAATCGTTTGACCGCGAAAAGTATATCCGTACCCGCGTGGTACAGACTCTTCCCCCTTACCTTATCTGGAATCTCTTCTATACGTGGCTTATCCCTACCAAACGTAACGATTTCCTCTTTCTGGTGGGGCGTGTTGTGATTGGTAAGGGCTATTTCCACCTCTATTTTCTGTTTCTTATTCTCCAACTCTATGTACTTATTCCGTTATGCCTCCCCCTTTGGCGCAAGAACCCTCCCTTTTGGAAGGTCGCATTGGGAACGATACTCCTTACTCTCGCTATCTACACGGCTAACCGCTACCTCTTCCGTATCCAGCTTATCGGTAGCGTGATATTCTGGTACACCCCGTCGGTGGTGTTGGGGATGTGGTTGGGAAGCCAGGCAGAGCGGTTGAGGGAGGTTCTGGATAAGGGCTATCTAAGTGCGACTGCTTTGGCGGTGTTGGGGGGACTAGTCTTCCTACTCCTCTCTTTACGAGAGATGCGTCACCTCTCGGTAAACACCTTTTACTATCAGGTAGGGGCTTGGGTATATGCGACTAGCATGGCGTTTCTCCTGCTATGGGGCGCAGAGCGATGGAGCCAGAAGGGGGATTTCCGCCTCCTTGTCTATCTCGGCACAAACTCCATGCAGATATACCTGGTTCATCCGCTTATTCTGCTTTGGCTCAAGGGGGCGTATCAGGGAACAACGCTCTTTACCTTGCTGTTCGCCTTTGTATCGTACACTCTGGGGGCGATTCTTCTGCCTCTAGGTTTTGCGTGGATAGCAACTAGGCTTAGGCTTGCCCCCCTCCTCTATGGAAGAGGGTAGCCGTTTGCTATTTGCATAGGCTCTCCTCTTCCAAAAAGCAAGCGCGTTTTTGCGTTACGTTTCGTTACAGTCGGGGCTGTGGAGGCGTGACGGGGGCTTGGAAAGGCAGTGCGCCTTTCGCTTTGGTTTTGCGCCTATACACCTTCTCCCCTGCGGTAACAAAGAGGGTATCCAGATTCGCTCCTCCAAACGTAACGCTGGTGGTCGGCACAAAGTTGGGGTTTGCCACAATCCCATTCACGCGCCCTGCTTGGTCGCATACCTGTATCCCTGTGTTCGAGGTAACGTAGAGCCAGCCATGCGTATCTACCGCCATGCCCTCCGCCTCATGTTTGCCGAGTTCGTGCGGCATAGAGAGGTCGAAATAGGGCTGTGGGTATGCCAAAGAGCCGTCTGTTTGTACCTGATACGAGGTGAGCAAGGGAACCTGAGAGAGTGCTACTGCGGGTACATTCCCTTTTCCTTTATAAGCGGCTCCACCCATTGCCGTCTGCCCAACAATGAGAAGGGACTGGTCGGGAGTGAGGGCGATGCGGTTTACTCCTGCCACCCCCGAATCGAGTAGTTTTTTCTTGCCCGTACTGGTAAAGTACCAGATGTTGCCGTTTTGGGGGTCGGTAGCGTAGATTTCGCCCTTGCTGTTCACGGTGAGGTCGCGGATGGGGGTTCCCTTCTCAAGTGCCCTCTCTTGCCCGTTGGGGGAGTAGGAGACCAAACGCCTATCCGCAAACGCAACCAGTAGGTTTCCCTCTGGGGTGATAGCAAGCGCATTCACTTTACCTACGTTCTCATGGGCAACCGCGATACTACCCTCTGCCGAAATTTTTAGGATGCGGTGTGTGGTGTTATCGGCAAAGTAGACCTCTCCCTTTGCGTTACAGGTGAGGGCAGAGGCGGACTGGTAGTCTCCTGCCACGGCTTGCCAACCCTCTCCTGCCCTCAAAACTTCTGTCATTATGGGCTGAGGGGTACTGGTGGGTAGTTGTATGGGGTTAGGGTAGTCGCGCCAAAGCCAGCGGAGTGCGTCGGGTA
The DNA here is from genome assembly GCA_900299305.1 of bacterium. Taxonomy (GTDB): domain Bacteria; phylum Armatimonadota; class Chthonomonadetes; order Chthonomonadales; family Chthonomonadaceae; genus CAIJLM01. Next base: position 5,979 of record OMJJ01000137.1, on the reverse strand, counting down.
GAATCGCCATGCCCTGCTGACCATCGTGTCCTCTGTCGCCTAGCACCCACTGGTAGTCGTAGCGGGCATAACGTAACGCCCACATCATGTCGAGGTTGGAGATATACCAACTACCGGAGTAGATGTCTTGGTCGTTGGAACCCTCTTGCAGAAAGACGCGAATGGGCTTAGGCTCCATCTTGCGTATGAGTGAGGAGTAGTCTTGACTGCCCCGTAGGTTGGTAAAACTCCCAATCATGCTAAACACTTTGCTAAATGCGTCGGGGCGTTCCCATGCTACTTTGAAGGCGGCGATACCCCCCGAACTCGCGCCGCAAATCGCTCTTCCGTTTCCGTCTTGGGTTAGATTGTACTTTTTGCCCACCTCCGGCAGTATCTCTTCCAGCAAAAAGCGTCCGTATAGGTCGCCCAAGCCATCGTACTCTAGGCTACGGTTGTAGCGGGGAAGTGCGCCCGGACGAGAGGGCGGCACAACGCCCGGATTGAGGAAGATACCGATGGTAACGGGCATCTGCTTCTTATAGATGAGGTTATCGAACACAATAGGAACCCGAAAACCGCCCTCCGAAACAAAGCCGCCCCCATCCTGAAACACCATAACGCAAGCGGGTTTGGAAGCGTCGTACTGTTGGGGAACGTATATCCAGCAGTCGCGCTCGGTTCCCGGATAGAGTTTGCTCTTCCACTTAAACGCGGTAACTTTCCCTTGCGGAACCCCTTCGTGGCGGAACGAATCCGCCGTTAGTTTATACTCCTCCGCTTTTGCGGTAATCCCTACAGAGAGTAGAAGACCGCAGAGCAGAAGTAGCGTTCTAAGACGCATTGAGACACTCCTCCTAGATTTGTGATAGTGCAGAGTTCGCGATACTGCCTCTAAAATCCTTTTCTGGTAGTAGTTTGGGGGTGTACTCCACAATTTGAAAGGGCTTTAGTGAGACAAATTACAGTTGCGAACCCACAACAGGGTTATGGGCAGGGTAACATTAAGTGTTGAAATCGAATTATTCGATTTTTGCGAATAATTCGATTTTGTGGCATAATGAAACCAAAGGAGAGAAGTCTATGCCCGTCCTATTAGAAAGAACGGTAACACCGTCAGATAACGATAAACGCATCGCCTCAGAAACGAGTCAGTTTCTGGAGCCACTTGTTTCTCACGCGCATCAAGTGCAGGTGCAGCTTGTAGGAGAGGATGCCTCCAATCAAGTACTCTCCATTCCAGCACCGGCGTTACGCTTGCTGAATGAGATACTCAAGGAGATGGCACAGGGCAACGCCGTGACGCTCATTCCGATTCACGCGCTGTTGACCACACAAGAAGCGGCGGACATCCTGAACGTCTCTCGCCCCTTTCTGATAAGTCTCCTGAATGCGGGTAAAATCCCGTACCAGCGGTTGGGAAGTCATCGCCGGATTCTTTTCAAAGACCTCATGGTGTTCAAAGACAAGGCAGATGCTGCCCGCGAAGAGGCGTTTCGGGTGTTGACGCAAGAGGCACAAGATCTTGATATGGGGTACTGACATTGGCATCCTTCACCGCGCTGTATGACTCGTGCGTATTGTATCCGGCTCCGCTTCGTGACCTGTTAATCCGGCTTGCGGGTACAGGGATATTTCGCGCACGGTGGACGAACACTATTCACGAAGAGTGGATTCGCAACGTCTTGGAGTACCGCACTGATTTGAGCCGAGAGCGTCTGGAGCGCACCCGCGATCTGATGAACGAACACGTTCTGGACTCGCTAGTGACTGACTATGAGGAACTTATCCCCACTTTGCATTTGCCAGATAAGAACGACCGCCATGTACTTGCGGCGGCAATCCGTGGACAGGCAGATGTCATTGTCACGTTCAACTTAAAAGACTTCCCAGTAGCGTCGCTATCGCAGTACCAAGTCGAAGCGCAGCACCCTGATATGTTTGTCCTGCATCTGCTCAGTCTGGATGCAGTGAGCGTCTGCGCCGCGATTCGCAAGCAACGCCTTGACCTCAAGAAACCGCCGAAGTCGGCTGAGGATTTGTTGAAGACATTGGGAGAGCAGGGGCTTACGAAGACCGTCGCGTACCTACAACCAATGGTCACATCGCTTTGAGGGAGCCCTTAAAGATGGAATGGGGACTGGTTTTGTTTTGGCGGCAGCACCGTATTAAGCGGTGAGAAGTAGGTATGTACTGGCAGGTTTTAACCCCCTCTAATCTCTCTTTGCCCCCTCCTAAGTATAGCAGTTAGGAGGGGGCAAAGAGGCGAGTTCTATGGGTTTAAGAGAAGGGACTCTCTACGGATTAACCGTGAGGACTGCGCTCGTTACGCTTCCGCTTTGGTAGAAGGTGCTTCCATCAAAATAGACGGCTAAGGTGTGCGCCCCCGTAGTGAAGGTAGCAGGAATGGTGTAGTTTAGAGTGGCGATACCGCTACTGTTTGTCGTCGCAGTACCCACATCTGCCCCATCCACTTGGAATCGCAGAGTTTTACCGCTCATAGCCGTATTGTCGGTATATCGCTTTAGGGTTGCGCTTAGTTTTACCGCTTTTCCTAAGTTGCCGACCACGTTACTCTGTGTGATTTTGACGGGGGCTTGGTTGATGTTGAGGGCTCCTGTACCGCTAGAGGCGTTGTGGTTGCCGTCTCCTGCGAACTCTACGGTTAGGGTGTGCGCCCCAATGCTAAACGCCTCCAAAATCTTATATGAGAGGGTTGCTACTCCCGTACCGTCGGTATCTGCGGTTCCGATTTTGGTTCCATCCACCTTAAAGGTTAGCGTTTTGGTAGAGACAACCGCCCCGTCGCTGTTACGCTTTAATGTGGCGGTCAGGCTCTTCTTATCGCCGGGTCTGCCCGAAAAGGTGCTAGTGGTGAGGGTGGTGTCTGCTTTGGTGAGGGTGAGGGTAGCCGAGGCAGTAGAGTCGGTGTAGAGGGGGTCGCTTTTTAGGGAGGCGGTAAGCGTGTGGCTACCGACCCCAAAGGTTGCCGCGTTCGTGGTCGTGATAGTCGCTGTACCGGAAGCGTCGGTACGCCCCGAACCCACCGAAACGCCGTCTATTGCGAAGTTGAGGGTACGCATTACCAATGGAATCCCGTTTCCGCCGTTTTTCAGGGTTGCCGAGAGGGTGATTCGGTTGCCGTAGGTCGCGGTTAGGTTTTGGAGGGTTACGCTGGAAGCCTGTTTTACCGCTGTGAGCGAAAGCCCGTGCATCCATCCGCTAGAGATATAGGTCTGCCCGGTAATGGTGACTACGGGAACAGGGGTCGCGCTGTTAAAGATGTCTCCATCTCCGAGTTGCCCTAACAGGTTTAATCCCCACGACTGTAGGGTTCCATCGGGCATAAGCGCATACGACATACCGCCCCCTGCTACAATCTGAATTGCGCCTGTGATTCCAATGGTTTGTACGGGGGCATGGCGGTCTGTGTTGCTACCATCACCCACCTCTCCATAGACGTTGTAGCCCCAACCATAGACGGTTCCATCTGCTTTGAGGGCGAGCGAGTGACCGTCGGCGGCAACTGCCTGTATGCAGTTGGAGAGCGTTTTTACCTGCTGTGCAGTTCGCTGATTGGTGGTGGAGCCGATGCCGAGTTGCCCCGCGTTATTGGAACCCCATGCCCATACGGTTCCGTCTTTTCGTACTCCTACCGAGTGTCCATCTCCTGCACAGACGTTGACCATATTGGTTAGCCCCTTCACCTGTACGGGAACATTGGGGCTGATGGAGGTTCCGTCGCCTACTTGCCCTAAACTGTTGTAGCCCCAACCCCAAACGGTTCCATCCGACTTAATGGCGAGGCAGTGGTTGTTTCCGCTAGAGATGTAGGTGACATTGGTTAAGCCCGAAACTTGTACGGGGGTTCTGCGGCTGATGGTGGTTCCGTCGCCGAGTTGCCCTTGGTCGTTGTTACCCCATGCCCACACGGTTCCGTCTGCTTTGAGAGCGAGCGACTGGTGATACCCAGCAGATACCTGCGCGACATTGGAAAGCCCTTTAACCTGAAACGCCAACTTGTTGTAGGTTCCCATGCTTCCATCCCCCAACTGACCGTACTGGTTGTATCCCCATGCCCAAACAGTTCCATCTTTCTTTACGGCGAGAGTGTGCCACTTCCCCCCGTCCACCTGCACAATATCCGAGAGGTTCAAAACCGTAACGGGGGTCACTTGGATACCCATGGTGATACCGTCGCCGAGTTCTCCGTCGATGTCGTTGCCCCAAGCGTAGACCGTACCGACCTGTGCCTGAGCGAGAAGGGGGCTATGTGTGATAAGGGGAAGAAGGCAAAGACCCGCAATAAGTGTTTTGCCGAGAGAGCGAGAGCGCAAACAGAGCGTCATATTTGACATTGTTGTTCTCCATAAACCGATACGAACGTACTATTTTGAGAAGGCGAAATTGAGACGCACCCATAAAGAGCAAAGCCGAATTCTACTTTACCCCCTATTTTGACCCTTTGCGAAGCGATTCTGTTCCATAGTGCCTAAAAAACGGTATCTCTGAAGAGTGCCTTCTATGGAATCGAGCCGTTATCCCCAAAACAGGGGAATAGTGATTAAATTATGCGTATAACACTTGACAATAATACACTCAAGTTGTACAATAAAAGTGTACCTATTCAAACGGTTAGGGTGAGGAGAAACACGACACAATGAGACTAGATAAATTTACCATCAAAGCACAAGAGGCGGTACAAGAGGCACAGCGCATCTCCGAGAGGAACCAGAACCTGCAAATAGATGTGGAGCATCTGTTTGCCGCCTTGCTAGACCAAGAGGGCGGACTGACCATCCCTATTTTGCAGAAGTTGGGAGTGAGTGCCACGCTCTTGCGCCAACAACTCCAAGAAGAGATTGCACGCCTGCCCAAGGTGGCAGGAAGTAGTGTAGAGAACGGGGCTACCCTCTCACCACGCCTTAGCAAAGCACTAAACCAAGCCTTTACGCAAGCCGAGAAGATGAAGGACGAGTACGTCTCGACGGAGCATCTGCTACTTGCGATAGCACAAGATACACAAGGGGCTTCGGGGCGGCTTATCAAAACGCACGGCGTTACCCCCGAACAGTTGCTACAAGCACTTACCAGTGTACGCGGCAGTCAGCGCGTTACCGACCAGAACCCCGAAGAGAAGTACCGCGCCCTCGAAAAGTATGGGCGAGACCTTACGGAAGCGGCACGAAAACAGAAACTTGACCCCGTTATCGGAAGAGACGAGGAGATTCGGCGCGTGGTGCAGGTACTAGCGCGGCGTACCAAAAACAACCCCGTTCTTATCGGAGAGCCGGGCGTAGGGAAAACGGCGATAGTAGAGGGGTTGGCACAGCGTATTGTGGAGGGGGACGTTCCCGAATCGCTCAAGGACAAGCGGGTTATTGGGCTAGACCTCGGCTCTCTTATTGCGGGGGCGAAGTTTCGGGGGGAGTTTGAGGATAGACTGAAAGCGGTTCTCAAAGAGATTACCCAGAGCGATGGGCAGATTATCCTGTTTATCGACGAGATGCACACACTGGTCGGGGCGGGGGCGGCAGAGGGGGCGATGGACGCTTCCAATATGCTCAAGCCGATGCTGGCGCGGGGCGAACTGCGCTGTGTGGGGGCAACCACCCTCGACGAATACCGTAAGCATATCGAAAAAGACCCCGCTCTCGAAAGGCGGTTCCAACCTGTAGTCGTTGGTGAACCGAACGTAGACGATACTATCGCTATTTTGCGCGGTCTTAAAGAGCGGTACGAGGTGCATCATGGTATCCGTATCATGGATAACGCCCTTGTTGCGGCGGCGGTTCTCTCCAACCGCTACATCACCGACAGGTTTCTACCCGATAAAGCGATAGACCTCGTGGACGAAGCGGCATCCCGCCTTCGTATGGAGATAGACTCCATGCCCGCTGAGATAGACGCGGTGGAGCGGCGTATGCGCCGCCTAGAAATCGAGCGCGTTGCGTTACAAAAAGAGACGGATGCGGCGGGATTGGAGCGGCTTGCGAACCT
>OMJJ01000136.1 GCA_900299305.1 bacterium | reverse complement strand
CCAACGACTTCCCGTCGGGTGAGAACGAGGCTCCAAACAGAGAATCGGGGGCAATCTCCGCCGCCTTCAAAAGCGTGTTACTGGTCGTATCCCAAAACTGAACTTCCCCAAACCGAGCGGGTGAGCCGCCCACTACCGCCAACGTCTTCCCATTAGGGGCATAAGCAATCGACTCGACTCTATCGGATTTCCCTACCAGACGGGCTACGATACCCGACATACCTGCCTTCCAAAGCAGTACTTCACGGTATCCCGATATGGCAAGGGTACTGCCGTCCGGTGAGTAGACCAGCGAAGTAATTACGGGAGGCACACGATAGACAGGAGGCTCCAAAGAGGCGGTATTAGGCGCGTTTTGGGCAAGGAGAGGCGCGATACCTCCCATCCCCAAAACTCCACCCACTACCCCCGATAGAAAGAGACGGCGTTTCATGCTCAATTAAGACAACCTCGAAAGTATTTTGTGTCATTATAACGGCGTTTGATAACAAGGTCAAGAGTCTACACCTTAATTTCCTACCCCTACCCTCTTCTTTGGGGTAAAATAGAGGTTAGAAACGAAAACACCTTTGAAGGAAACCTCTCAATGCGAAAAATTGTGCTTGTCTATTCGGGTGGGCTAGATACCTCCGTCTGTATTCCCCTTATGCGCGAAGAGTACGGCTTCGACCATATTATCACCGTTACGGTAGATGTGGGTCAGCCCCGTGCCGACATTCAGCAGGCAGAAGACCGTGCCAACAAACTCGGCACAGAACACTACACTCTGGATGTACGCGACGAGTTTGTAAAGGACTACTGCTTCCCTTCCGTAAAGGCAAACGGCGACTATCAGGGCTACCCTATCTCTACCAGTATCGCCCGTCCCCTTATCGCGCTAAAGGCGGTAGAGATGGCGCAGAAACTGGGTGCAAACGCCTTCGGACACGGCTGTACCGGTAAAGGGAACGACCAGTTCCGTATCGAATACGTGCTACGTACCCTCATGCCCGATGCCGAGATTATCGCCCCTATGCGCGAAGGTCGCCTTATGCCCGACGGTAGCCGCTCCCCCTGGACGCGCTCCGAAGAGATAGACTATAGCAACGCACACGGGCTAGAAATCTCGCACACCAAAGATAAACTCTGGAGTATCGACGAAAACCTGTGGGGAAGAAGTATCGAAGGCGGACACCTCGAAGAGCCGAACTATGCCCCCCCAGAAGAGATTTTCCACTGGACACGCTCCCTAGAAGACTGCCCGAACACCCCGCGCCTTCTGACCATCGGGTTTGAGAACGGCGTTCCTGTGTCGTTGGACGGTGTGAGCCTCTCCCCCCTCGATCTGGTAGAACAGGCGCATAAAATCGCGGGAGAGCATGGCGTGGGTCGCGTGGATATTATGGAAGACCGTATGCTGGGCTTGAAGGTACGCGAAAACTACGAGTGTCCCGCCTCCGTTCTGCTTCTAACGGCGCACCGCGCCCTCGAAGCCCTAGTAAGCACCCAAGGCGAGCTGAAATTCAAGAAGATGGTCGATACCGAATGGGGCGAACTCGCCTACAAAGGGCTTTGGTACGACCCCCTCAAAGAAGACCTAGAAGCGTTCATCAACAAAATTCAAGAGCGCGTTACAGGAACAGTTACGCTACGCCTCGCAAAAGGCAGTGCCATCGTGGTAGGACGCGACAGCAAGAACGCCCTCTACAACGAAGACCTCGCCTCCTTTGATAGCAAGACCTTCGACCAAACCGACTCGACGGGCATGGTCAAGATGCACGGCTTACAGGGACGTATGTACTGGCTTCTCAAGAATAGTAAGTAGGGAGATAACGTGAAGAAACTTTGGGGTGGGCGGTTTGAGGAACCCACCGACGCGCTTATCGAGAGCCTAAACAACTCTCTCGCCTTCGATTCGCGGTTTTGGCGGCAAGACATCGCGGGGAGTATCGCTCATGCCACTATGCTCGGCACAACGGGCATACTCGCCGCAGACGAGTCGGCGCAACTGGTAGCGGGGCTACACCAACTCCGCGACGATTTGGAGGCGGGTACGGTTGCTCTGCCTCCCGATGCGGAAGACGTTCATACGGCGGTGGAAGGGCTTCTAAAAGAGCGTCTCGGAGCCGTTGCAGGAAAACTCCATACTGCCCGTAGCCGTAATGACCAAGTGGCAAACGATATTCGCCTCTACCTACGAGACGAGTGCGACGTGCTAGAAACCAAACTACAGGAGTTCCAACAAACTCTGCTCGACATCGCAGAGCGGGAGATGGAGACGATTCTACCCGGCTGTACCCACCTGCAACATGGTCAGCCGGTGGTGTTGGCACACCATCTTCTCGCCTACTTCTGGATGCTGGACAGAGACAGAGAACGGCTTGCAGATACCCGTAAGCGCGTCAATCGGTTGTCGTTAGGCGCGGGGGCGTTGGCGGGTACAGGGTTTCCTATAGACCGTCATCAGGTCGCGGAGTTGTTAGGCTTTGAGGCGGTACTAGAGAACAGCATGGACAGTGTAGCGGACAGGGACTTCTTGATTGAGTTTCTGTCGTTCGCAAGTATTCTCGCCATGCACCTCTCACGCCTTGCCGAAGAGATTATTATCTGGAACACCCCCGAATACGGCTATATTCTTCTGGACGACGCGGTGACAACGGGCAGTAGCATCATGCCCCAAAAGAAGAACCCCGATGTAGCCGAACTGGTGCGCGGCAAAGTGGGGCGCGTGTACGGCGACCTCATCACTCTGCTAACCCTGATGAAAGGGCTACCCCTTACCTACAACAAGGATATGCAGGAGGACAAAGAACCTGTGTTCGATGCGATTGACACCTTGAACCTCGTACTCCCCGCCCTGCAAAAGACGCTTGCTACTGCCCAATTCAAAAAAGAGCGTATGCTTGCCGCCGCACGAGGTGACTTCTCTACCGCTACCGACTTAGCCGACTATCTCGCACGCCAAAGCCTTCCTTTCCGTGAGGCGCACGAGGTAGTAGGGAAAATCGTGCGTTACTGCATCGAGCAGGGCATCACGCTGGAGGATTTGGACGCGCCCACCCTCTCTACTTTCCACCCGCTTCTTGCGGTAAACACCCAAAACGCACAAGCGGCTCTTACCTTACAGTACAGCGTCTCCGCCCGAACCTCTTACGGGGGAACCGCGCCTTCTGCGGTACGAGTGCAGTGGGAGAACGCGAAAGCACGACTGAACAATAGAGCATAAGATTAAAACGAAGGAGAACCTATTTTGGTCGAACACATCGTACTATTCAAATGGCAGGAGAACGCCCCCAAAGAGGCGATAGATGCCACCATGGACGCACTCCGCGCACTGAAAAACGAGATACCCGGTATCTTGGAACTGACGGCGGGAGAGAACTATACCAATCGTTCGCAGGGTTTTACCCATGCCCTCTATGTCCGTTTTGAGAGCAAAGAGGCACTAGAAATCTACGCCCCTCACCCCAAACATCAGCACGTTGTACAGAATCACGTTGCCCCCATTAAAGAGAACGTGCTGGCGGTAGATTACGAGATATAACAGGAACGCTATGCCCGAACGAACCATCAAAGCACTGGGCGAAATCGCTCTGCGTGTGGATAACCTCGATGTAATGCAGAAGTTCTATACCGAAGTGGTGGGCTTGGAACTTATCAAGAGGTTCCCGCAGTCTGCCTTCTTCAAGGTAGCGGAGGGGTACGCCGGGCATACCAACATCCTTGCCCTCTTCGATAGAACCGAGCGTGAAGGCTATACCGGCTTAGACATTGCAAGAACCACCGTTGACCACTTTGCCTTTACCATCGACCTAGAGAACTTTGAGGCGGAGAAGGCGCGATTAGAGTCGTTGGGGTGCAGAGTCACCACCACCACTCACCCTTGGGTACAGTGGCGTTCGCTCTATTTTCGCGACCCCGAAGGTCATAATGTGGAGTTTGTCTGCTACGACGCAAGTATCCCCAAAGAAGAGTAGTCCCCCTCTAGGAGAACCTACGCTATGCCTCTCTACGCAGGAGTAAATGAGACCAACATCACCCCGCCTATCGGGGTCTGGATGAGCGGTTACGGCTTTCGCCCCTCCGGTGCGACCCATATTCACGACGAACTGTATGCCCGTGCGTTGGTCATTGATGATGGAACTACGCGCCTTGTGCTTATCTCGGCAGACATTATCGTGTTCGCGCCGGACATGGTGGAGCGGCTACGCACTCAGATAGCAGAGGCACTTCACACCCAACCTCACTGCGTTATGCTACACGCAACCCATACACACGGGGGTCCCTATGTGGGTATCTTTCGGTGTATGGGAGAGCGGGACTCTGCCTATCTGGACATCCTAGAGCGCAAAATTCTGGGCTGTGCGATACAGGCTAGTCAGACTCTCCACCCCGTTCACCTTACGTATGGCGAAACCACTGCGCAGATAGGCATTAACCGCCGCCAAAGCCTCCCCAATGGGCGCACGATACTGGGTCACGACT
>OMJJ01000135.1 GCA_900299305.1 bacterium | reverse complement strand
CTATTTGCCACTAGCAACTTGAGTTATGATATTCGGTATTGTGGTAAGGATTCCTGCTCTATTTTTCGGTGTGTGCCTAATCCGTACAAATAACGACCCCTCCCGTCTCCGTTCGATTTTACGGAGGGGGAGGGGTACGTTTTTGATTTTCTAATTTTGAGAGTTTTATCTGTCTTTATTTAACCGAGAATACGAGCAAACGCGGCAGAGCCGTTGCGAACGATAGTTGCGTTATAGGTGTATTTTTCATCTACTGTCCAGATGGATTGATAGAGCATTTTACCTTTACCGATAGGAAGCCCTGCGGCATTGGATACGAGGTTTGCCGGTCCGCCGACTACGGTGTTTTGCCACATTCCGAAGGGGGTGGTTCCGTCGGTTATCATCTCTATAAGGATGGTTTTGCGGTCATGAGAACGGTGAAACGTCACTTGCGCGGATTTGTCGGCAGGAACGGTTCGTTTTTCCAGATTTTGGGTGGCGGGCATAATCGCCATGATGTGATTTGCTACAAACTCGGAAAAAGAGACTTCAGTTTGATATACGGCTTGCATTTTGTGTTCGTCCTTCCAAAATTTTCAATGCGTTCCGCAGGAGTTCTCTTTTTTCTCCTGTCTCTTCTTAGTATCTCCCCTCCCCTTAAATTTAGATTTGGAAGGGGAGATACGCTACAAGAAACCTTTCGCATACTTACTCTGTTTTTTAGTTAAAGAATTCGCTGATTTATCGTCAACCTTATAATACAGATTGTACCAAGCATCCCATACTTTTACCGTGAAGCGTGTGACACAAACAGTGTGGAGTATTTCACACCCTGCACCATCTGCTTATGCTTGTGTAGTTTTGCCACTCTATCCAAGATTCCCATGCTACTCTGTACTGTAACCCCCTCCGAACGGGTATAATAGACTACTTTGTGAATGTTAGAACAGAGTAGGGCGCGTTTAGAGGTGTCTCTGAGTACCCTGCTTGTACCACGAAAGCGTTGTGATAATGGCGGAAATTGCCGAACCAAAACCCGAAAGAGAGACCGCTCCTACCCACTATACAGGGAAAAAAGAGGTCTATGTACGCGATATGTTCGCGGGGATTGCCGATAGGTACGACCTGCTGAACTCTGTACTCAGTTTTAATCAGCATAAGGCATGGCGTAGGTTGGCGGTACGGCTTGCAAAGCCTACTCAGGGCGCACACTGCTTGGATGTATGTACGGGTACGGGCGATTTTGCGATTGACCTTGCTAGTGCGGTGGGTGCGAAGGGGCGCGTGGTGGGTTCCGATTTCTGCGAGCCGATGATTCGGAACGGGCTACACAAAACGGCTACGGCGGTTGCCCCCATTACGATGATGGTTGCCGACTGCGAACAACTGCCCTATCCCTCTAACACCTTCGAGGTGGTAACGGTGGGCTTTGGAATTCGTAACGTTGCCCACATTCAGCAAGCCGTTTCCGAGATGGCGCGGGTGGCACAACCCGGTGGGCGCGTGGTGATACTAGAGTTTAACCGCCCCCTACAACGCTGGTACAAACCGTTTATCGACTTCTATCTGTTTCAGGTATTGCCGCGTATAGGGGGCTTACTCAGCCGTAAAGAGGCGTATACCTATCTGCCCGAATCTATGAAGCACTTTGTTTCGCGGGAAAAACTCTCCGAAACCATGCAGAACGCGGGGCTTACGGATATTCAGGTACATGATTTGAACTTTGGAACCGTCTGTATTCACATCGGCACAAAACTACCTCGTGCGAAAGAGACTGTATGAGTACCACTTCGTTTCTCGTCAACCCAAAACAGGCTACTGCTACCGAGATTGCTTCGGTGGCGGTAGTTCCCATGACCGCCTTTTTGGAGTTTGTTAGCCCCGATTTAGAGGCGGTTGAGGAGCGGATGGATAGCGATTTGGGGGACGACCTCCGAACGGTGTACGATGTAACGCGCCATCTGCTACTGGCAGGGGGAAAGCGTCTTCGTCCGGCGATGGTGGCTCTGGCGGCGCGGGCGGTCTGCTCCGAAACGCCCCGCGAACGGATTGCGATGGTGGGGGCGGGTGTCGAGTTTGTCCACATGGCAACGCTGGTACACGACGATGTGGTAGACAACACCGCCACACGGCGCGGCAAACCGACGGCGAACTCGGTTTTTGGAAACGGGGTAGCGGTTCTTAGCGGCGACTACATTCTTGCGCGTGCCATGCGTCTGCTTACATTGGACGGCGATATTCGTATTATTCGCTGTGTCTCCGAGATTACGATTGAGATGAGTGAGGGGCAGGTGATGGAGATTCGCGCTACAGGAGACCCCAATCTTCCCTTCGATGACTACCTAGAGATACTCCGCAAAAAGACGGCGGCGTTTGTCGAGGGGTGCTGTAGGGTGGGCGCGATGGTTGCGGGTGGCTCGGAGGAGGTACAAGACTCGCTGGCGCGGTACGGCTACGCGATTGGTATGGCGTTTCAACTCGCCGACGACCTATTAGACTACACGGGCGACCCCGCGATTACGGGAAAACCGCGTGGGAGCGACCTGAAAGATGGACGGGCAACCCTTCCCTTCTTGCTTGGGCTGGAAGACGGAACCCCCGCAGAGAAGGCGCAACTCCTAAAGGCGTTTGGCAACCCCGACCTCTCCGACGACGCGGTACTCCATATCTGCGATGTGCTAGACCGTTACGACTGCTTCGAGCGAACGCGCACGGTAGCGTGTAGTTTCTTAAACGAATCGGATACCGCCCTCCACATACTACCCCCTACCCCTGCCAAAACCTGCTTCGAGCAACTCACCGATTTTGTCGTTCAGCGTGACCGCTAGGGGGTGTACTCCTGATGTCATTTCAACACTATATAGAAACAATAAGATTGAGTAACTTCTTGTCCTTTGAAGAGGTAGAAGTCCGCCTCAATAAAGACTTGAACATTCTTATTGGTGTGAATGGGTCTGGAAAGAGTAATTTTCTCCAAGCCTTTAACCTGCTTCATGCCCTGCCAACGAAGTTTTGGGAGTTTTTCAATACTAATGGGAGTATTGAGGATTGGGCATACAAAGAAGCAGGAACGGATGCTAATATCACTGTTGAGGCTACCTTTAATCGGAAGGAATCAGATTCGCCATTTCGACATAGCATTGAGTTTGGTATGACTAGTCAAAGGCGTACAGAGATATTCAACGAAGTTATTGAATGGATAGCCGCAGAGCCTACAGACAGAATTACAACGCTTTATGACTATAAACGTGGTAGCCCTACTATTTTTCGACAAGGGAATGGACTAGAAACAATTCCATCAGGAGAAATCAGCCCTCAAAACTCCATTTTGATACAGCGCAAGGATACGCAAAGCTATCCTATGCTAGCGATCCTGTCTTCTTTATATAGCAACTTCCGCTGGGTGGGACTACAATTTTCACTGAATGAAAACGTGAGACGTTCCCAACGTGCTGATGCTCAAAACGAAAATGCACTTGATACTGATGCACGCAATTTAGCCGTCATTTTGAACCATTTGGCAGCATACAACTTAGATGCTTTTTCTAACATTACAGCAAATATGAAAAAGGTCTTACCACGTATTCAGGGTATACATACGGTTACATCATTAGGGATGATGATGCCTGTTTTACATGAGAAGATAGGGGGGGACACACACACAATTCCCGTCCAACGTATATCAGATGGTACACTGCGGTTTCTCTGCCTACTCGTTATTCTGCTCTCGCCGAACCCGCCCCCCCTTATCTGCATAGAGGAACCGGAAATCGGGATGCACCCAGAGATGCTGTTGGTTATCGCAGAACTGCTGAAAGAGGCATCGAAGCGTACCCAGATTATCGTAACGACCCACTCGGATATTCTGCTGTCTATGTTTTCCGAGACCCCAGAAGTGGTACTCGTTTGTGAGCATGACGGTGAAAAGAGTAGTATTAAACGCCTTAATGCAGACTCTTTGAAGTCTTGGATTGAAGAGGACTATCGTTTGGGGGAGATGTGGCTTAGTAACGCTTTCGGGGGTGTATGGTGAAAATCTCGCTTTTGGTGGAGGGGAAGTACGAAGAACAGAAGCGTCCGCTAAAAGGAAATGGGAATAGCCGCAACGCAGATAGGGTGGTATTGCGGGGGGCATTTAAGGATTTTCTCTCTCAAACGGGAATAGTCTTAGATGTAGAGACCAAAGGCGGGATAGGAGAAGTCTACAAGGCTTTCCTTGAACAGTTTGAGAATCCGAACAGACTGGCAGACGAGCAGATTTTGATGCTGGTCGACTCGGATAAGCCATTACAGGATATTCCACAAAGAGCAGATGCCACTTACGACTACTGGCAAGCAGTGCTACATAATCCTGCAAACTTAAATCCTAAACCACTGCCAGTAGGAGTCACAGCAAATCAGGTTTTCTTGATGGTATCTGAGATGGAAGCATGGCTCGTTACAGATACCGCGAACCTACAAGCACACTACAATCTGGCAGAGGCTCCCGCTCTCTTGGACGAGATAGAGAACACGCCCAAAGAAGATGTTATAGACTACCTAAACGACCTTGCTCAAAAAAGCAAGCGGAGAAACTATCACAAAATTTACGATGGGGCGGAGTTATTACGAAATACGAAAGCCGCCAATGCTTGTAAGCTCTCGCAATGCAACCGCCTTTTTCAAGAGTTAAAGCGGCTATCCGCACCACACTAGATTTGTAAGACACTTTTGCGAAGCGATTCGCACCAAAAACTACCTTTAAGATTGGGGATACACCTATGCGTAAAAAAGTAACGATTGCAGGAGCGGGCTTTACCGGCTCTACCCTTGCACACTGGCTCGCCCTACGGGGGGATGTAGATGTGGTTCTCTTTGATATTGTGGAGGGGATGCCGCAAGGAAAAGCCCTCGACCTGCTCGAAGCCATGCCCATCATCAACTCCGATGCCAAAATCACCGGAACCAACGGCTGGGCAGAGACCGAGAACTCCGATATCGTCGTCATTACCAGTGGGCTACCACGCAAACCCGGCATGAGCCGCGACGACCTTCTCAAAATCAATGCCGGAATTGTGGCAGATGTCACCAAGAAAGCGGTTGCCGCCTCTCCCAACTGTATTCTTATACTGCTCACCAACCCGCTGGATGCGATGTGCCATATCGCCCTCCATGAGAGCGGTTTCCCCGCTAACCGTGTATTCGGACAGGCGGGTATTCTGGACACCG
>OMJJ01000134.1 GCA_900299305.1 bacterium | reverse complement strand
ACTCGCTACCGCGACGCTAAAGCAACTGACCTACCCCGACGCGATTAGCGGGACGATGCAGCCCGTTTGGAAAGCACCGAGCAAGTTTGGGATACTCTGGATAATCCTCTTCTTTGCAGGGTTTAGCGGATTGGGACACTCGTTCGTACATGAAGAGGAGACAGGAACTACCACCGCGTTACGATTACGGATGTCGCCCGAAGCGGTCTATGTGGGTAAACTGATATTTAATTTCGTAACGGTGTTTCTGGTAGCCCTCTTTGTCACACCGCTCTATATGCTGGTGGTAGAGATGCCGATAGGCGTTCCCATTCTGTTTGTTTTGGTGATGTTTAGCGGGTGCTTGGGGCTATCTGCGGCGGCGACGGTGGTTGCCGCGATTAGCGCAAAAGCACAAAATAAGGGCGCGTTGTTTCCCGCGCTGGGACTACCGCTCATCGTGGTATTCCTTATGCTATTGGTGAGTTCAGGAAACACACTATTTTCGGAGATACCAGAAATGCGGAACCCACTTCGCGATATTGGAGGGCTGTTTAGTTACGCTATCCTCCTCGTCACGGTCTCCGCTCTGGTGTTTCGATATATCTGGGAAGAGTAACAATCACTTATGGCACAAGTAGCACAATCCGCCAACGGCACAAAATCGGAACCTATACCCGGACTAGCATGGAAATCCCTCACAGGGTTTATACTTGCTTATGTCTGCTATGGGGCGTTTTATGTGGCGAAGGGCGGTGTCAACTTTACGGGTGATGGAGAGGTGGCGCGTATCGTCTTCTTCCACGTCCCTATTGCGGTTCTCTCGTACATTACTTACGTGGTGGCGTGGGTCTACGCCATCAAGCACCTCCGCGCCCCTAGCCGTCTCGATTTAGACCGCAAGTCGGGCGTAGCGATGGAGATAGGCTTTCTGTTCTGTATTTTGGCAACCATAACGGGCAGTATCTTTGCGGGGGCGCAGTGGAACAGTTACTGGAACTGGGACTCCCGCGAGACCTCTATCGTGATAATGCTCCTGCTCTATGGGGCATACCTCGCTCTGCGTAGCGCGATAGAAGACCCCACCAAACGCGGAAGGCTCTCGGCGGTCTATGTGCTTATCGCTATCGTACCCGCCACCTTCTTGATATGGGTTGCACCGCGCATTACGGCGAGTTTTCATCCGCCTGATGTGCTTGCAAAGCCCAAAAACACGAGTGCCGACTACAAAGCCGTACTCTATCCCTCGTTCATCGGATTTACCATGCTCTTTGTTTGGATGTTCCAACTGCGGTGTCGCGTTCTGGAACTGACCGAACGACGCAAAGCAAAAAGGATAGTATAAGAAACATGGGCAAACTTGGATTTGTGATGGCTGTCACCCTGATTATCTGGATGGGTATTTTTACCTATCTTCTCTATATAGACCGCTCTTTGCGCCGCCTAGAACGCGCCGAGCAGGAGAACGACGACCTATGAAAACGGCTTACATCCTCGCCGCTCTGGTGATTAGTATTGCAGTGGGCTTCACTATGTGGGCATTTAGCAGTGCCATGACCCCTTACGTCAACATCGCACAAGCCCGCAAAATGGGAACCGCTGTACAAGTTCGCGGCAAAATCTTGCGCGATAGCACCCATGTTCCACAGTACGACCCTCAAGAGAAGGCTTTGCGCTTCTGGATTGAGGACGACAAGAAGGAGCAGATAGAGGTTATCTATAAGGGCGCAAAACCCGAAGCCTTCGATACCGCCCCCGAAACGGCGGCACGTGGCATGGTTCGCGATGATAAACTGTACTCGGATAACCTCGTGGTGAAATGCCCCTCGAAGTACGAAGGGGGTAAAAACCCCTACGAGAAGGCGGTTGGTAAGTAAACCATGCCAGAACCCGCAATAAAATATCTGCATCACTTGCCGGGCGACTCGCTCTTTGGACTATCGCTACTATTCGCCGTTCTCACGATGGTCGGCTACTGGGGAGTACTACGTAAGCCCGAAAATAAAACCCTGCTCAAACTAGCGCGACTTGCCTATGCAGGGTCGGCTTTGCTGTTTATGGGTGCGTTTGGCTACCTTGCATCGCTGATGTACCAGCATAAATTTCTGTTTAAGTATGTGTTCGAGCATACCGGAACCGACATCACCTTTTGGTGGTTCCGATTGGCGGCTACTTGGTCGGGACAGGAGGGTAGTTTTGCTTTGTGGGGCTTTTGGACTGCCCTTATCGGCTTTTTGGTGCTTTGGAAAGCGGGTAAGTACGAGGCGCGGGTTATGCCTTTCTACGTCTCGGTTATCGGGTTTTTGGCGGCGATACTTCTCAAACAAAGCCCTTTCCAAATCATTCCGCCTCCCACCGCAGAGATGCTACAGCAGAACCCCGGAATCGTCTATCCGTTTCCGGAAGGCATGGGCTTAACCCCCTCCCTTCAAAACTACTGGATGACCATTCACCCACCGACTATCTTCTTTGGCTTTGCTTCGCTCACGGTTCCCTTCGTCTATGCGATTGCGGCACTGCTCTGGCGAGACTACGAGCGTTGGGTTCCCCGCGTTCTCCCTTACGCGCTTCTCTCGACGGCGGCGTTGGGGTTGGGTCTGTTTATGGGCGGCTACTGGGCGTATGAGACTCTGGGCTGGCACGGCTTTTGGGCGTGGGATCCGGTAGAGAACGCCTCGTTCTTCCCTTGGCTGGCGGTTACGGCACTGGTTCATGGATTGGTGGTACAGAAGAGCCGCGGGGGTATGGCACGTACCAACATCTTCTTGGGGCTACTCGCGTTCAACCTCTTTATGGGGGGAACGTTCCTTACCCGTTCTGGGGTGCTAGCACAGAAAGACGGCAACGGCGCAGACCTTTCGGTTCACGCTTTTGCGAATATGGAGAGTACCGCCCTCAAGATACTGGTAGTTATGCTGGGGGTCTACTTTGTGGGAACGACCCTCCTTTTTGTGGTACGGGTACGTTCGATACCAGTTCGCAAAACAGTAGGCGATAGCCCTCTCTCCCGTGACCTCGCCTCGTTTATTGCGGTGCTGATGATGATACTGGCGTGTGCCGTGGTGGTATTTGGAACTACAACCCCTCTATTTCTACTCTGGACGCACAAAGCCCCTTGGCAACCGGATGGAGCCTTCTACAACAAAGTGCTGTTGCCTCTTGCCTTGCTTACCGCTCTGAGCTTGGGAGTGGTTCCTTGGTTGGCATGGCGCAAGACGAACTCGCAAGTGTTTTTGCGAAAACTTCTTCTGCCTTGGTTGCTCATGCTTCTGTTTGGTTTCTTTATGGTGTTCTGGGTACAGAGCGCACAAGCGGGACTGGAAGCGGTCTTCGATAGCACCGACCCCGCGCAGACAGGCACTCTTGCCGCTTGGCTGAACAACCGCAATATACAGAGGTTGGTAGTGGTTGCGCTGTCGGCACTCGGCTTTTTTGCGGCACTCTCCAATGCGATGCTTGGGTATCGGGTAGTTCGGGCAAAACCGCTTGCGGCAGGGGGCTGGATAGCGCACGTTGGGATGGGGCTACTGATACTGGGGATTATTGTATCGAATACCTACGAACGCACTATCCGCCTGAATGTGCTTGAGGGCGGAGAGACTGTAGACGCTTTTGGGTACAAAATCGCCTACGAGAAGATGACGGGCGACCTTCTAAAAGAGCGTCCTCTTAGCCCCGATTACGATATGAATAACGCGGTTCGGCTACGGATTACCCCGCCAAACGCCTCTACTAATGCCGATGGAACCAAGACCTTTACGGTAGAACCCCGCTGGTTTGTGCATAACAAGCACCGCGCTTCGGAGGCAGAGTATAAGCGCATGGTGTGGCCTCACATCCAGAAAGAGGCACTCCACGACCTCTATGTAAGCCTTGCCAATGAACCCCGCTTCCTGTTTCAGGGGGAGGCTCCCGATTCAGAGGGAACCACTTTCCAACTGAAAGAGAAGAAGCAACTGGGTCCCTATATGGTGGGCTACTTTGAGAATTTTGGAGAGCCGGGCAAGTATATGGGGGCGCACTTTGTGGTGCTAGGGAGCGACAACAAGCCGATTGAAGCGAAGCCGTTTATCGAGATGTCGCAAGGGGCAGAGGGAATGAGCATGACGCCCCGTAATATCGCTATTCCCGAAATCACCGATAAGAATGGGATACCTGGCGTTATCCAACTGGTGCGTATCGACCCCGCATCCAAAGCCGCTACCGTCCATATCAACCTACCCGAATACTCTGGGCGGTGGCTGATACCTCTCGAAATTACCTATAAGCCTTGGATCAACATTGTATGGCTTGGTGTGATTATCACGGTAGCGGGAACCCTCCTTGCCATGGTGCGCCGTGCTATCGAAAACCGCAAGATAGGAGATACGGACGCACCACAGAAGCCAAAACGAGAGATTTGGGAGACCCAAGACGACGAGGACGAGACCCTCGCGCCGGAACTGGTGCTTACCTACGAGGAGGCAAACAAGCAAATATCCTCCAAGAGACCGCGCCCCCAAGTAGAGTAACCACTAAAAACGACCTTCCTCGTATCGTGGATATCCTTTCTGCCCATGTTCATAGCCCTTTCTCCTGCTTTATTCAGAAGAAAGGGCTATGATTCACCTTGTGTTCTACCTCGGAATGTAACGGGAGGTGCCATGCGTAGTTTATGCAAATTGACATCATTGATTACCTTACTGGTATCTTTTGCTGTGAGTTGTACCCCATCTCCGGAGATGGCTCGTCATTCTGACGGAAAAAGTCCTCGCCAAAGTAGTACTCAAGAACAAGCGTCGCTGGATGCCCAACTATTTACTGCAATCAAATATAGCGTTACATGGAAAGCAGACCCAAAAGATACGAAGCGGATTATCACTCTGTTGAAACAAGGCGCGAATCCCAATGCGCGAGATATGTCGGGGATACCGCCTTCTCGTACCAACCCGCACCCTACGAGTAGTCAAGCAGCGACTCCGTTAG
Source organism: bacterium (assembly GCA_900299305.1). Lineage (GTDB taxonomy): Bacteria > Armatimonadota > Chthonomonadetes > Chthonomonadales > Chthonomonadaceae > CAIJLM01. Next base: position 20,778 of record OMJJ01000134.1, on the reverse strand, counting down.
GGCTTTTTATACGGCGCAAAGCACGAGGGCTACCTAGCGAGTTAGACAAAGAGTTTGAACCAGAGGAGCCTATTGCTAGAACATTCTTGCCTGCTACCGCCGAAGAAAACACTACGGTGATAGAAGCCTTACTCAAATACGGGGCGGATGTCAATGCCGCCTATGGTAAGGGAGGCGTAACTGCCCTCCACGATGCGGTACAAGTAGGCAAATATGAGACCACCGTCCGCCTTCTTCTTGCGAAAGGGGCTAATATCGAGGCTCGCGATAGCGAAGGGAATACCCCACTGATGTTGGCGGTTCGTGATACCACTTACCTTCATGATGAAGAGCAGGAAAAAATGATGAGGATACTACTTGCTCATGGAGCGAAGGTGAATGTCCATGACAAGGTTGGCACAACCCCACTCATGTTGTCCTACTGGCGTTCCATAAACATAGCACAACTTCTCCTGAAGCATGGTGCTACAGTAAACGACAGAGATATTATGGGGCGTACTGCTTTGAGACAAGGTGCTGACCAATGCAGAGTGGAGTTTGTCGAGTTGCTGGTAAAAGCGGGGGCAGACCCCAATATCAGAGCCAACGATGGAAAAACCGCATTGCAGTCTGTTAAAGATTTAATTCCTGTGTATGGTTACACTTTTCGGGGGATGGAAGAGTGCCTGAAAAGTTCAGGGGCTAAATAGCAGGATATGTGAGATACCGAGGGGATTGGGGTGTATAAAGAGAGCCTACCGATAAGAACGGGATACCCGGCGTTATCCTATAAGGAGGGGGGCGGCAAACGAAGCCGCAAAGCCTTACGCCCTCAGGCGGAGTAGAGGTTAGCCGCCTACTGGGTAGTAATTTTCGGCATCGGATGGGGGCTGCCAAGAGTGTTCAGGGGCGTGGTACTGCCAAACTAGCCTCGAAATAGCGCGTAGAGCCATATCGCCCGCATTGTCTAGTTCCCAGCGGGTATCCTCCTGCTTTTTGGTGAACGCGGAGAGTACATACGTCCCTTTTGGCGATTCTATCAGTGCGACATCGGAACGGGAGCGGTCTACCGCTCCTGTTTTGTTTGCAGTGGGGGTTAGGGGTGGGAGAGGGGCGAGAAAAAAGTCGTCCCAATACTGCATAGAGAGTAGCCTTAGCATCCGCTCACAAGCCCCACGCCCACCCGCTTTTCCGTTCCGTATCAGGGTCATCAGTTGCGCCATTTCGTTGGGGGTGGTTACACCCAAGCCGTACTCCTGTTGCATCTCTCGTAGCCCCAAAATGTCGGTCTCTGCCCCGTTTAGAATACGTGTCACCCTAAAGCCATGCCGAAATAGCCAGTCGTTAATAGCCCCCTGACCCACCAGATTGCGTAGTACAATGGTGGCGGTGTTGTCGCTGAGGCAAATCATGAGGTGGAGCCACTCGCAGAGGGGAAGGCGGGAACGGTTGCGGAAGTGGAAGGCAGGTCCGCCCTCTTCGCGTTGCCCTGCGTGGGCAGGTGTTACCGTCACCGACAGCGCCCAGTCGAACTCCTTACGCTCTACCTTCTCCATCACCGCGCACATCACCGCAATTTTGATAACGCTGGCGGTAGGAAACATCTCATCCCCTCGATGCTGTAGGACGATTTCTCCCGTGTCTGGGTAGTGCAGGGCGTAGCCTAACACCCCTCCGAACGGCTCTACAATACGCTGTAACTCAGTTTCTAGTTCTTGGATCATCAATGGGACACCTCTGCTGTAAGATGTGTTGCTGTAGATAAGAGTATGATGTTAGACAGGGGATACCCTATAGTAACATACATTGTAAAGTTTACCCGCTTTATTATCGGCACTCATGCTTTCGTCAAAGGAGGCAGAAAGGCGAGAAATATGATAAAATAGAGTGTCTAAAACGATACAACCCTTTTGAGGAAGGAACTAAGGAGCGAAAGTTGACGGATACCATCGAAACCGCGTCGACAGAGAACGCGGAGGAACTTTACGACATTACGATTATTGGCGGAGGTCCGGTAGGGCTGTTTGGAGCATTCTATTCGGGGCTACGCCAGCTAAAGACCAAGATTATCGACAGCCTACCCGAACTTGGGGGGCAGCTGAACGCACTGTACCCCGAAAAGTATATCTTCGATATGCCGGGGTTTCCCAAAGTGCTGGCACGTGACCTTGCCAATCAGATGATTGAGCAGGGAACCCGCTTTCAACCTACTGTCTGCCTAGATGAGAAGGTACTCCACCTCACCCAAAACGCAGATGAGACGATAACCCTTACCACCAACAGCGGAACCCACCACACCAAAACCATGATTATTGCGACGGGGGCAGGGGCGTTCTCTCCTACCAAACTGAACAACGAGTCTTTGGAGAGTTTTGAGGGCAATGGGGTCTTCTATTTTGTGAAAGATAAAACCCAGTTTCAGGGCAAGCACCTGCTGATTATTGGCGGGGGCGACTCGGCTTTGGACTGGGCTATGAACCTCGAAGAGGTCGCCGAAAAGATAACTCTAGTTCATCGCCGTGATGTGTTTCGCGCCCATGAGGAGAGCGTAGACTGGCTCTTGAACCGCTCTTCGGTGGACGTGAAGTTGTGGTGCGAGCTGAAAACGGTAGAGGGTGAAGGACATATCGAAAGAGCCACCATCGTCAACAGCAAAACCCAAGAGGAGGAGACCCTCCCCGTACACGCTGTTCTGCTGAACTTGGGCTTTAAGGCGGATATTGGGCCACTTAGAGATTGGGGTATCGAACTACACGGCACGAAAAAAGTAGTGGTGAATAGCCTGATGGAGACGAACATCGCAGGGGTCTATGCGGCGGGCGACATCGCGCACTACGAGGGCAAACTCGACCTTATCGCGACGGGGGTAGGAGAAATCTGCCTCGCGGTAAACCGTGCCAAAACCCATATCGACCCAAAAGCGAAACTGTTCCCAGGACATAGTAGCAACCTGAGTTTGTAGGCTACACTACACGAGTACAAGGAAAGCACAGAAAGCCGCCCCCAATACGGGCGGCTCCTGTTTTAGTGATAGTGATTTGCAATATACTCTGTTATCGTTCTTTTGACAAATTACCTAATTTTCTGCGTTTTGTGCGACACTTTTTTGACTGATTTTCTGATTTTTGCAAAGCTGATTTTTTTACTTGTTTTGCTCTTTTGCTGATGTCTGACTTAGATTTACAAACTGCGCCCATACGCGCCCGATTTCTGTTTTAGAGATACACCTTTTACTTAATTTCTGAGTTTTCGTTTTTTCGCTATTTCTTCTGTTTGTCTGATACTTGATTACTGATTTTGTCATTGATTTCTGAGTACCAAACCGAATTTTACCTGATACTTGATTGCGCCCTGATTACTGAGTTTTTGATTTTTGAAACTTGCTTATTTTTAATTTGCGAACCTCAATTTCATCTTACACCCCTATTATAACCCCCCCATAAACTTTTCGCTGTGACAGATTCCACACTCCACGTGTCAAGGAAGTCACTCTCGTAAAAATACTAGGGAGTTAGAGCCTTCCGCCATTAACACGCACCCACTGCCCCGTTACAAAACCAGAGAGGTCGCTTGCAAAGAACAGCACGACATTGGCTACATCCTGCGCGACCCCAAAGCGGCGGAGGGCAGTCGTCTCGATAATCGTTTTCTGTTTTTCGGTGTAGTTTTGGGGGTCGGCGTTGGGGTCGTTGCCCGATTTATCGGTATGACCGGGGCTTACGGTATTGACTCGTATGCCTTTGGGGCCCAACTCCTGAGCGAGTACGGTAGAGAGGTGATTTGCGGCGGCTTTGCTGGCTCCATAGGCAGAGAGTTCTGCCATGGGGTCGTGTCCTGCGCCCGAAGAGAGGAATATCACGCTACCGCCGCGTTGTAGGTAGGGGGCGGCGGCGCGAACCACAAAAAACGCGCCATGCACATTGGTATCAAAAGAGCGCATCCAGTCGGCGGTAGAGGTAGCAATAAACTCCCCATAGACAACTTGGGCGGCATCTAAAATAAGAATATCTATCTTGCCTCCAAACTGCGCTTGTGCAGATTGGACTGCGGCTTCTACTGCATGTTCATTGGCAATATCGGCTTGCAGAATAAAGTGGTTTACGTCGTTGATGTTGCGAAGTTCGGTGAGGGTGGCTTCGGCGGTCTGGCTATCGCTACGGTAGATAGCCCCAATCCGTGCACCGCACTTTGTGAGGGTATGCGAGATAACACGCCCTATCCCCCGCGTCCCCCCTGTGATAAGAACATTTTTACCTGTTAGGTCGATGTGCATTACAGGGTATCGCTTTCTAAGTTCAGCCAGCGCACCTCATTGGGGGTCAGTGTAACCTCTAGGGCAGGAAGGCTACTGTTCATCTCCTCTATACTACGCGGACCGAAGAGTGGAAAGGTGGGATAGGGTTGGTGGAGAACATAGGCAAGCGCAATCTGATTTGCGGTAAAGCCTTTCTGGTTCCCCAATTCGGTAGCACGGCGGAAGCGTTCCCAGTTCGCTTCACTATAGTAGACGCGCACCACATCGGCAGAAGAGCGGTCTTCGGGGGAGAAGCGTCCGGTAAAGAAGCCACTTGCCTGACTAGACCATGGGAAAAGGGGGAGTTGGGAGGTGGTATGCCACGCACTGTCTTCGGGAGTGACCCACAAACACCCGCCCCACATGGCTTCGTTAGGAACGGCTAAGCTGAGTTGGGGGCTACTCGCAGAGAAGCCTTGTAGATGGTGTTTTGCGGCGTACTCGTTCGCCTCTTGTATCCGTTGAGTTGTCCAGTTCGAGCCGCCGAAAACCTTGATACGCCCCGCCTCTTTGTGCTCATTAAGGCAGTCTACTATTACACCTACAGGAACTTCAGGGTCATCGCGATGCAGGAGGTAGATGTCGATAAAATCGGTCTGCATGAGGTCTAGGCTGGTCGCTATGTCTTCGGCGATACCTGCGGGGTTGACACGCTTACCAGAGGCGTTAGGGTGAGCACCTTTGGCAAGGAGAACCACCTCGTCACGGTTTTTACGGCTAGAAAACCACTGCCCTAGTGCCGCTTCCGTCTTGCCGCCCCCGTACACCCGCGCCGTATCCAAGCAGTTTCCACCAATGGCAAAGTAGCCGTCCAGAAGCGTGTTTGTCAGTTCCATGTTGTCGGTAGAGCAGACCATCGTACCCATCACAAGGCGCGAAATCGGCTTCTCTATTCCCGCAAGCGTTCCGTACTTCATTCTGGCTTTCCTCCCGTTACGACCTTCGGCTAGAGTTCCGTTTTGCTTCTAGGAGGCGCACGGCGGTCTGTCTATCGGTGCAGAGGTCGTGAACGATGGGCTGTTTCCACCCCATTGCTTGCCACTCTAGGACGGAGCGTATCGCCTCAATTTTGGTTGCGCCTCCCGCTACAACCACCACTTTGGGAACGAAGTAGAGTTGCTCGAAGGTGACAGAGAGAAGGCGTTCGTTGATGGCATTGACGTAGTGTTCCAACTCTTTCAAATCGTCGGGAGGCATATATTTATGTGCGTCTAGTGTTACAAAAAGGCGGTTACAGAGGTCGCCTACCGCGCACGAAAACAGACGTTTCGGTCCGTTGGTGTACTTCTGAATGAGTTCTATCATCTTCTCTAGTTCGGGCTGTAGGTTGGCAAGCATCGGCTCGTGTAGCCCTACAATAAAACGGTGTCCCGACTGCGGGCGTACTCCCCCAATCCCCACCAGTGCCATGGTGGGAACGCATACATCGTCTGGGGTGGGCTGTAGGGTATGCGGGTTGCCTTGCCTCACCTTCTCTTCCCATACTTGAGGAGAAATCCAGCGTCCGGGTCCCTCATGTAGCCAGTCGGTAGCGACCTCGTGCGACTTCACCGCGACGGGAAGGCTAAGTCGAATCAGTTGGGCATCGGGGAAAGCACGGGCAAGCCATGCGGCACTGGTATCGGCATCCATCGCACGGCGTGCGTCGGGGCTTTCCATGCTCCACACTTCGGCGGCGATGTTTCCATTTAACGAGACGACCTTCACCCCACGCACGTTACGCTTATCGAAAATATGCTTATTGAACAGGCTTTCACAGGCATAGAAGACGGCACGCCCTGAAGAGAGAGCGACTATCTCGTTTTGGCGCACAATGGTATCAAGGTAGTCGGCGCACAGTTGTCCTAGGGCTTGGTGGAGGTGGTCATCAGCGAGTGCATTATCGAGGGTCTCTTCGTGTCCAGTGGTATCAGCGACAATAGCAGACTGGAGTTGGTACGCCGCAATCAGTTCACGCTCTAGGGTATCGAGGCGTTGGGGTTTATAGGGGGCGTGTTCGTCGATATGTACACGCACAATCCCTGAGTCGAGTGCGAAGCGATAGAGGCGAGAGATGGTACTCGCGTCGATATGCCCTAATGCAGGTTCCGATTTCTGGAGTTGCTGTAGAATCTCTTTCTGCTCGTACCTATCTACCAACACCATTTTGGCGATACGTGCCGCCAGTTTACGTCGGTGTGCGGGGTCGAGAGCAGGGCGGCGACCTCGCCGCTTATCGTTTACGTTCGTCATGGTAGTGCCACTCCTTAATTTGTCCCAAATAAGAGCTTATCTGCAAAGAATTTCTACAGATAGTATAGCCGACAACAAAACAAAAGTTATCGCCTATAAGTGCGAATGAGGAGAAAATTAGCGATTTTTTTGCAAATTACGCATGAAATCGCAAAATTGTTTAGAGTAGAAAACAGGAGTTTACAAGTGAAGTCTAGGCACAGATAGTAATGGTACTGTTCTTCTCTATCGCAGACTAATGCGAATACAGGAAAATAATTTTACAAATTATTGCAAAATAGGTTGACAAGGAATGAAAGACGTGATATAGTATGAGTGAAGGTATCCTTCTTTCTCGTCCTTATTTTGTGTTAATGTCCTCAAGTGCGTACAGCAACTTGTGGCTCGCCCCCGATCTCAATGTGGAGGTCGGGGTTCTTCTTTTTATGGTGCGATTTCTCCTTTTCCACAATCCCCACTTGACAGCCAATTCAAGCCTATGGTACCATCATTTCAACATTTCACGAAATGAGGAAATAAATGAGCAGAGACGTGAACGAGCAACAAGAGATTGCCGCCATGTTCAAGGCACTGGGAGATCCCACGCGCCTCCATATCTTCGCGTTTCTACGTGCCTGCTGTTGCCCGGTAGCCGTAGAAGACGATGGCGCGGTACGCAGAGTAACGGGTCCCACCGTTGGAGAGGTGTGTTGCCATGTGACGGGGGCAGAGCAGATAAACTCGACCATCTCTCACCACCTCAAAGAGTTACGCCTTGCGGGACTCATTACCATTGAGCAGAGGGGCAAGAATCGGATTTGCGGCGTAAACCATGAAGCAGTTGCCATGCTTGCAGACTATTTAGGGAACGAAAATCAAGAGAATGACTGTAGTTGCTCGTGTTGTTAATAGCAAAGAGGTACAGAAGGGATAGCGGGTAGTGAAAACAGTACTCTACGTGTGTGTGCATAATGCGGGGCGTTCTCAGATGGCAGAAGCACTTACCAATGCACTAGCAAAAGAGCGTGGACTGCCTATAACTGCGCTCTCGGCGGGTACGGTAGCAGGTACATCCGTCAACCCCGTAGCCGTTGCCGTAATGGAAGAGATAGGCATCTCTATGGCGGGGCATCACCCCAAACAACTCACGCAAGAGATGGCAGATAGCGCGGAAACCGTGATTACCATGGGGTGCGGGGTAGATGCAGAGGCGTGTCCGGCACGAATTCACCTTACCGAAGACTGGGGACTAGACGACCCCAAAGGGCGACCTATTGAGACGGTACGCGCCATACGAGACGAAATCAGAACAAAAGTAGAGAACCTACTTTTGGAGGTACAGCCGTGAAAAACGCTATGCTTCCGCGCTACCTTGCGGAGTTTATTGGTACGTTTGGCATCGTGTTCGCGCCCGTTGCTCTGTCTGGAAGTGGGCAGTTTAAGGGGGCGGATAGTAGTCTTATGGCGGCGGCGTGGGTATCAGGGCTATCGGTGCTTGCGATGATATACACCTTTGGGCATATCTCTGCCGCCCACTTTAACCCTGCGGTAACGTTAGGGTTCGCCGTTGCAGGGCGTTTCCCTTGGCGGTACGTGGTTCCCTACTGGATTGCGGAGTTTGCAGGGGGGATTGCGGCGGCAGGGGTAGCGGCACTGCTGTTTGGGGCGGGGCATGGAACCCACATCCCTGCGACGGATTCGCTTGTCCGTGCGGTTGGGGTGGAAACCATTCTAACGTTTCTACTCATGCTGGTCATTATCGCGGTAGCAACCGACAAACGCGCCAATGGAGCCATACCGGGGATTGCTATTGGGCTAATGGTTGTAGTCGATGTCGCGATTGGCGGAGCTATCACCGGTGGCTCTATGAACCCCGCCCGCTCACTAGGTCCGGCTCTGTTTGGAGGGAGTGCTCCCCTCTCCGTCTACTGGGTCTATCTGGTAGGTCCGGTTATCGGAGCAGTAATTGCCGTCCGTCTCTACGAAGTGATACGCGGAGGTGAGCAGTACGCGCAAGGTGCACCCAGTGATATTTCTGGCGAGTAAAGAGGGGGTAGCCCCCCTCTAAGCCAGCACCTTCCCCTCCATATACTCGTCTATCGTGGCAAGCGCGAAAGATGCGCCCTTCTTGCGGGTGGTAAGCGAGAGGAGGAGTGCTTTCGCGGTATCAAGGCTAGTAAGACAGGGAACTCCTGCTTCAACGGAGGCGCGGCGTATCTGTATCGCCTCGCGTTCTATCCGCTTATCGCTGGAAAGCGTGTTGATAAGGAGGCTAATCTTCCCGCTACGAATCAGCGAGGTGATGTTCTCGTCTGCCTCGTGTAGTTTGTGAACGGTGGTGGTGGGGATACCGCGAGTAGTAAGATACTGAGCCGTCCCGCCCGTCGCGTAGATGTGAAAGCCCAACTCCGAGAAGCCGCGAATAATAGCAACCGACTCCGCTTTATCGTGGTCGGCGATAGTGGCGATAAGGTTCCCACCCGTAGGCACATCTATCCCCGAAGCGAGCATGGCTTTGTACAGAGCGAGCGGGTACTTAGTATCGACCCCCATCACCTCCCCCGTACTCTTCATTTCGGGACCTAAGCCTATATCCACTTGGCTGAGTTTTAAGAAGGAGAAGACGGGTGCTTTTACCGCAATGCTTCCCTGATTAGGGTACAGTCCCGACGTATACCCCTGCTCTTTTAGAGTTTCGCCCATCATGGCACGAGTGGCTACTTTGACCATGGGGATACCCGTCACCTTAGAGAGATAGGGAACGGTTCGGGAGGCACGGGGATTGACTTCGAGTACCATCGCGGTACTGGTCTCGTGGTCTACCACAAACTGAATGTTCATTAGCCCCCGCACCTCTAGCCGAATGGCGAGGTCGGTTGCCACGCGCACAATCTGGTCTATCACATCTTGAGAGAGGGATTGCGGCGGATAGACCGCCATGCTGTCGCCAGAGTGAACCCCTGCACGTTCGATATGCTCCATAATGCCGGGCAGGAGGCAGTCTACCCCGTCGCTAATGACATCGACCTCTACCTCTTTCCCAATAATATACTTATCTATGAGGATGGGGGCTTTCGGCGAGACATCTACCACGTAGGTCATGTAGCGTTCTAGGTCGGCACGGCTATAGACCAACTCCATAGCGCGTCCTCCTAGCACATACGAGGGGCGCACTAGCACGGGGTAGCCTATCTCTTCGGCGACTTCGAGGGCAGACTTTTCGTCGGTGACGGCACGCCCTGCGGGTTTGGGGATATTCAGTTCCCGTAGCACGTCATCGAAGCGGCTTCGGTCTTCGGCGAGGTCGATAGAGTCGTAGGAACTCCCAAAGATACGGAAACCCGAATCGTGCAGGGGCTTTGCGAGATTGATAGCGGTCTGCCCCCCAAACTGCACAATCACCCCCTCCGGCTCTTCTCTGTCTATAATGTTGAATACATCCTCTGCGGTGAGCGGCTCGAAAAAGAGCCGGTCAGAGGTATCGAAGTCGGTGGAGACGGTTTCGGGGTTGTTGTTGATAATAACGGCTTGATAGCCCATTTCGCGCAGTGTCCAAACGCAGTGAACACAACTATAATCGAACTCGATTCCCTGCCCGATACGGATAGGACCGGAGCCAATAACGATCACTTTACCTTTGTTGCTCAAATCTGCCTCTTTCTTAACTCATGTTACTCTATCTTGATGGAGAGAACCTCTTCTACTGCCTGTTCTACTGCCCATGTCTGTTGGTTCATCTGTGAAACGCTCAGCGCTATCTCTTGCGCGGCTTCCCCAGCTTGGAGTGCGGGGGCTATCTGCATACGTGCCATAGCAGAGAGGGCGGAGGCGAGGGTCTGTACAATGGTGTCTTGTTGCACCTGTAGCCGCTCTAGGTTCTGTTGAATCTGCCGCGCATTAGAGAGGCGCGTGGCACACATCTCTAGGCTCTGCTGAATAGCACTGCGCGAAATGTTATCGGTGGTGGCATCCAAGCGTTGCCCCCATTCACCAAACTCACGCTCTAGGTCGTTTACAGAGTGTAGCCCTAGTATCGGAAGCAGACTCTGCCGCTTCTGGTCAAGCTGGCGATAGTTCTTTAACAGTTCGTTGAGTTGGTTTAGCAGTTCCCGAAACGTCTTTTCGGTTTCGCTATCGGTTTCGGTACGAACTATCATCAGAAGCGCGTCGCAGTAGATACGTTCGGCGCGATTGAGGGTAAGATGCGGAAAGACCGACCTCATCTCGGCGTTGCTAAGAGAGTTCGCTAGTCGGGCTTGCGGCGTGCCTTTTTGCGCCCACCACATCCCCAACGCCGTACCGCCCATCCATGCCGCCCCCGATGTAGCCAGTAGCCCCGCCGACGGTTCATGCCCCCCATTAAACGCAACGATAAGCGCAAGTGCAGAGGCGAAAGGAACCAGTATCGCCCCCGTAATACGATAAGCGTACCTCTCTTCGCGATGTTGACGCAGTTCGTAGGAGGCGCGTTCGTCGGCGTTGGGTTCACGTTTACGCTGAAGACTGGGCGTACCCGTGCTAGATTTCCACTGGAACTTCCAAGGGATTCCCTTCCAGTGGATGTCTTCTAAGAGGAACTCCTTGATAGGGGCAAGTAGGCGAGACGCTACCTTTACCGCAATATCTTGGTCTATGTCGTTGAGTCCGATACGCATGGATGTCTTATCCTAGGGGTTGGTAACTACTCTATTTAATACCCCAAACCTGCGTCATTCGTGCCATTAAAAACAGTACGGTTTCGTCCTCTTCCAGAAGGCGCACCGCTTCTAGTACCGCATCTATCTCCTCTTGGGTGGCAATACCCGCTTGCAGTAGGTAAGGGGTCGCCTCCTCTACTGTCCACGAAGGAAGTTTTTTCTCAATACCGCTAAGGTAGGCGGGTTGTGCAAGGCGTACCTGCACGTTTCGCGCTCCCGCTTTTTGTACCAACTGAGGGAGGTACTTCCCTATCTCGAAATGCTCTCCTTGCGCTTCCCCTGCCTTGCGGTAGAGTTCTACAGCACGTAAGAAGGCATTAGAGGCGGGATAGGTTCCCAACGAGGTAAAGTCACCGTCCTCGACTGCCAGTATGCCGTCCGGTTTGAGGAGAGACATCATCTCGGTAAGGGCGCGTTCGGGTTCGCGCAGGTGCATTAGCACAAAGCGGCAGTAGGCAACATCGAAACTCTCTCGCTCTAGTTCTGTATCGTAGGCAGTTGCGACCTGAAATCGGACATTGTGTAGCCCCCGTGCTTTGGCGCGGTTTTGTGCCTGCTCTACCTGCTCCGCACTACGGTCTATCCCGACTACCTCACCGGTCTCCCCTACCTGTTCGGCAAGGTAGCAGGATACCGCTCCTATACCACACCCAATATCGGCGATACGCTTGCCTTTTAGGTCTCCCAGTCGGCGCAAGAAGTCGGCGGTATCGACTCCATGAACCCCTTGTACCACCTTCAGGCGCTCTGCGCCCTCCGCCCCCGTCGCCAGTACGTACCGCTCTTGGGTCATTCGTCCTCCGTATCGTAACAGGAGTAGTAGTAGGGAGTAGCGGCTTCAAACTCCGCCGCGCAGGTATCCACCATTTTATAGATGGGTACAATGCCCAAGTACTTACGCAGTTTACGAAGTTTGCCTTCGGATACCCCCGCAAACTCGGCTATCGTTCTATCGGCAAACCCCATGCGCTTCGCCTCTTTCAGAAGACGAATAACCAATCCGTACTGCTCTTGTAGCGTCTCTACGGAGGGGGCGGCATCCGTCTCTAGGATTTGGACGAGGTTCCCCAGAGCCTTACCACCTGTTTTGAGGCGGGTTTCGAGGTTCACAAGCCCCTGTAGTTTACGCAGAAACCAAGGGTCAACATTGCTAAGAGACTGTATCTCCTCTACCATCATGCCGCGCCGAAAGCCTTCGGTAATTGCCCAGAGGCGTTCGTCGTTGGGAACTCGTATCGCCTCCTCTATCTGCATATCGCTGAGGGTGTTTCCGGCTTTGTTTGCCAGTCCATAGATTCCCACCTCCAGAGAGCGTATCGCTTTCATCAGAGCGGGTTCAAAGGCGCGGTCTATCGACATGACTTCGCCCGTTGCCTTCATCTGGGTGGTAATGCGTCTATCTGCGCCTACAAACTTATCGAAGGGCCAGCGCGGAATTTTGAGGACGCAGTAGTCGAGAGCGGGTTCAAAACAGGCGAGCGTTTTGCGGGTAACGGCGTTCTCTATCTCGTCGAGGTGCATTCCTATCGCGATTTTTGCCGAGACCCGTGCAATGGGGTAGCCCGTCGCTTTGGAGGCGAGCGCAGAAGAGCGCGACACACGCGGGTTGACCTCGATAACGTAGTAAGAGAAAGAGTTCGGGTCGAGGGAGAGTTGGACGTTACAGCCGCCTTCAATACCCAAAGAGCGAATGATTTTGAGAGAGGCGGTTCGTAACATCTGATACTCTTTATCCGAGAGGGTTTGGGAGGGCGCGATAACGATACTGTCGCCAGTGTGTACCCCCATCGGGTCGAAGTTCTCCATGTTACATACGGTAATGGCGGTGTCGTTTGCATCGCGCATTACCTCATACTCTACCTCTTTCCATCCGACTAAGTACCGCTCTATCATCACCTGATGACGCATAGAGAGAGCGAGTCCGCTTTTGGTAATGGTGCGTAGTTCTGTTTCATTATGCGCGATACCGCCTCCTGTTCCGCCGAGCGTATACGCAGGGCGAACAATAAGGGGCCAGATATTCGAGGCGAGAGGTTCGTCGAGTTGGCTTTCGTCGGTGATAATCCACGATTCGGGAACGGGTTCACCAATCTCGCGCATCAGGTTCCGAAACTCTTCGCGGTCTTCTGCTTGACGAATGGCACGGAGGGGAGTTCCGAGTAGGCGCACATTGTAACGCTCCAGTATCCCCGCCTCCGCTACAAGGGTGGCAAGGTTTAGCCCCGTCTGCCCTCCGAGTGTAGCGACGATTCCATCGGGACGCTCTTTTGCCACAATCCGCTCTACAAACTCCACCGAAAGCGGCTCCACATAGACTCTGTCTGCCATCTCTAGGTCGGTCATAATGGTAGCAGGATTCGAGTTAATGAGGACAACCTCAATCCCCTCTTCCCGCAAAGAGCGGCAGGCTTGCGCCCCGGCGTAGTCGAATTCGGCGGCTTGCCCAATAATGATGGGACCAGAACCGATTAGTAGTACTTTTTTAATGCTTGGGTCTTTCGGCAACTCTCTCTCCTATCCGAAATGGTGCGTAACTGGTAGGGACTCACCCCCTCTAAATCTCCCCGTTCGCAATGGGGAGACTTGCAATGCACTCTCTCCTGCTCACTTTTCAGAACAAGAAAAGCCTTTTGTCAGAGGCGACGTTCCTTCCCCTTGTGAAGGGGAAGGCTAGGGTGGGGTGAGTGCGAACCTGACTACAAGTACGCACTTTGAATTATACGGCAATAGTATCCTAAAATCCACACCCTCTCAACCTTACGAAGGGGATAAGGCTGGATAGGGGTGCATTTCTCGCTAATTCCTTGTATTGCTCTGTTCGCGCTTCTGCTCTTCCGCGATTTTGGAGTTCTTCCCACTGCTTCCTTCATTGTAAAGGGTGCGAAGGTACTTCCCTACCACCTCTTCACGGCGCAGCGTTCCCCAGAAGCGTCCGTCGTCGCTTACAGAGCGGTTGTCACCGAGTACAAAAATCTCACCTTCCGGTACTTTGAGGGGCTTTTGCTCGGTAGCAAACTCTGCGTAGCCGTTGAGGGAAGGGATGGTTTTATAGTCTTCTTGTAGTTTTTTCCCGTTGATAAAAACGGTGTTTCCTTTTACAATAACGGTCTCACCGGGCAGCCCAATGACGCGCTTTATCAGCAGGTCTCCCTTTTTCTGCCTCTCGATAAGTTTCTCTTTTATCTGCGCGGCGATAGATTTCGTTTCACCGTCATCATCACTACTAGAAGCCGATTTATCCTCGTCGGAACTGGTGCTAAAGAGCGGCATTCGGAAGATAATAATATCCCCTCTTGCGGGCATTTTGCCCCCCGGAAAGGCTATCCATTGGCGCATCGTAAGCACGTGGTCACCTACTGCAAGGGTGGGTTCCATCGACTCGGACGGTATAAAGTTGTTTGAAAAGCAGGCGATAACAGACAACAAGAAAAGCAGAAGTAGAAGTGAGAAAAACGGAAACTTTCTTTTGCGTACTTTGGTGTTTTTGGGTATATCTGCTTGCCAAGATACATCGGACATGGTGGTACTCCTCACTACTCTGCGGGTTAGGTGCTATCTAGTTATTGCCATAGAACCTATCCAACATCTTGATATACTGATGAAAGAAGTACGCGCTGTCGTTCGGTCCCGGTGATGCCTCTGGGTGATACTGAATGGAGAAGATAGGTAACTCTTTATGGCGCAACCCCTCTACGGTTCCGTCGTTGAGGTTGATATGCGCGACTTCCATTCCATCTTTCAGATTGTCGGGGTCTACCGCGTACCCATGATTTTGTGATGTGATATAGACACGCCCCGTATTCAAGTCCTTGATAGGGTGATTACTGCCCCTATGCCCAAACTTTAATTTGAAGGTTTTGCTTCCAAAAGCGTAGCCTAGTATCTGATTCCCCATACATACGCCCATTATCGGCTTTTTATCTACCAGTCGTTTTACGGTATCTACGATATAGCCGTACTGTTCGGGGTCGCCGGGACCGGGAGAGAGGAAGATACCATCTGGGTTTTGGCTGAGTACCTCTTGCGCGGTAGCGGTACATGGATAGACGGTAGTTTCGCAGTTTAGGTTTGCCAGACTGCGTAAAATGTTGTATTTCACCCCAAAATCGAGGAGAGCAATGCGGTAACGCGGCTCTGCTTGGTCAGGCGCGTCCAAAGCGACGGGTTGAGTGTCTCCTACGCGCCAACGGTACGGCGTTTCGGTGGTCACTTTTCGGGCGAAATCTGCCGCCGAATAGTTGGGAGAGGTGCGTATGTACTCCAGCAGGCTCTCTGGGGTATCTTGAGTAGAGATAGCCCCCATCATCACCCCTTTTACACGTAGGGCACGGGTGAGGGCGCGAGTATCTACTCCCTGAATTCCCACGATACCGCGCTCTTTAAGAAAGTCGGCAAGGGTTTGGGTGGAACGCCAGTTACTAGGAATGTCGGCGGCTTCTCGTACCACAAAACCCTCTACCTGCACCCGTCGCGACTCGAAATCTTCGGGGGTGATGCCGTAGTTTCCGATAAGGGGATAGGTGAGCGAGACAATCTGCCCCGCATAAGAGGGGTCGGTAAGTATCTCTTGGTAGCCCGTCATGCCGGTATTGAACACGACTTCGCCGCTAGTTCGCCCCTGTGCGCCGAGAGATTGTCCTTCAAATAGAGTTCCGTCTTCGAGTGCTAGTATCGCTTTCATCGTTTTTGTAATGGTTTCCTTAGTTTTTAGATACGTTCCGCGCCGTAGTGAGGGATTCCCTCTATAAAAGTGGCTTCGACCTGTACGCGCTCCCACTCTTCGGTGGGGGTAGTAAGGGGGTCTGCGGAGAGCAGGGTAAAGTCGGCGAGTTTTCCTACTTCCAGTGTGCCTCGGTCTTGGTGGGTGCGCGTGGCGTAGGCAGGAGCGGCGGTGTAGGAGTATACCCCCATCTCTGCCGATACGCGCTCAGCACTATTGAGTACTCTACCCGACGGTGTTTTTCGCACCATAGCGGCGTAGATACCTGCCAGCGGCGCACCCGGTACAACGGGATTATCAGAGCTGAACGCTTGCGCCACGTTCTGCCGCTCTAGGGTGGCGTAGGGGGAGAGGCGATTTGCCCGCTCTTCGCCTAGTGCCATTTCGTAGGCATCTCCTAGCCTTGCAATGAACTCCGGTTGCCCTACGCTCCACACGTTTTGTCGGCGTAGGCGAGTAATAAGGGCGGGGTTCAACAGCATACAGTGTTCGATCCGGTGAGCAGGGCGGGTACGAGTGTTTCGGCGTTGTGCCTCTGCATAAGCGTTTAGTACCACGTCTATCGCTCTATCACCAATAGCGTGGGTCGCGATTTGCCATCCCGATTCGTGTGCCAGCATAATGTATTCGCGTAGTTCCTCTTCCGAGTGCATCGCGATACCGTAGTTGTTGGGCATTCCCTCGAAAGGTTCTTTCAGCCAGCAGGTGCGCGTGGTGATAGCCCCATCCGAAAACAGTTTTGCTTGCCCTACATGGTAGTGGTGTCCGTCGATATTGTAGTGGCTTGGTTGGAGGTCTCGCGGGGTGGGTATCTCCCCCTCTCCCATCTGCTTCATCACCTCTGCCCACCCTACCATACTGTTTACCCGTACCTGTAGGTGGTTATGTGCAACGGCTTGTTCGTACCAGTCTATCGCCCTCAGTTCGGTGTTTGCGTCGCTTGCGCTTGTAATGCCGCGTTCTAACAGGTAGCGGTTTGCCCGTGCCAACGCTTCCATTGCACTCTGCGCGGTGGTTTCGGGTAAGATTCGCTCTAAGTGGCTCCAACTCGCCGTCTCTAGGAGTACCCCTGTCGGCTCACCTTGCACGTCCCGCACGATTTCGCCCCCGTCTGGGTTCGGGGTGTTCCGCGTGAAGCCTAGCATTTCGAGTGCTTTGCTGTTTACAACGGCGGCGTGTCCCGAAGCGTGATTGATGCGGACGGGCAACTGCTTAGACACTTTGTCGAGGTCGTAGCGTGTAAGATGTTGTGCACCGGGCAGGATGTTCTGGTCGTACCCACTACCTTGAATACAGGTCAGTTTGGGTTGGCTTTTGTGCCGCTCTTGAAGGAGGCGGATAATGTCCTCTTTGCTCTTGGTTTTCGGCGGCGCAAGGTCTACATGACCGAGGTTCATGCCTAGCCAGAGAATATGAACATGGCAGTCGAAAAAGCCCGGTATCAGGGTGCGCCCGTTTAGGTTGTGAATGGTGGTGCTTGGAGTAGCAAGGTTCAGAACGTCGCTATCGCTCCCAACGGCGAGAATACGCCCCGTAGCATCGACAGCAATGGCGGTAGCACACTCTGGCTCACTCATGGTGAGCAGGTTCCCATTTTTTAGTATGAGTTTTGCTTTCGCCATTTAAGATTACAGCTCCACTACGCGCCCACCCACTACGGTAAACACGGCTTTCCCCTGCACTTCCATACCATGAAAGGGGGTGTTTTTCGATTTAGACTGTACGGCATTTCGGTCTATTGTCCAGACCTTCTCTAAGTCGAGTACGGCAACATCTGCCTCCGCGCCTACCTGCAACGTGCCAGTACCCTCTGGAAAACCGAGTATCTTCGCCGCTTCGCTCGTCATCTTTGCGATAGCGGTAGAGAAGTCGAGTACTCCCGTTTTGACGAGAGTGGTGTAGACCAGCGGGAAGGAGGTCTCTAGCCCCAGAATACCGAAGGGGGCAGAGTCGAACTCCACCTCTTTTTCGTACTCTGCGTGTGGGGCGTGGTCGGTGACAATGCAGTCGATAGTTCCATCGGCAAGCCCACGCTTCACCGCTTCGCAGTCCTCTTGGGTACGCAGGGGGGGATTCATTTTGGCATCGGTACGGTACTTCATACAGGCTTCGTCGGTAAGAACCCAGTGGTGGGCGCAAGCCTCACCGGTGACGCGGATACCCTCTGCTTTGGCGCGTCGGAGGAGTTCCACCGTCCCCGCGGTAGAGATATGTAGCAGGTGCAGATGACACCCCGTAAGTTGCGCCAGAAGAATGTTTCGTGCTACGGCAATGTCTTCCGCAATGCGGGGCATACCGGGAATACCGAGCAGGGTTGCGGTGTAGCCTTCATTCATTGCGCCCTTGTGGGTCAGTGCTTTGTCTTCGTTATGGGTAAGCAGCGGTAGGTTTAGCATGGCGCAGTACTCCATTACGCGCCGTACCGTCTCCGCGTTTTGCAAGGGGAAAGCGTCGTCGGAGATAGCGACAGCCCCTGCCGCTTGCAGTTCTGCCATTTCGGTTATCATGTCGCCCTGCATATCGCGGGTAGCCGCCCCAATGGGGTGTACTCGTGCGACACCGACCTGCGTAGTGCGCTCTAAGATAAACCGGACTACGGCGGCGGTATCTATAGCGGGATTGGTGTTGGGCATACAACAGACACGGGTAAAGCCCCCTGCGGCGGCGGCGCGGGTTCCCGATTCGATATCCTCTTTGTACTCAAAACCGGGTTCGCGTAGGTGTACATGAATATCAATCAGCCCAGGAACCACGACCTTACCGCTTACGTCTTTACGTTCGCAGTCGGCAACAGACGTATTCGGCTCTAGTATCGCCGCGATTTTGCCGTCTTCGATAAGTAGGTCGGCTTGTCTATCTAGTTTTTGGGCGGGGTCTACAATGCGTCCCCCATGAAGTAGAAGTCTCACGTCTCTGTCTCCTTACAAGTGCGCCTATCCGTCGGTATCGGAAGAGATGCCCATGAGCGCGTAGAGTACCGCCATGCGTACCGCAATCCCATTCGTCACCTGCTCTTCGATAGCGGCGTGAATCCCGAATTTGCTATCCGCTACATCCGCCGAAATCTCCACCCCCCGATTCATGGGACCCGGGTGTAGCACTAATACGTCTGATTTTGCGGCTTTCAGCGACTGTGGGCTTATACCAAACAGGCGGGAGTATTCGCGGAGGCTAGGGAGTAGTCCGCGCTCCATGCGCTCGGTTTGTAGCCTAAGCACGTTCACCACATCCGCGCCATCTATACCTTTAGCAAGGTTATCGTACACCTTTACGGGGAGGCGGTCTGCGTCGGGGGGCAGGAGGGTACGAGGTCCCACAAGACGCACGTTCGCGCCCATTTTAGTCAGTCCCCAGATATTCGAGCGAGCGACCCGACTGTGCGTAATATCACCTACAATTGCGACCTCTAGCCCCTCTAGTTGCCCCTTGTTTTGGCGTATCGTGAGCATATCAAGTAGCCCTTGCGTGGGGTGTTCGTGCCTACCATCTCCTGCGTTGACAATGGCGGTGTGCTTGAGGAGTTGCGCGGCAAGTTCCGGCGTTCCCGAAACAGAGTGGCGCATCACTATACAGTCGGCTTTTAGTGCCTGTAGGGTGAGAATAGAGTCTTTTAGGCTCTCCCCTTTAGCTACGGAGGACTGCGCTACCGCGATGTTGATAGCCTCTGCGCTCATAATTTTCGCCGCCATCTCGAAGGAGGTACGGGTACGGGTAGAGTTCTCGTAGAAGAGGGTTATCATGGCTCTACCGCGCAAGGTGGGAACCTTTTTTACGGGGCGGGCGAGTATCTCTTTGAGGGTCTCGGCGGTATCTAGCAGGTAGCGAATGTCGTCAGCAGAGGTCTCCCTAAGTGTAAGTAGGTGTTTCATTAGTTCTCCCCTTTCGCCTTCTGAATGAGTACCCTGTCCTCTCCATCTATCTCTTTTAATAGGACTTGCACGTACTCGTTACGAGAGGTGGGCAGGTTTTTACCCACGTAGTCGGCGCGAATGGGTAGTTCTCGGTGTCCCCTATCGAGGAGTACGGCGAGTTGGATACTGGCGGGTCTTCCTATATCCAGCAGGGCGGCGATGGCGGCACGAACGGTACGCCCCGTAAACATCACCTCGTCTACTAGCACAATGGTTTTACCCGTAACATCGACGGGAATATCACTAGGGGCAATGGAGATAGGAGAGCGTGAGGTTCCATAGTCATCACGATAGAGTCCTATATCGAGTTTACCAACGGGAACGGGGATATTTTCAATCTGAAAAAGGAGTTTTGCGAGGCGTTCGGCAAGGGGCGCACCGCGAGTCAGTACTCCCACGAGGACGATGTTTTGCGCCCCGTGGTTCTTCTCTACGACCTCATGTGCAAGGCGCGTAAGGGCGCGGCGGATGTCGTCGCTATCCATGACCTGCACAGCAGAGGCGGTACTTTGTTGAGGTTCGCTCATAACCCACTCCCTTCTTCCTTTATTATGTGCATGAGGGGTGGCGCAAGCAGATAGAAGGAACGCCTTCCTGTCGCTAACGGGTAGGAGCGAATCAGTGAAGGCGCAAGGTGCGGTGTTGTGTTGGCGGGCATCGTAGCAACTTACTCTCTACGAGGTACGCCTATTCACCATCCCTTGTACGTCTCGCCGGACACACTTAAAAGGACGATATGGTATTGGGTTGGAGTCTAGCATATAATACGAGGCTTGTCAAGCCTTAATCTCTACTTAAAAAGGGGCAATCACATACCTCTTAGGTATTCGGCACTGGTAGGTTATAGCCCTCATCACCAACCTCTTCTCCCAGGTTTGGGCGAAGAGGTGAATGCCCTGTATAGTAAGGTAGTTACCTTTTTGTACAGGTACACCTTTCTGATAACGGGAATACCTCTCTCGCTTT
>OMJJ01000133.1 GCA_900299305.1 bacterium | reverse complement strand
TCAGATTTGCCATCGCCTTGATGGAATCCCGCTCGCGATTGAGTTGGCGGCGGCACGAATTCGCTCACTTACCGCTCAAGCCATTGCTACCCGCCTCGATAACCGCTTTCGCCTTCTCTCTGGGGGGAGCCGTACCTCGTTGCCCCGCCAACAGACCCTTCGCGCCCTCATCGACTGGAGTTATGACCTCTTACATGAACAGGAGAGGAGCCTACTCTGTAGGGCATCGGTGTTTACGGGTGGCTGGACAGTAGAGGCGATGGAAGAGGTCTGTCGTGGAGACGACCTAGTACGAGACGAAATTCACTCTCTACTCACCTCCCTCATAGACAAATCGTTGGTTATGCCCGACGAACGAGACGGCAAAACACGCTACCGCCTTTTGGAAACGGTGCGCCAGTACGGTCTGGATAAACTGATGGAGCGCGGAGAAGGCATCCTGATTCGTGAAAGACACCGCGACTACTTTTTGCAGTTCGCCGTAAAGAGTGCACCACTTCTGCTGGGGGCGGAGCAGGCGGAGACGCTCGTACAACTAGAGACGGAACACGATAACATCCGCCGCGCCCTCGAATGGTGTTTGGGAGACATTGAGGGCGCACATCAAAGCCTACTCTTTGGGGCGAACCTTTGGCGGTTCTGGATGATGCACGCCCACCTGTTTGAGGGTAGAGCGTATCTGAAAGAGGCACTAGAGCAGGCAGGGGCAGACCAAGAAAGTTCGGACTATGCCAATACCCTGATAGGCGCGGGGGTACTTGCATGGTCGCAAGGAGACCCCCAAGAAGCGATACACTACTACAAGGCGAGCCTAGAACTGCTACGAAAACTGGGAGATAGCCAGGGAGAAGGGAACGCCCTAAATAATCTAGGGGTGGTTGTGATGGAGCAAGGAGAGTACACCACCGCCCGGCAACTCCACGAGGAGGCGTTGGCTATTCGCCGTAGAATTGGGCATGAGTTTGGTATCCATGTCTCACTGAATAATCTGGGCAATCTGGCGTTCTATCTGGGAGATTTTGAGAGCGCATGGGGGTACTACCAAGAGAGCCTCGAACTGAGACGGCAGTCTAAAGATAGACAAAATATGTCTCATTCGCTGTATAATATGGGGCTGGTAGCAGAGAAGCAGGGCAAGTACGAAGAGGCGCGGAGGCTAGTAGAGGAGAGCCTTGCTATTCGGAGAGAGTTCGATGATAGGCAGATGATAGGAAACTCACTGAACAGTTTGGGGAACCTCGCTTATGTTATGGGCGACTACAACACCGCCGCACGATACCTTCAGGAGAGTGTGCATATCTTTGAGACGGTAGGAGACAAGCGGGGGCTTGCAGAGGTGTGGATAAACTTAGGAAACCTCGCCCTTGCCCAACACCATGAGCAAACCGCACTCGCCAGTTTTCGAGAGAGTCTTATCTACTTGCGTGTCCTCAATAACTTATGGAGTATTGCCCGTATCCTCGACTCGTTTTTCAGCCTCTATGTTGCTCAGGGGGACGCTAAGAGAGCCGTTCCGATAGCCGCTTATGCCAACCAACTGCGGCACTCCATTAGTAGCCCCCGTTCGGAGCGAGATGAGAAGGAGTTTGAAGAGAGATACGAGGCTCTACAGCAAGCACTACCTGCCGAAACCTTCGAGAGCCTTGCGGCACAAGGGCGAAAGCAGAGCATGGAACAGATTTTAGATTTTGCTAGTCAAGTAGAGTAAGTAGTAAGGAGATGCCGATTGTCTGTTTGCAGAAACACCCCTAAAGGGTTTACGTTGATTGAGTTGCTCGTGGTGATAGCCATTATCGCGATACTTGCCGCTATCCTTTTCCCTGTGTTCGCGCGGGCAAGGGAACAGGGGCGTAAAACGACTTGTGTCTCTAATCAGAGGCAGTTAGGCGTAGCCATTACCCTCTATACCCAAGATTACGATGGGGGATACCCCAACACTAATGACCCTTATTTGTGGGTAGGAAAGCGGTTTCGCTGGCCCCTTATGCCCTATGTGGGCATTGGGCAACAGGAGAAGATGGACGGGAGTTTTAGCGCACAGAACAGTAGCCCCGCGATACTGGTATGCCCCTCGGATACCATATCGGGAGGCGTTTTCGATGGAACCTCTTACGGGTACTCTGCCGCTTTCTACCACACGCCAAGCCAGATAAACCAGATGGAACTAGGGAATTTGCGTCTTGCCCTCCACGATCCGGGGGTAGGGGCTACCTGCGTTACCCAAACCGAAGCGGCGGTAGAGTACCCTTCACAAAAAATTATGCTAGGTGAGTTCTACAACAGCCACGAACACCCCCAAGCCCTACATGGCTACTGGGGAACCCTCAAAGCCCCGCGTACCCCCGGCGATGACCGTTGGGAGGGGGCGCGTGTGGTTGTCTTTTCGGATAGCCACACCAAATTTCTTCCTGCGGGGCGTATTCACCCCTCCATCAACGACTGCCCCGACTTCCATCTTACCAAAGACGGAATTAGCGGTAAAGATGTGGATTAGCCCCCGCGCACAGTTTAGGAACTAACGATGCCTCCTCTTCTTGTACAACCTCCGCTTTGGCTTGCGCTTATTGTCTCCTGTCTGTTTGCAGGGGCGGCGCACCAGTTGCGCCTCCTCTCTCGTAGTGGGGCGTTTGCTACGGCTATAGTGGGGTTTGCGGTGTATGGATTGGGGGGTGGGAAGTTTTTGGTGGCTCTGCTTACCTTCTTCCTCTCCTCTTCTCTGCTCTCGAAGTTTGGGAAGGCGCGAAAATCGGAGGCGAATCGGCAGGATGCAAAAGGCTCGGTAAGAGATGCGGGGCAGGTGTGGGCAAACGGGGGTGTAGCGGTAGGTTGTGTGGTGGTTTTCTATCTGTTTTCGCACAACCTGTTTCACTGGGGTATCTGGTCGCCTCTCAAACTCCGCTATCTTCTCATGCTCTATCTGGCGGCAATCGCTTCGGTAAACGCCGATACGTGGTCTACAGAGTTAGGAAAACTCTCTCCGACTCCGCCGCGCCTTCTCACCAACTGGCGACCTGTAACGGCAGGGGTATCGGGTGCGATTTCGGGTTGGGGGGTACTGGGTGCGTTGGCGGGGGCAGTGGTGATACCGCTCGTTATGCTCCCCCTGTGGAGAATGAATCTGGCGGAGGTAGTTGCGGTAGCGTGGGCAGGTTTTTTGGCAAGCCTCGTCGATAGCATTTTGGGCGCAACGGTTCAGGTACAGTATCGCGACCCCCTAACGGGTGGGACTACTGAACGCGCCACCGTTGAGGGCGAAAGAGCCACTAAAATACGCGGTATCGCGTGGCTAAATAACGACGGCGTGAACTTTACCGCCAGCCTTTTTGGGGTGGGCATGGCGTGGGTGTTGCTCTTCTATGGGGTCTATCGTTTCTACTAGAGTACAACGCCTCCCACGCCTGTAGGGAAGTCGTTTAACGTCCTTTTCTGAGTACTGCGGGAGAGGGTGGCAGAGAGAGAGCCGTTTTTCGTACTCCCTTTTGTGTACTTCCTATACCCGTGCCAAAAGTGAGGGCGTAGCTAGCGCGGTTTGTGGTAAATACGGCGTAGGCAGGTCCGAAGTTGGGAATCTGATGCGGGAGCGCACGTGAAGGGGGAATATTGCCTAATTCATGACCGTCATTCTCTCCACACGACCACACACTACCATCTGCCAAAAGCGCGAGCAGATGCGTACCACCATGTGATATAGAGACCACATTGCTCAATCCTACTGCCTGAACCGGGCTTGTGCGTTGCGTGTAGGTACCATCTCCCAGCTCTCCGTTGCTGTTCCCTCCCCAACACCACACTGTTCCGTCCGATTTCAGTACGGAGGTAGCACCATCATTAGCGGAGATGGCGACTACGTTTGTCAAACCCGGAACTTGTGTTGGTATGGAGTGAGGGTTAGTATCCCGAGTACCCAGACCTAACTGCCCAAAATCGTTTATACCCCACACCCACACGGTACCATCTGCGGCAAGTGCCACCGAGTGACTCCCTCCATCTATCTGCACAATGGGAGGTAGTCCTGTTATCTGCACAGGAGAAAGCCTGTCTACAGTAGTGCCGTCACCTACGGCTCCATACTTGTTGTATCCCCAAGCCCATACTGTACCATCTGTAAGGAGCGCAAGGTAGGCATCTCCCCCGCCGATAGAGGCTACATTGTTGAGACCAGGTACCTGAGTAGGGTAAGCGTGAGGTGCTGTGCTACCATCTCCAGCATACATACCTCCCCAACTCCACATTGTCCCGTCCGAGAGTAAGGCACGGCTGTACCAACCTCTTGCCGATACTTGAACAACATTGTTTAGTCCTGGAATCAGAGTCGGGACGGGGATGTCGCGATCAATGAAAATACCATTAATACCGTCCTGCCCTGAATAAGTATTTCCACAGAAGAGTACCGTCCCATCCCTTTTAAGCCAAAGGGTGTGCTCTACAGCTCCTGCAATCTGGGTGATGTCCGTCAGAGCCGTCTGATTGGGGGGTAGTAAGATGGTGAGCGGACCTAAGCGTTTGTTGGTATTTTCGCCCCAAACCCAGGGGGTACCCGGTGCTAGGATAACGGGTATCGTCTGTACAGAGCTGGTTACGCCTTGCACAGTGAGCTGCAAGCCAACACTTCCTCTACGCCTTCCCCTCACCTGCCCGTCGCTTATGCTCACGGTCTCTGCACTGCGTACAGCAGTGATATGCGCCTCTTTGCTCGAAACCAGTACCACATTCCCTTTAGCGTCCTTTGCGGTAAAGGCTACAGGAATGTTGATACCTACAAAAAGGTTCTGGTCAGGGTTGATAGTGACGCTTGCGACGGTACTTGCCATCGTAAGGTGTATTGGTGTAGTTTGTCCTACTTGTGTACTAAGCGGGACGGAAGCAGATGCCTGTGCTGTACCGGTACCAATTTGGGTTGGGTAGGCTTGTGCGGTTGCTACCATGTCCCCAATGGGAAGGTTGGAAAAGTCGGCTGTCGTACTCCCTCCGGAGTTTGGGCGCACGAGCAGTTGAGAGGTTATGGATTCGGTTCCTTGCCACAGAGTGACCCGGATACTATTCGATGCCAGTGGTATGAGGCGCGTATCTGTGGGCCACTCTACCGTAAACGTAGCACGACCCAATGTTACAGGGGTTTTAATCAAGCCGCTTCCCCCACATCCTAGTACTGCCCCTATGATACCAAGCACCCACACCAACCTAAACAGGTGTCTCATTCTACTCTCCCTTCGCCTAATCGACCGTTACACTCACACTACCTGCTTGGACGGTTACGCTTGCTACTGCTGTTTGGGTAGCATCGGCTACACTGGTCGCCCGAACATGGTAAGTGCCTCCAGTATTGGGTGCGGTATATAGCCCTGCCGCGGTAACGGTTCCCCCTGCATTTCCCTCCACAACATCCCATCGAACTGCCGTATTAGTAGAACCCAAAATCGTAGCAGTGAAGGTAGCGGTTTGCCGCACCCTGAGAGTGGAAGAGGTAGGACTTATGAATACCCCCAGATGTACCGTTACCGTAGCCATACCACTTGCAGAGGAGTCTGCGATACTAGTAGCGCGTACATGATATGCCCCGGCACTATTCGGAGGTGTGTATAGCCCTCCCGCAGTGATACTGCCCCCCGCGGAGCCTTCCGGAATGTCCCAAACTACTCCGATATTACTGGTTCCTGCAACATTTACGGAGAAAGCCTGTGTGTTTCCTACAGACACATCGGCATGGACGGGGTTGACATTGACGACTACAGAGGAACTGGTTCCATGCCCCCCTCCCCCAGAGCTACAGGCACTAGAGTAGAGTAGCACAGAGGTCAGGATAAGGGTTTGTAGGGTTCGTTTTGCAAGCCAGAGGGAAAATGATGTTTGCATCTCCTCTCCCTTTCAAGGGGCAGTGGTTGAGGCAGTATTCTGGGACTATTTCCCATAAATGCGGTTTCAACTTTGCTACAGTATAAAGAATAACGACAGAAATGTCAACAGTTTGAGGTGTAATTGTTTGGGTAAGAAAAACAAAGAGGGCAAAAAATAACATCAAGAGGCTCCGCTTCCAAATTTTCGGGAGAGGAACCTCTTGATGGATGGGGTAAGGGTTTAACGGGTAAAAAAGAAGAGACTAACTAATAGCGATGTCGCCCTCTTCACCAGTACGAATACGAATCACCTCTGCAACGGGTATCAGGAAGATTTTGCCGTCGCCAACCTCGCCCGTGCGTGCTGCCTCTGCAATCGCTTTCGCAAGTGCGTGTGCATCTTCGTCTTTCACCACAATCTCTACTTTCACCTTTTGAAGCAGGTTTACAGTGTACTCTGCTCCACGGTAGTGCTGGGTATAGCCTTTCTGTTTACCCGCACCGCGTACTTCGGTAACGGTCATCCCCTTAATGCCTAGGTCGGCAAGGGCAGATTTTACGTCTTCCAACTTCTGTGGTCGAATTAACGCTTCTACTTTTATCATGTTCTAGGGTTCTCCTCTCTCAAATTTAGGCGTTGAGTGCGCCATTCCTAACTTTAATGTACACCACCAAAGGCAGAGTGTCCTTCTTCTCCAGAACCGACTTCGGCGTAGCCGGCTTCTCCATGCTCGCTCAAATCTAAGCCCACGATTTCGTCCTCTTCGGTTACGCGCAGTCCCATCGTAACTTTCAGAACGGAGCCGATGATAAACGTCATTATCGCCGAGTAGCCAATGGCTACCCCTGCACCCAGTGCCTGAATACCAAACTGCGTTGCACTGGCATCTGCCCCCGTGGAGTTGATGGCTTTAGAGCACAAGAGACCTGTGAGGAGTGCGCCTAGCGTACCACCTACGCCGTGCACCCCAAAAACGTCGAGTGTGTCGTCGTAACCTAGTTTGGACTTTAGTTTGATAGCATTAAAGCAGACTGGCGATACGACTGCCCCAATAATGAGAGCCGCAGTCGTTCCTACGTACCCCGAAGCGGGTGTAATTGCCACCAGCCCCGCCACTGCACCAGAAGCAAAGCCCAATGCAGTCGGCTTTTTGTAGGCGATCCACTCTACAATTACCCAAGAGAGCGCGGCGGTTGCGGCGGCGATATGGGTTACTACAAACGCAGAGGCGGCAAGACCATTCGAGGCACTTGCAGAGCCACCATTAAATCCGAACCATCCAAACCAGAGTAAGCCCGTTCCGATAAGGGTCATGGGCAGATTGTGAGGGCGCGAATCGGAGGTATCTTTGCGCTTACCCAACAAAATAACCATAACCAGAGCCGAAATACCCGACGAGATATGAACCACTGTTCCACCCGCAAAGTCGAGTGCGCCCTTTTCGGCGAGGAAGCCTTTGGTTCCTTCCAAACCCCAAACCATGTGTGCAAGCGGAGTATAGACTACAATACTCCATATTGCGATAAATACAACGTAAGTACTAAATTTCATGCGTTCTGCTATCGCACCACTAATCAGCGCGGGGGTGATGATAGCAAACATCAACTGGTAGACCATGTGCGCTTGGTGTGGGAAAGTAGCGGCGTAGGTCGCTTGGGGGTCTAGCCCCACACCCTTCAAGCCGAGCCACGACAGCCCACCGATAAAGGGGGTTCCTTGTGCGAATGCAAGGCTGTATCCTACAATGACCCAGAGAACCGTTACTACCGACATGGCGATAAACGATTTCATAAGCATATTGAGGATGTTCTTGGCGCGAACCATGCCCCCGTAAAAGAGAGCCAGAGCGGGGGTCATCAGTAGTACAAGGGCAGACGAGGTCAGCATCCATGCTGTGTCGCCGGTGTCTATTTTGGCTGGGGGAGGGGCACTGCCTTGTGCATAGGCGTTTACGCTAAGAGCGGCAAGCAGGCTGACTAACGTAGTCGTTGTAATCGTGCGTAGAGGTTGTTTTGTCACGATAGATACTCCTTGTTGAGTGTCAGTAGAAGTTGCAATGACGCAATCAACGTATCGTGCTACAACCCTAGGCGGGTACGCCTATCTGCTTTGCAAGATTACGCCATTGTTGGGTTAAGGCTGTCCTAGCCTACAAGAAACTACAATGCTCGGACAGATGCAGAAGCAACAGAACGCTCTGCTGCACTTTCCAACATAGGCGTATCGTAGCCTATGTTAGTGGGGCTTGCGGTTTTTTTTCGCAAGTTGGAGGTCTGCGGTAAGCAGTATCGCTTCTGCGACCTCCCGTAGAGAGCGGTTGGAGGCGAGGGCTTGGGCTTGTAGCCTTCTTCTTGCCTCCTGCTCCGAAACATCCAAACGTTCCATCAAAACTTTTTGTGCTTGTAGCACCTGTTGGTCGGTTTCGCGCTGTTCTTGTACCTGCACCACCAGATTTTCCATCGCGTGTATTTCGCGGTAACGGGCAAGAGCCACCTGAATAGTGGGCATAATCTCTTGGGCGCGGTAGGGCTTTACAAGGTACGCCGATACACCAGCGCGGGTTGCTCTCTCTACAATAGCGGCTTCGCTATAGGCGGTGAGCATGATAATGGCTCCTAACCGCTCTTTACTCGCGATTTCGGCGACCTCTAAGCCGTTGGTGCGGGGCATCATAATATCGAGGATAATGACATCAGGGCGAAGAGTACGTGCCAGTTGGAGTAGGGTTTCTCCGTTGTCGGCTTCTCCGATAACGGTATGCCCTAAACTCTCTAGGGTCTGTTTGAGGTCAAGGCGAAGGAGGGATTCATCATCTGCGATGAGAATGCGAGCCTGTTGCATGGATTTCCTCTAGTTCTACTGCATTGTAGTAGGGTGTGGGTATAGTTAGAACTCTCTCTTTTTGTTACGAAAAAAAGAGTATGTATCGCGAAACGGATAGGTCAGGAAAACGGAAAAAGTACAAACAGGGAGAGAATGAACGCTTCGCCAAAACAGACCATAAGGGCAATCTTTGCCCGCTATGAAAATATGTTCTGCGTTCATCATTGAAACGAGAGTGTGTAAAGTATAGCAAACCGCGAGTAGAATGTCAACTACCCAAGCAAAAATTCTTTTATTTTGCCCCTACTTCTCTTCATATAAAGAGTATCTTGCTTTAGAAAATGTCCTCGAAATCGCTCTGGTTTTGGTTTAGCCAGAGGTATTTGCGGTAGTGTGCGACGAGGTAGTGCATGAGTTCGAGTACCATCCAACGCCCCTCTTCGAGCAGTGCGTTTGCGTACTCGTGGGTCGCTTCTGCCATCAGTTTGCGGAGTGCTTGCGTGTGTAAATCTATTACGTCGCTTGCCCCCACATGAAGTAAGCCTAGTTGGTCTGCCATAGCGCGTAGGCGGTCTGATATGTCGTACTCAATCTGTTCTAGGTTCCCCTCCGCCATCTGTTGTAGCATGGCTCCGTACTGCCCTAGCAGGGTTTTATAGATTTCGGAGTGCGATTCTCGTAAGGACATCCTATCGTAAATCTCGGCAGTGGCGGAACTGATTTCGCGTACACAGATTTTCTCTAGCACCAATACTTCGCGAATCTGCCGTTCGCGCTCTGCCTGTACCCTCTGCTCTTCCCAATCCGTGCGGTAGTCGGTTCTTTGCAGTAGGATACAGTTCTGTCCTTGATGGGGTATCAGAGAGGCACAGAGGAGGTAGTGAGCAGTTCCGTCACCGCTACGGTACTCCTGCTCCACACGCGCTTCCCCCTCTTCCAAAAGGCTTTGGAGGGCTACGAACAGGAGGGTTTCGTCAGTCTCTAGTGAGTGCCAAGCGGGATTACTATAGAGCAGTGTGCCCTCGCGAGTAAGCAGGGCAAAGCCGCACTCCGCGGAGTCTAGGAGGGTAGTTGCTAGTGACTCGGTAAAGGAGAGGGGGTGGCTCATTACAGCCCCAACTCCGGTGCGATAGCCTGTAGGGCGCGAACGCAGTTCTCTATAAGGGTATCCATCTCCACCCCTAACTCTTCACACCCTAAAGTGATGTCGTCACGATTTACCCCTCGTGCAAAGCCGCTCTGCTTGAGTTTCTTTTTTACGGCGGGGGGGTCT
>OMJJ01000132.1 GCA_900299305.1 bacterium | reverse complement strand
TTTACAGAAATGAGAAGGAAACCACTCTCTCATACTCCAACAATGAGGTGCGCTTTCCGCGCAGTTCACCCCAAACGCAAAGAGGCTAAACATGAACGACAGAGAGAAGTACTTGTACGACATTCAGGGCTATTTGGTTGTTCCCAACTTCCTAACCCCCGAAGAGGTTGACAAGATGAACGCGGCATTCGATGCCAACCGCGACAAGATGGTGGAGGATGGAAACTCCAATATCGGGAACTCCAAAACGCTTGTAGGGCGCAAAAGAGGGCTGTTTTCGGGAATGTTGGAGTGGGAACAACCCCACTGCCAGATTTTCCGTGACCTACTGGTACACCCCAAGTCCATTCCCTACTTAGATACGCTTTTTGGAAGAGGCTGGCGCATGGATCACTCTCCTTTTGCGCTGTTCTCTAATGCAGGTTCGGAAGGTCTTATCCTGCACGGACCTGGGCACGACTACTTTGGGTTGGCGGCGTACCATTTCAAAAACGGTAAAATCCGTACCGGTATGGTGGTGTTTCAGTTCCAACTCGCAGATGTAAACGAAGGTGACGGCGGGTTCTGCGCAATACCCGGTAGCCATAAATCCAACTTCCCCTGCCCCCGCGACATCATCGAGTGGGAGGCGAATCAAGACCTCGTTATCAATGTGCCTTGTAAAAAAGGCGACCTGCTGATTTTCGACGAAGCCACCACCCATGGCACTCTGCCTTGGCGTGCAGAACATGAGCGCCGTTCACTGCTGTATCGCTACTCCCCTCACTACCTACACTATGCCGGTGGATACCATCAGACCAGTTACCCCGAATGGGTGAACGAACTGACAGAGGCACAACGCGCCGCGATAGAGCCGCCGTACCACTACAACCGTCCCCTTATTGAGCCAGATGGGGTTACGGTTATCCGCAAGCAGTCTGCGGGTACATAGGGTACACACTACTCGCTTAGAAAAGGAGTTCGCCTCTCATAAGGCGAATTCCTTTTCTAACTGACCTACTTTGTTCGCATTTACTGGAATTTCGTGTGTCAAAAGGCTAAATATGCTATATTCGATTCAAAATCGTATCTGTGCGAGTTTTCTTGTCGTGCTTACGGCTCTGCTTTTTGTAGTGGTGGGGTGTCAGCCCTCTAAACCGACTGTTACTTCCCCGTCTCCTGCCCCCGTAAAGGTAGAGGCGAAAGCACAGGAGAACCTACCAACTGCGGAGTATGTGGGCAACGAGGCGTGTCGCCCATGCCACCCTGCCATTACCCACGACCATGAGATGAGTAACCATGCCAAAACGTTGCGTGTGGCATCGAAAGAGGTGCTGGGAAGCCAGTATCCCAAGCCGGGGGAGGCATCGGGTTTTGAGTACCGTATTACGGAGGACAAAGAGGGGCTTTCGTTGGCACTCAAGGAGAATACCAAGTCACGTGCCCCGATGGTGTACGCTTTTGGAGCGGGTAAAAACGCACTTACCTTTGTGTGCCCTTATCAGGAGACGGGGATTGTGGAACTGCGTATGAGCTACCACACGAAACTAAAAGAGTGGTTCATAACGCCCGGACAACTGACGAAAGAGAAGGGGGCAGAACTTGGAATTATGTGGGACGAACCGATTGCAAAACACTGTATCAGTTGTCATACGACGGCACACCCTATGAACGGTCTCTTTCCGGAAGATAAGTTTTTTGGGGTAGGGTGTGAGCGTTGTCATGGACCGGGTAGTACCCATATCGCGGTAATGCACCGCACGAACAAACCACCCTACTACATAGACAAAAAGGCGAATATCGGTGGAATAGCCACGAATGAGTTGTGCGGGGTGTGCCATCGCCGAACTAAGGACGTGAAAGAGGGGGAGAAGCACCTTACACAACGGTTCCAACCTTTTGGGCTTGCGCTGAGTAAGTGCTTTAAGAACAGCAGTAACTGGCTTACCTGCATTAGTTGCCACAACCCGCATAAGGATGCCTCTACAGATTCCAAAGGCTATAATGCGGTGTGCGCTCGTTGCCATACGCAGGGAGTAACCCCTCCTGCAAAACTGACGCGCATTGCTATCTGTCCAAAGCAACCACAGGGGAACTGCGTACAGTGCCACATGAAGCCGTTTCCGGTTCGTAAGAAACAAGGTAACATCAATATCGAGATGGCAGACCACTACATCCGCTGAAACGCCAAAACTTACCTACGGGCGTTTTGCGACGGGCTTTTTGCCGGTTGGGGGTTCCTCTACACGCAAAATCTGGTTGAGGGTGGGGTTTTTGAGAACGGTCTCTTGTCCGCTCGCCCACCGAATTTTAACGGTATCCACCGTTTGAGTGCTCCCAAATCCGAAAAGGGGGCGCGAGTCGAGAGAGGAGGCGTAACTGCCTCCGGTATGGATGTAGCGGAACTGAGTGCTTCCCCCTGCTGTTACCCACACCTTTGCCCCTATCGCTTGCGGGTTCCCAAAAGAGGCGTGTAGGTCGAGTTCTAGCCAGTTGGCGTTCGCTACGCAGTCGTTACGAAGCACTATCGGCTTTTCGCGGACTACGTTGACGATAATGTCGGTGCGCCCCCGATTGAAGAGGTCGCCGAACGTTGCCCCGCGCCCAACGTGTTTCCCTACTGAGACTCCTGTGGGTTCTGATACCTCCTCAAAGGTGTGGTTTTTGAGGTTGTGGAAGAGCTGATTAGACTGTTTCCATGTTACCGAGTCGGAGTAGGAGGCGATGTCGTCTAGTACGTGACCGTTGGCGAAGAACATATCTTGCCACCCGTCCAAGTCGTAGTCTAGGAAGCCCGTTCCGAATGCCAAGAACATAAGCGTTTTGGTTCCCATGCCGCTAGGGAACGCCTCGTCTCGAAACATCTCGCCTTGATTATGGTAGAGGGCGTTCGCCTCTTCGCTAAAGTTGGTGACGAGCATATCCGGCTTGCCGTCGTTATCGTAGTCGCCAACATCGACCCCCATACCGGCTTGTGCGTGTCCCTGCTCACCAAAAGCGATACCCACCTCTTGCCCCACCTCCGTAAAGGTTCCGTCTCCATTATTTCTCCAAAGGAAGTTGGGAGACTGGTCGTTGGCGACGAAGATGTCGGGGAGGTTATCGTTGTTATAGTCTACCCATGCGACCCCCAAACTGTTGCCGTGTCCTTTCGTTATGCCCGCCTTCTCCGAAACATCGATAAAGGTTCCATCGCCATTGTTGTGGAAAAGCATACAGGTATCGGGGTCGTAGAGGTTGGGACCGCAATAGCTTTTATGACCGGGAAACTTGCTACAGTTTAGGTCGTCCTCAATGTTATACTTAACGTAGTTGCACACAAACAGGTCTAAGTAGCCGTCTCCGTCATAGTCCATCCAAGCGGCACTGCTACTTAGTCTGCCCCCGCGTACCCCTGCCTTTGTGGTCACATCGGTAAAGGTTCCGTTTCCGTTGTTGTGGAAGAGGTGGTTTTCTTTGTAGCCGCATACGTATAAGTCTGGCTTACCGTCGTTATCAAAATCTCCTACGGCTACTCCGGTACTATAACTACCGCAACCGACTCCCGCCTTCTCGGTAACATCTTCAAAGGTTCCGTCGTGTTTGTTGCGGAAGAGGTGGTTGCTTGATTTTTCGCCTTTGTAGCCGGGTAGGGGGGCACCAGATGCGAAATAGACATCCATCCACCCATCCCCGTCGTAGTCTAGCAAGGCAACTCCACTACCCATCTGCTCGATAAAGTATTTGCGCCCGCTACCACCTTCGGTATGGACAAACTTGCCTAACCCACTCGTATCGGCAATGTCGAGGAACTTACCACTGGATTTGACTACACTTTTTTCGGGGCTGTTATTGGGCTTAGGGGCAGTTTTGCTTGGGTTACACCCACAAAGAACAAGGAGAAGTAGAGCCGCCCAGTAGCAAGGCTTTATCATGGTTTTTGCCCCCGATTTAACATTCCAGAGCGGTTTTGTGCCTCCAAAAGTCCGCGTTTCGCCTCCGTGAGTGTTTCATCACGCTGGAGTGCTGTTTCGTAGTAGGTGATGGCGAGTTCGTATTTTTTATCGTTCATGGCTTGCTTTGCGAGGTTGATATAGGCGGTGGGTGAGTCTTTGAACGCGGCACGGCGATAGAGGTCGCGGTTCTGTTTGCGCCCCTTTTCAAACAGCACTAAAAACTCCGCTTGATACTTTTTCGCCTCTGCTTTATTGCCGAGTAAGCGGTGCGCCTCAGCAATCTTGAAACGGGCGTTCATATCGTTGGGGTTGAGTTTGATGAGCCGTTCAAAATAGGGGAGAGATTCCTTTAGATAGGCAGGTGTTCCGCGCCGACTAAGCCCCATTGCAAAGGAGTAGAGTGCTTTTTCGTTGTTGGGGTTAAGGTTTAGGGCTTGCCGATAGAGTTGGGCGGCTTTGTCGAAGTGGAAATCGTCGGGGTTTTCTAGTAGCCACGAGTCGCCTAGTGCCCAGTAGTAGTGCGCGTCCATAGGGTCGAGTTGAATGGCTTTCATCAGCGGTTCTCGTGCTTGTGCGTAGCGGGTGAGGTTGACGTT
>OMJJ01000131.1 GCA_900299305.1 bacterium | reverse complement strand
TGGAGGTCGATGTCGCGGACGAGCATCTGGTAGGTGAGGCGGAGTATGTTCTCGACCTCTGCTCACGGGATGACAACCCGATGGTGGGAGCGGTTATTGGCGGACGACCCGCCCGTGAGGAGTTCCGCGCCTATGTTGATAGGTTTAAGGACAACCCACACCTCAAAGGGGTGCGAACGGTACTCCACTCGGAAAGCACGCCGCAAGGAACCTGCCTAAATCCGGAGTTTGTGCGTAGCGTACAGTATCTTGGTGAGTGCGGATTGCGCTTTGACCTCTGCCTACCTAGCACAGGGCTATTAGATGGTGCAAACCTGATAGACCTCTGCCCAGACACCCAGTTTGTACTAGACCACTGCGGCAACGCGAATGTACAGGCTACGGATAGAAGCCAGTGGCAACGAGACATTGCGGAGGTTGCGAAGCGGGAGAACGTGGTTTGCAAAATCTCTGGTATCGTGGCATCGGCGACCCCGGATAGTTGGCAACCCGAAGACCTTGCCCCCATTATTCTGCACTGCGCTGAAGTGTTTGGGAAAGACCGCGTTATTTTTGCAAGTGACTGGCCCGTCTGTACTCTTGCCGCCACCTATCGGCAGTGGGTAGAGGCTCTTAAAACAATCGTCGCCGACTGGTCACTAGAAGACCAGCAGAAACTGTTCCACGATAACGCTCTGAGGTTTTATGCCCTCGAATAACACACTCACAGGTAAAAATATGTTCGCGACCCAACTACAAAACAGACGTGAAGAGATTCTTATGATTGCCGCTAAATACGGTGCGACGAACGTCCATGTATTTGGCTCTGTAGCCCGTAACGAGGAGAGAGAAGACAGCGATATTGACCTCTTAGTCGAGTTTGAGGTTGGCAGAAGCCTTATGGATCATGCGGGACTGATGTTAGAGTTAGAGAGCCTGTTAGGGCGGCGCGTGGATATTGGCACTCCTCAGGGGCTACGCTCTCCCTACCGTGAACGTATTCTCGCAGAGGCTATCCCGTTATGAGAGATGTCACACTTAGGCTTAAAGATGTGCTAACTGCTATCGAAAACATCGAGAAAGAAGCACATCATGGGCGCACTCTATTTGAAACTGACCCCAAAGTACAAGTATGGATGCTTTATCATAATCAACTGATAGGAGAGGCAGTGCGAAGTGTAGTTGATGAACTCAAGACTCTTAACCCTGCAATACCTTGGGCACTAATAGTGGGTATGCGCCATATTCTCGTACATAACTACTTTGGAATAGACCTCAACGAAGTGTGGAATGTGGTAGAGCGTGACATGGTAACGCTCAAACCTGCCATCATAGACCTACTTGCACAACTTACAGACAAGTCCCCTCACTGAAATCAACACAAGGAAAACCCCATTATGAAGAAAAGCCTCCTCATTCTGAAAAAAGATTTGCGCGTCGTGTCGCGAGACCGTTCGGCACTTATCTTTATGTTTGGAATGCCCCTTATGTTCCTGCTCATCTTCGGCTCTATCTTCAATGGGCGAGGTTCGGGTGTACCGGGCGGAAAGCCCAAAGTGGGATTAGTGAACCTAGACAAAGGGCAGATGGGTGCGGAACTGCTAATTCAACTACAGAAGATGGGGTTAGAGCCGGAACTGAGTACGGGCAGTGAAGCCGATTTACAAGAGCAGGTTCATACGGGCAAGAGGGCGTATGGTCTGGTGATACCAAACAACTATACCGACGAACTGAAAACGGCTATCTCCAAGCGCATGAAAGAGGGAGATAAGAGTGCGTCCGTTTCGCTTCATATCTTTATCGACCCCGCACAGACCATGATGGGCGAGATGGTGAAGGGCATGGCAGTAGGCGCGGCAAATCGGGCGGCGGCTCCGCTAATGAAAGAGGCGGCACTGGAGAAGGTTCCTGCCGAGTTCCGCGACTTTGCCCGACAGAACAGTGGTAGCAACGACGACGGAACGCCTGTGGTGCAGGTAGCAACAAAAGTTTTGGAGGAGAGTAAAGAGAGTGAGACCATGCGAACCAATGGGCAGATGGTGCTTGTACCAGACTATGCAGTGCTGTTTGTCTTCTTTGCGGCGAACGGTATCGCGCTTTCGCTGATAGTAGAGAGGCAAGAGGGAACCCTACGCCGCCTCTTCTGCTCCCCTGCCCCACCCAGCCAGATTCTAATGGGTAAACTGATGGCGCGGGGGGTGCTTGCCGCTATCCAGACCACCATGCTCTTCGCCATTGGCGCGGTGATGTTCCACCTTACCCTAGGGAGTTCGGTTCTAGGAATACTACTGACGGCGATTGGTACGATATTCGCGGCAACGGGCTTAGGGCTTCTTATCGCAACATTCGGTAAAACCCCTGAACAGGTCGCAGGTATGACCACTCTCGCTCTGTTTATGATGGGGGCGGTATCGGGGTGTATGGTTCCGCGTATGCTTCTACCCGAAAGTATGCAGCGTTTCAGCCTGATTACCCCTCATGCGTGGGCATTAAACGCCTACCAAGATATTATGCTAAGGCAGTTACCACTCTCACAAACGCTGGTGAATATCGGGATGGTATACGTTTTTGGAGCGGTTTTCTATGGCTTCGCGCTTGCCCGCTTCAAGTACGAGTCGTAATCTTGCCTACATTCACAAAAAAGCCCTTACCTATGTGGCAAGGGCTAATCTCAAGCACTCTCTGCCTCTATCGGGTAGTAGAGTAGTCTACAGGCGACAGCGTTATCGACTCGACCTTCTCCACCAGTTTGCCGTTTACCTCCGACTCGGCTTTCACTTTTATCCACTCTGGGTCTTTCGGAAACTTCTCCGCCATCTCCTGCATCGCCTCTTTGCTCTTGTGTGCGAGTAGGTAGATAAGGGTGTTTTCGGAGCCATGCTCCTTATCGGTAGGAACCCAGAAGCCGAGTACCTCCGCCCCAAACCGCTCCATAATACCGGTAGTATGCTCACGGAAGCGGGTGTGCAGGTCGTTTAGTTTGTCGGGATAGGTTTTGTAGGTACGCAGTTCAAAGAGCCGCTCTTTTTTACGAGCAACGGATTTGTAACGCGGTGAGTACTCCGTTGCGTTTAGAAACACCGACTCCACCTTGTCCACCAGTCTACCATTTACCTCCGAAGCCTCTCGTGCGCTCTTCCAATCGGGGTCTTCTGCAAACTCTTTCCACGATTTGTCGTGTGCCTCTTTGTTTGGGAAGGCGATAAGGTAGATAAGCAGGTTGTTCTTATTGTCCACAGGAACCCAATACCCTATGTTCGTAATACCGTGCTTTTCAAACAGTTTGGTGGTATGGTCACGAAAACGGGCGTTAAGAGCATCTAGTTTACCGGGTGCGGCGTAGTAGGTGCGAAGTTCAAACAGGCGCAACTCTTTGGGGGCGGGGCGGGGTGTACCCAATGTTCCCAAACTAGCCGCCAGTAGCGAAGCCATTAGCAAAGACATTCTGTATCCTCTAGGTTAAATAGGGAGAGGGTGAGCCTCTCTCTTGCTCTTCTGTTTCGCAATTCACAGGCGAAATTCCTCCTAACACTCCCCTACTCTACAATATGCGCTTGCCCCTCTTCCGACAAGGCGCGTATGCTTGGCGCGTACATGGCGTAGGCGTTGGTGGGTAGGATGCGGAACACGCCGG
Organism: bacterium; assembly: GCA_900299305.1. Classification (GTDB taxonomy): domain Bacteria; phylum Armatimonadota; class Chthonomonadetes; order Chthonomonadales; family Chthonomonadaceae; genus CAIJLM01. Next base: position 6,967 of record OMJJ01000131.1, on the reverse strand, counting down.
GGGTCTCGGCACGGAGTTGGTACTTGATTACCGTCTTCCCTTGCGGCAAACTCTCCAACATAAAGGCGACCTTCTGGTCACGTAACTCCTGATAGTAAGAGAACCAACGCCCCCAGAAGGAGTATCTCTCCTCGTCTAAAGCAGACCACTGCATCCCACTTTGGAGTTGAACCGCCTCACACCCTGCGGGTTTTATGTCCTCGAACAGCATATAGGCTTGAGGGTTGTTGCTGTTTAGGTAGAGTTCGACCTCTAGCATATCGCCGCTCTCTAGTTGGGTTCCGTCTACCAGTACGGTGCGTATGGTAGGGAGTTGGATGGCTTCGGTACGCAGAGACCAGTCGTCTTGTAGCACCAGTGAAGGGAGGCTCGGCGTAATGAGAGGATTGCTCTCCTCCTCTTTCAGTGGTTGATAGGCAGGGTTCGGCTTCACCCGATAGTAACGACGCTCTACCTGCACCTCACCTCGCACCGCGTGAAGCGTCTCCTCCTCCGAAAAGTGACGCGCCTCCACGGTGTAGTAGCAGTTGCCCTCTCCGTTCTTGGTGAGGGTAAGGGTCTGTGTTCCTGATACAAGGAACTCCTCTCCTAGTGCTATCTGCCCCTCTTCTAAGAGCGCGTTTTCGTGGATAACAGTGTAGGTTTTTGCAGTCTTTCCGTTCATAGCGATTTGTACGGTGTAGGTCGATTGCAGTTCGTGGTTCGTGTGAACATAGTCCGCCATCGCCATCACCACCAGAGCCGTGTCGCGAGTCGATTCCCAGATATGATTTTGGCGAGTGCGAATCAGTTCTTGCACGATGCGGGGGGCTAACTCCGCTTTCGGCTGTATGGCGACATAAGCCTGTAGGATCGTCGCAAGCGTCTCGGTTTCGTTGTTGTGCCAGTACCAGTACTCCGTAGTTTGGGGTATCAGTCTGCCGTGCTTTGCCTCCGCCTGTAGTAGCGACTCTATCTCGGCAAGGACGGTTTTTGCCTTTTCTGGTTGAGGCAACTGTTGAAGCGCAAGAGCGAGCAGGGCGCGTCCGTATAGGCTCATCTTATCACGAGAGGGATAGAGGACTTCTAGGATACGCTTACTCACAGCATCATCTGCTTTCGCGTCTAACGTCAGCACCCGCGCCTGATACGCCGCCAAGTTCAAGTCTTTCTCTTCCGATATACGGCGATTAAGGTAGGTGGAGCCGCTACGTAGCATCTCTTGCGGTACACTCACCCCTGCGCTCTTGGCGAGTTTCAAGCCGTAGAGAACGTAGGTGGTCATGTAGGGATCGGGAGTTTCGTTCGACCACCATCCCCAACCCCCATTACGGTTTTCCATCTGCTTGAGGCGTTTCCAGCCTGCTTGTATCATATCGTTGAGGCGTGCCTCCTGAAAAACGGGGTTGTCCCAACGATGTTGACGGGTAATCGGAGGCAGGTGGGTGAGGGTCGCTTGGGGGTAGGTGTAAGGCGAGTTGTCCGTAGTGTTAAGAGTATCGGGACTCTTTTGCGCTTGCAGGGCGAGTGCCTCCGAGCGTTTTTGTAGGTCGCCGAGATTGTACCCCAAATCTTTGAGGGTCTTGGAGACAACAACACTCGGTAGGAATCGAGACATGGTCTGCTCTACACACCCATAGGGGTAGTCGGCAAGGTAGGGAAGCGTGTCCAACATCACACCGACGAGAGAGGGCGCGAGATGTATCACTACACGGGAGGAGCCGGGCTTACGGCGACCAGAGAAGGAGAGAGGTATATTGACCTGCGACTTTCCACGAAGGTAGCCGCTCTTCGTCTGTGCCTTCTCTACGCCGTGCACCAGAACGGGCAGAGTGGCTTCGGTAGCATCCGACTCGGTGGAGGTGAGCGCGGCGATATGGAGTTTGAGTTCGCCCGGCGACGAGACACGCACCGCCCAGTCCACGCGCTTCTCGCCTTTTGCGGGTACGACGATTTCGGCTACAAGGTCAGAAGCCGTTCCTTTCTGTAGGTTAGAGACCAGTTGGGGGCTTCCGCCCTGCATCTCTAGGCGCACCTGCGCGGGGAGGCTGTGGTCGTAACTGTTCTGCACGATGGCACTGAGAATAACGGTATCTTTCTCTAAAAGGAAGCGCGGGGTTTGCAGGCGCCCCAGCAACTCTTTCCTAGTGGTGACATCGGCAGTAGCGACACCCGCCAAGCCGTCTACGGTGTTTCCTGCGGTTTTCGCTTGCCAGCGTGTCAGGTTTTCGGGCATGGTAACGGTGGCTTCTGCGTTCCCCTCTGCATCCGTAATCAGAGAGGGAATCCAGACGGCGGTATCTGCAAACCGGTTGCGGAGTTGCGCGTTTACGAGTCTCTCCCTCTGCATCAACTGTGCTTCGTAGGGAGTGGTGTAACGCCTTCCCATTATAAGATTTCTCTGCTCCCCATCCGAGTTGCCATCATCTCTTGTTGCAGGCAATCCTGCCGTTAATCCATCAATCAGCACCCCCCCACCCATCATCGCTCCCCCCATACCTCCGCCAAAACCACGCCTACCATCATAAACGGCTCCCTCCCGACGATGCCCATAGAGGGGTCTCCTTTTATCGTTAGACCACTCCTCCCCAACAATGCGTCCGTACCCTTGCTCTAACCACTCCAGGGTACTCTGCCATGTTCTATCGGGTCGTTCATGAAAAGAGAACCAGTATCTATCGTCTGTACCGTAATTGAAACTTTCCCACTGTCGGGGAGTATCGAACCTTGTATATTCGTAAGAATTAAACGCAAAATCGCTCCAGTCGTTACCATCTTGGCGCGTGAAGTACTCTAAAGAGGCATCGGTGACAGCAAGGCTCAGTTCGGTATGAAGAGGTTTGCCCTGATAGTCGCGGACGTGTACTTTGAAATGCGCCCGCTCTCCCGGCTGGTACACCGCTTTATCCGCTTCCATTTTCACCACTGCCTTCAACCGGTGTTCAGCTCTGCCAATCCGTGTATCGTCGTGAAACACTACGCCATCCCGAATCGTAAGTGCCTCTAAACGGGAGTCGGAGTAGTTAGCACTCAGTGGTATCTCTAACTCCTTTACTCTCTCCCTAAGGTGTAGTACTTGCGTTGTGTCTGTACCATCACTATTCTCTTGTCGGAGTAACACCCAACTCTCTTTTGCGGGTGTAGTGAGCAGTATATGGGCAGAGCGTTCTGAATTGTACCGAGGTTTCTGAGCCTCAAGCCGGATGTGATCTACCAAGTCGCTCTCTAGTAGCCCCTTGCCTACCACATGAAAGTTGTGCGGGTAGGAGTTGAAGAGCCGTTTACCAGAGGCACGAAAACTTACTTCATAGAGACCTCCCTGCGTGGGTGTCCAGTGTACGGTAGTTTTGCCTTGTGTGGGTATCTCCACACGCTCTTGGTATACGATGGTGTTCTGCTTTCCCTCTCCCTTCACCCGTTGAATCACAACCTGCCCGGTTACTCCTAGCGGCTTATCATCGTAATCACTGGCGTTTAGCGTAATCTCAAGGGGAGAAGCGACCTTGCCATAGTTTTCGGATAGAGAGGTTGAGATAGTTCCCTCCCCCTTATCTACGTTCATCGTGCCGCTACCCTCAATAACGCGGCGGCTGGCATCTTGCACCTGCACAGCAAGAAGCAGACTCGCTCGAAAGGCAAGAACATCAGAACGTATGGCTTTCTGTAAAACGGTGGTGTCTATGGGTAGAAACGCCTCCCCCTGTGCGTTGGTATAGAGAACTCCCTGCCCAATCCCCCCTTCGTCTCTCCTCCGCGTCCTTCTGAAGTCGTACCAACGATACATATCATAGTAGTTTTGCGGAGACAACTGATAAGTGATTTTGGCGTTTGGAACCCCTCCCCCAAAGTAGTAGGAGGCTTTTATTTTGAACTTGCCCTTCTGCCCTAGTGCAACCGTCCCCGTCTCTGCGGTTACTGTCACCTCAAACTCTGGCTTTTTGTACTCCTCTACACGAAAGTTCAGGTTTTGCACTGTTTCGCCTCTATCCACTTCTTTCAGATAGAAGTAGTACGTTCCCAATGCGGCTTTAGCAGAGAGCGGTATCTTGCCTTGAACACTACCAAATTCGTTGGCTACTGCGGAGGTCTGTGCAATCACCTGCTGGTCAGAGTTCCTTACGATAATAGTAACCGGCTTATGAGGGATAGGCTTGCAAACATTGACCTTTTCTTGGGTAGCGACAAGGCGATAGTAGACCGTCTGCCCCGGACGATAGACCCGCCTATCGGTCACGCCAAATAGTTTGATGGAGTTCGTGCGTGAGCCTCTACTATCACTAAAAGTTTGATACGCGATGTCGTTTTTAGAGAGTATCCAACAGGTAGAGGAGTAGTGTGTGTCTACTGTCCAAAAGCACTTACCCTCTGCGTCTGTAGTAACCTTTCGCGTTTTAACACTGCCTTCGGGCAGATACCCCCAAACATAGACCGTTTGGTTGGCGAGTGGTTTACCGCTCTTGGCATCTAGTGCATAAGCGGTGAACTTATTCCCGTTCTGCGCCACGACCAAACTATGCTTCGAAATGTGTACTTGCTTATGGATGACGGTTTTACCACAAGAAGCCAGTAGCACGAAGTAACCGCCCTCTTGGGTAGGCAAGTCTATTTTCGTGTTTGTGAGGGTTTGGAGATTGTGGGAGGCTACGGATACTTCCCAGCGTCTCTGTAAAAGTGCCCCTATCGTTTTGAGACCTACTTCTGGTTTTTCTTTATACTCTTGTAATATCTCTGCGGTATTCTCGCCTCTACGGATGGGGTTATCGGGATTACTCACCTTCACCACTGCCTCCATTGGAACACGGTAGAGCGCACACTGTAGGCGTGGTGCATTTCGAGAGCGTACCGTAAGGGAGTAAGGGGTGTTGGTAATGACAACTCCACTGTCGTCACCCCACACTGAACGGGTATGTTCGGGACGAGCCCAGTCTAGCATGGGGTCGTTTATGGCTTTTTGGAGCCGCTGTGCGGTACGGAGGATCTCTAGGTTCGGGTACTGCGCACGGGTTACTATGCGGATGTGTTGAGTGGCTTTGTCTATTTTTTGCTCCTGAAAATAGAAATCAGCAATCAGGAGATGGACAAGGTCAGTTTCGGGGCAGGACGGTGTGGTTCGCAAACACTCTTCAAGGATTGGAATCGGCTTCCAGTCTTGGTAGGGATACTTAACAATAGAGCCATTGTACGTATTCTCTCTCTGTTGGTCGTGATAAGAAGAGAGCCATTTCGCCTCGTCGTAGTAGGCACTCGCCCGGTAGCTACGTAACGTAGGGTTGTTTTTGCAGAGTGCCTTTATCTGCTCAAAGAGGTAGAGGTGCTTGTGGGTACTACCCCATTTGGTGTTGTAGGCAACGCGGGTATCTATGGTAGCCTTCTCGTCGGGGTCGTCGCCTTCCAATAGAAAAGCGTTCTTCTCGAATAGGTAGAGCATATCCCTATCCAGCAGTATCTCCTCACGTTCCAAGCCTGCCCTATTCGGCAAAGCACAGTAGCGCACCCTTGCCGCTTCCAGTGCGTTGTATGCCATCGTCGCGTCGATTTTGGTTGCCTTGTTTTTGGAACCCCAGTCTATGTTATTCCAATCCTGATTCGCATTTGCGTCTTTTTCCTCGTCTTGTAATCCTCGAAAGAACCTGTCGCCGCGTTTTACGCCGGTGTGCGGTACTGTCCAGTAGGTTCTACCCAAGAGTGTGAGGTATCGTGCCTCCCATACCGTATGGGGGTACTTTTTTACGAGGGCAAGTATCGTTTTGAGGGCGGTTTGTCCCGGCTGGAGGTGCATTAGGCAGTCCGCCGAGCGGTACTCCACCTCCTTTTCACGGTTAGGGGGAACTTGGTTCGCCTTTATCGCCTCGTTATAGCCCTTATACGCCTCCGCAAACTGATTACCAGAGTAGGACTTGTCGGCACTAGAGAGCGTGTCGGCAACGCAAGGGGTAACTAGGCAGGTGGGTAGCGCACAGAGTAGTAAGAAAAGGAGACGGAATTTCATGTTGGAGATGCCCTCCCGATAGCGGCTTAGAGGTCAGTGGCAATGCGGATGCTCTCACGCTTTAGACGTGGTTATGCCCGCCTAGTTACACAAGTGGTGTGTCTCTTTTTTAGTTGCAGAGGGGTTCAAAAGGGTTCGAGGGATTTTTTGGGGGTAACACGATACTCATAGTTAGATTACTTGCCACGCAAAAGTACCTGATTACAACCAGAACCGAAACCGGTTGTTGTGCGTCTATAGCATTATAGCGAGAAATTGGGTATTGTGGAGTGTGTATTTGTGAAAAGCCTCATTTCAGAAGGCTTGTTGGAGGAAAGGTTAGTCCAGCCATGTTTGCACGAATGATAATTACGGAGAGGGGAACTCACCGTACCAGCCTCAATATGATTCTGGCGGGCGTTTTTGGTCCTCCCCTCACCCTATACGCAGTACGGCATATCACCGAACTCAACGATGCCACTGGGTACGTGTTGGGAGCGGCGTTTTGTCGTTTCTGTTCTGGACTCTCTACTCTGGTATTCAGCAGCACGTAAACGCCGAGATGTGGCGGCAAGCCGAATCGTATGCCAACCAGCCTAACTGGTATCTGTTCGATGTTCTCCCCGTCATCGACTCCAAAACGAAACAGATGTGCCTCTATATCAAACTCACTCCCGGCGCACTCAACGGCTACCCGGAGAAACGCAACCACTTTATTCCCGAAAACCACCCCGACTACAAATGGCTCTCCCATTTCACCGAAGAGGATGTGACGCTACGGCTACCCGTGCGCCTCACCTGCATCGCCCCCGAAGTCATAGGAACCCAACAACCCGAACGGCTCTTTGACCTCCTGCGTATCCAACGCGCCTAGCGTCCGTAGTGCTGACTGCTAAAGATATGGGTGATGTGTATTCCGTCGGGATGGCTCTTCTCCACCTCTAGCCTCCCTGCTAATATCGGAGCCAACCCGATATAGGTATCCCAAATCGTTACCTCTGGGGGCGTACCAAAAACCTC
>OMJJ01000130.1 GCA_900299305.1 bacterium | reverse complement strand
TAGACTTCGGTGCTACCGTTCTCTAGGGTGAAATCGACGAGAGGGATGTTCACGACGACCATGTAGACGGGAAGGGCGTAGGGCAGTTCTGGAAACGGCAAGCCAATATCGCGGTGCAAGCGTTGGTACTCCGAACCCGGATAGGCGGTATTGGTGTTGTAGAACATACAGTAAAAGTCTTTGCCCATTGCCGCCTCCATAACTTGCAGGGCGAGAGGGTTCTCTACCGCAATGGGGTCGGTGTAGGGTGTCTCCATAGGGGCAAGCATACTAACGTGTCCTGCCCGCTCTTTGTGGGTGTTATCTATACTAACAAAGTGGGCTATATCGGCATCGCAACGGGCGCGAGTCTGGTTCACCCACTCCAACGGCAACACCTCTTCCAGAACCACGTACCCAACATCACTCAGGGTTCTGACTGCGAGTGCCAAATTTTCGGGGGACATTTTACCCGCTTGTATCTCTGCTTCTGTAAGGCGCATCTTTCCTGTTCTTCCTAACAAAATAAATCTTGAGAGAATGTTCGCCTTTGGGGAACGCAACTCCTGCCCCCCGATTCTTAAAATTTGTGATTCTCCCCGCAAGCCTATTCTTGAACCCTCAAGTTTACTCGAAATACTGGCAATAATAGGGGCAACCCCTTTTCAGGGAGCAGTGTCAAACCACCAAATACTTCAAGATGAGTAGAAGGTTCTATGTCCAGCAGCTACGGTAAAAAAGCCATGATAGAAGGCAACTCACAATCTTTAGATTTAGCCAACTCCTCCCTACGTGGAACCCGTTCCGACGTAGATGAAGAGATGCTACAGGTGCTGATGGAGTACCGCCGTACCGGGCGCGTGGAGCTACAAGAGCGCGTCGTGGGGCACTATACGAATCTGGTGGAGAGTATTGCCCGTCGCTTCTCTGGAGCCGCAGAGCCTTTTGAAGACCTTGTACAAGAGGGCTATATCGGCTTGCTAAGTGCGATAGACCTCTACGATTCCTCTAAAAATGTAAAATTTCCTACGTATGCTACCCACTTTATTATGGGGCAGATAAAGCACCACCTGCGGGATAGAGGCAAGATTATCAAAGAACCCGCATGGCGACAAGAGAAGAACCAACGTATTACGCGGGTGGTGGACTTGCTTACTCAGCAGCTAGGCACTACCCCCACCAATCAACAGATTGCCACGGAGATGGGCATGAGCGAAGACGAAGTTGTAGAACACCTCAGCACCCGCGAGATATTCCGCGTGACCTCTATCGACGGTAGCATGGATAGCGACGACGATAACGGGGATACGGTGGACATAGAGCGTATGGATGTGGGAGTGTCGTTTCAGCTACCGGTAGAGGATAAAGTGGTACTGGATTCGGCGATGGGTCAACTGAAAAATCTCGAACAGCGTGTCATAAACGACTTCTATTTTAACGATATGACGCAGACCGAAATCGCGAAACAGTTGGGTATCTCTTGCAACTATGTATCTCATATTTTGCGGAACTCTACGAAGAAACTGAAGAAAATCCTCTCTAATGAAGAGCTGAAAGATGCCCGTCAGCGTGTGAACATCCTTCAGCGCAAACTGGACGAACAGAAGAACTTTATCGAGCAGAACGTGATTGTCGACCCTCTAACGCGGTTCTATAACCGCCGCTACTTCGACTCTCGCTTAGAAGAAGAGTTGACCCGCGCCAGCCGTCACCGCTACGAAATCGCGCTACTCTTTATTCGTATCGAGGGGCTACGTGACTTCTCGCGCTCTATCGGCACACAGAAGGGGGATGAGGTACTACTGCGTACTGCACACGCTTTGCGCCATGCTGTGCGTAAGGTAGACATCGTTACGCGCTACGATAAGGATATGTTTGGTATCATTATGCCCTACACAGGGGAGAAGGCTTCGATAGTGCAGGAGCGTCTAAGTAGCCTCCTACACAACCTCTTTGTGGAGCAGAAGTGGAATGTGGCGCGGTGTCCTATCGCACCAGAGTTTAGCATTGCGCTGTACCCACGTGATGGACTAGAGGGGAGTACCCTCCTTACCAAAGCCACCTCCCACTTCTATCCTCCCGATGCAAAGCGGAAGAGTTTGGTTGCGTAGTTTTTAAGGGTTAGTATTTGATTTCGAATGAGTACGGAGCAGTGCTACAATCTTGTCGCATTCATCGGGCTGGAGGCATCTCTTAGAGATGTCTAGGACTTGTTTCTCCATTTTTTGATGTGAGAGTAGCATCTGCCCCGTTTTCCAGAAGGTACTGGACTATTTCTAAACGTCCTCTACTGGTTGCTTTCATAAGGGCAGTCCACCTTCCCTCTCCTCTACCATTGATGTCTGCCCCTAACTCTAATAGCGTCTTTATCATATCGAACTGCCCATGAAAAGCAGCATAGGTGATAGGTGTATCCGGCTCTTGTACCCAAAAGTGTGCGTTGAGAGGGGCTCCTTCTTGGGCAAGACGGATAACTTCTGGGATATTATCTTCATATACCGCATCCCTCATGGCTTCCCGCAAAGCATCTGGTGGTACATCAAATGTGAACCATGGCTGCTGTATGGCTTTCATACAATTCTTTAGAAAGTTTAGCATCATACCTCTCCTTGAGGGTATTCAGAAACGTAGTATAGAGAGTTTGGGATTTACGAAAGCACTACGCTCACCTCTTCGGGGGTGGGCGTTGCCTCTTGAGGAACGCGGTAGGAGAGAACCGAACTTACCCCTTGCTCCCGCATGGTGACACCGTACCACATGGGGGTCGCCTCCATCGTTGCGGGGTTGTGCGTGATGATAAGAAACTGACTCTCTTGGCTGAACTCACGTACCAGTGCGGCAAAGCGGGCGACGTTCGCGCCATCGAGGGGGGCATCTACCTCATCAAGTAGCACAAAGGGGCTAGGTTTTACCACTAGAAACGCGAACAGCAGAGCCGTTGCAGTCAGGGCGCGTTCCCCACCAGAGAGAAGTGAGAGGCTTTGCGGCTTTTTGCCCGGTGGCTGTGCAATCACTTCGATACCCGTCTCTAGGATGTCGTCGGGATTGGTGAGAACCAGTTGAGTGGTTCCCCCATCAAAGAGGCGTTGGAACAGCCTATCAAACGCCACTTTCACTGCCTCGTAGGTCTGTTGAAACACCCCCCTGGTGCTGTCGTCGATTTCGGCGATGGTGGCAAGGAGGGAGGCACGTCCCGTTTCGAGGTCTGCCTGTTGTGTGGTCAGGAACTCGATGCGTTCGGTGAGGCGTTCATACTCCTCTACCGCCCCTGTGTTCACCTGCCCCATGCCTCGAATTTCGCGGCGTAAGCGGTTCACCTCCATCGCGGTATTTCTATCTATCGACACATCGTCAGGGCGGGCGAGTGCTTCCTCTTTACTAATTCCGTACTCCGTTGAGAGGCGTTCTACCGCTTGAGTCAGTTGTACTTCCAGACGCGCCAAGCGCACCTCTGCGGTGTGCAGGTTCTCGGTGACTCCGTTGCGTTTTTGGGTCAACTCTTTTGCGGTGGTGTGGAGACCAGAGACCTCTTCCTGCTGGGTATGGCGCAGTGCCTTCCAGTGGTTTAGCGTGGTTTCGGAGGTCTGTAGGAGGGTCTCTTGGGCAGTACGCTGTTGCAAGAGGTGTTCGCGCTCTTGGAAAGCGTTGGTACGAAGCGACTCGCTTGCGCCCTGCTGTAGTATCTTCTGTTGCCGCTGATGTACGAGGTTCTCTAGGGTATCGGTGTCGTTTTTCAGAGAGCGGGTAAGCCCCTCCCGCTTCTCGTGTAGGCGGCTGACCTCTACCTCTAGGAGTACCGTCTTGGCGCGGCAAGTGTCGCGTTGGGTGGCAAGGGCACGGGTCTCCTCCGAGAGATTGGCAAGGCGGTCATCGGTCTGTATTCCAGCGTTTAGCCCTCGCTCTAGTAGGGTGGTTCTTTGCGAAATCTCTGCGGTGAGGGTGTTCTTTTGGGTCTCTGCGAGGGTATGCGCTTGCTGAACTTCGGTCAGGGTTTTGCTAAGGCGGTTACGCTCTGCAATAGCAGAGGTGAGTTGGCTTTGTATCGAGGCGAGTGCGACTTGGAGTGCCGATTCCTGTTCTTGCACCTGCCTCCGCTCCTGTTCGAGATGTTTTATCTGTTGGGATTGGCTCTCTTGCTCTGCGACTACCCTTTCCATCTGATTACGGGTAGCGGGTATGAGGGCGGTGAGGTCGTCTATTTCGCCTTTTCGTCCTAGTAGGTGGGTTCCCTTACCTTGTAACGAGCCGCCGGTAAGTGCGCCGCTTGGGGTGAGGAGTTCGCCGTCTAGCGTTACGATTTTGCTCCAGCCGCGTAGTTTTCGCGAGAGGGCGATAGCAGAATCCATGTCGTTTGCGATGACCACACGCCCCAAGAGCATATCCGCAACTACGGTGTACTTTTCGTCAAAGGCTATTAGGTCGAGGGCGATTCCTGCTATCCCTGCCTGTCCTTGAACCGCGTTTACGGGGAGGAGGTCGCCAGAGCGGAGGAGGGGTAGAGGAAGGAAGGTCGCTCGTCCTGCGCGGTTCGCTTTTAGCCACTCAATCGCGCTCTTTGCCTCTGCCTCCGTCTCCGTTACAATATCCTGCAAACTGCCGCCGAGTGCGACCTCTATCGCGATGCGGTAGGGTTCTGGCACTCGAAGCAAATCGACTACAGGTTGATAATGCCCCCTGATTTTGCCCTGTTTCTGCGCGTTTAGTACGGCGCGAACCCCCTGATAGAACCCCTCATGGCTCTCTTGGAGTTCGCGGAGAGTGTTGAGGCGTGCGCTCTGCTCGGCGAGTAGGCGGCGCGACGAATCGACGGCGGTTCGGGTGCGAATGAGAAGGGACTGTAGTTCGGTGTTGTTCTGCTCTAGTTTGGTGCGGTGCTTACCGATAGTCTCTAGTTCGGTACTGCGGAGTTGCGCCGTCTGCTCTGTCTGCTGTACTTTCGCTTCTACCTCTGCTAAGGTCTGCTGTAACTGCGCCTCTTCGGAGATAAGCCGTGCTAATCTATCCAAAGCGTCCTGAAACCGGTCTTGAGCGGCTTTGATAGCGGTCTCTTGCCGGGCACGTTCTTGTGCAAGGCGAAGCCGTTCTGCTTGCTGTTCCTCAGACCTCCGTAGAGAGGCGTGTACCTCCTCCTCCAGAGCCTCTAGCTCCTCTTTTTGGGTTGCCCATGCCTCCTGCTTTGCCTCTGCCTCATTTTGTGTTACCTGCTTCTCTTCGGTATCAAAGGCTATCTGATTTTGCAGGGTGACGATACGTTCCGAGAGGTCTGTTACCTCTTGAGTGAGTTGGATTTCGGTGCGGTGGGCGGACTGGGTGCGTTCTGCCAGTAGCGCAAGTTGGCTATCGGTGCGTTCTAGGTTGGTGAGGGCAGTCTGGTAGGCGAGTTGCGCCGCCTCTAGTTCCGCTTCGGTGGTACGGAGAAGGGCAGACACCGTTTCTGTGTTGTGTTCCAGATGGGTCAGTTCGGTATCAATGGTGAGGAGGCTCTCCTGGTCGGATTCGTGTTCGGTGCGCCCTGCATAGATTTCGTAGTCGGCGGTCTGTATCTCGGCAACCAGCAGATTGACCTCTATCTCTTTCAGGCGTTCTTGTAGGAGTAGGTAGCGTTTCGCGGTGAGTGCTTGCTTTTCCATTGGCTCCCGCTGACCGTCGAGTTCGCTTAGGATGTCGCGTACTCTGGTGAGGTTTGCTTCGGCGTTATCGAGTTTTCGGAGTGCCTCCCGCTTCTTTACGCGGTACTTCTTGATACCTGCCGCCTCTTCAAAGAGTTCACGGCGGTCTTCAGGTTTGGCAGAGAGTACCGCATCTATCTCGCTTTGCGTAACGAACGAGTACGCGCCCTTGCCCACACCCGTATCGAGGAACATCTCTACAATATCTTTTAGCCGGCAGGGGGCGTTATTGAGCAGGTACTGGCTCTCTCCAGAACGGTAGATTCGTCGGGTGACGGTAACTTCGGCAAAGTCGAGGGGAAGGGTTTTGTCGCTGTTGTCTATGGTGAGGCGTACCTCTGCCATACCGAGGGGTTTGCGCTTGTCGGTTCCGTTGAATATCACATCTTGCGCGGAGTTCCCACGTAGGAGGCGGGGGTTTTGCTCACCGAGCACCCAAAGCAGTGCATCCACGATATTAGATTTGCCGCACCCGTTAGGTCCGACAATCGCGGTAAGCCCTTTGTCAATTTCGATTTCGGTTTTATCGGCAAACGTTTTGAAGCCTAAGAGTTGGAGTTTTTTAAGTTGCACGCCTATTTGCCTTGAGTGCGAATGTGCTATTTATGGTTCGCGAGTGCTTTTTCGAGAGTGGGTAGTAGCCGCTCACCCATGAGGTCTTCCCCGTTTGCTATCACTTTGCCCGTGTCCCCGTCTACTAGGTACGCGGTAGGTATGGAGGTCACTCCATAGAGTACCGCAATATCGGCATTCCAGTGCTTCCCTGCGTAGATTTGGTCGGGAGGGAGTTGGTGTTTCTTCACAAAGTCGGCGAACTTTTTGCCGGAGTTGGGGAAATCTAAACTGATACCTAGCACCGAAAGCCCCTTACCTTTGAGTTTTGCCCAAGCGTTTGCTACGAAGGGAACCTCTGCTTGGCAGTCTCCGCACCAAGACCCCCAGAAGTAGAGAAGCATCACGCCCCCCTTGTAGGTTTGCGGGAAATGTATCGGTTTTCCGTCAATAGTTGCACCTTCAAAGGGAACCACAGGCTTTCCTACTCGTAAGTCGGGTGGGGGGGCTATCTCAACGGCGGTCTTTTTCGATTTTGCGATGGTGAGGCTTTGCCCGGAAGCGTCTACCGATACCACTTCGTAGGTCGTACCCTTGATGTTGAAGGGTTGGCGTATGTCTATCGACTCGCCTTTGCCGTCAAAAGCCTCGTTGCCGTTGATGTCCATAAGGAGCAGAACACCCGAAGCGTCACCGACCGGATTACCACGAAAATCGCCTTTGGCAAGGGTATCGGAGAGCGCGATGCGGTAGGTGTGTCCACCTAGCGTCATGGTTCCCGTGGTGAAGTAGTTGGCATAGTAGAGAATGGGGTGCGTGTTGCCCGAACGCCTTACGTCGGTGGGGTCGAGCCAACGGATATTGAGGGTGAGGAGGCTCTTGGTTCCGTCCTCGTACTCCATCGGTATCGAAGCCGCGACGGTGTATTCGTTGAGTACCACCCCATCGTGTCGGGCATAGCGGGTACGATAAGGGGTAAGGGGTGGGTCGTCGGTTAAATTTCCGTTGGCGTTGGTGTCTACCAGTATGCGGGGAGGTTGATTAAATTCGCCCTCATCTACCCCAACAATAATCGTCTTCTCCGACCCCGCGACCCCAAACTTGAGAGTCCCGAACACGGGGTTTTTCAGAGTAGCGGGGATTTTGGTAAGGGTATCGGGGTATTCGCTTTTTAGGTTGAGCGACTGTGGACGCACCACAATCACTTTGGGCATAATGCGGGGAATGGCACTGATTTCGGCGGGGCGTAAGCGAATCGTAACGGATTCGTTAGGGGCTTGCGAAAGCAGTGCCAAACATCCCAGACAGGCAAAAACTGCGTTGAACATGAGTGTTACCGTTTCAACTGGTTTATCATTTTCCAGTCTGCATCGTTACCCAGTCGGCTGAATTCGGGACCGATAGCCGCCACATACTTAGCGCGGTAGACCCGTGAGGTGAAACTTTCGGGGTCTGCCCCCACGCGGTAGAAAGCGATTTGCGCGATACGGGTTCCCGGATGCAGGACGATAGGGGTATCGCCGAGATTTTGGAGCTCTAGCGTAAGGCAACCCGTAAAGCCGGGGTGTACCGCCGTTGCTGTTGCGATAATCAGCCCGATACGTCCCCACGAAGAGCGACCAATCACGCTTCCCGTTAAGTCCATGGGGATACGCAGGTACTCTAGGGTCGCGGCGAGTAGGAACTGCTGAGGGTGAATCACGATTTCGCCCTCCATTCCTACGTCAAAATGCTCTTGCGACTGGTAGACGGGGGTGAGGCTGTCTGCGTCACGGGCATCTATCTGCGCGAAGTGAGAGCGTTTTGCGACGATGAACTGAGGTCCCAAGCGCAAATCGACTGCCGCCGCGTGGTCAGGTATCTGCTGGTCGCCGTTGAGAATGGGGGTTATCACTAATTTGGAGGGGAAGGGTTCCCGCATTCGTTGTTTGATTTCGGTTCCGCCGAGTACTGAGGTTGAGGTCACTGTCCTATCGCCTTCCTTGCTGTGCGCCATGTTTGGGTAATTTGGCTAAGTTCTACGCCCTTCGTAAGTAGGCGATTGAGTACCATTTTCGCGTCGTAGCGGTCTTGCGCCGTCTTCGAGCCGAGTATCTTGTACAGGTCTTCCATGTGCAGAAGGTAGAAACTCCAACCCGCGTTTAAGATAGAGACGAGGCTTGCGGGCTTATCCGACTCTACTCCGTCGATTTCTAGTTCATTGGGGGGTAAAAGTTGCTTTAGCCGCTCCCAAAGGATGGGAACCTCTGCATCGAACTGCGCGGGGGTGTAGGCGGGAATGCGCTCACAGATGGCTTTCCATTCGGGGGTATCCAGAGTACCTTGCCCTTCACTCTCGCTATGCGGGACTAAATCTAGGAGAGGGCGCATGGTGGGATGGTCTAGCCAACCCTCTGCTTCAAGGACTTGCAAGGGCAAACCCTCTACTTTAAGTGGTTTTTCTAGTTGGTCATACTGTGAAAACAGAAAAGCAGGTCCCAATGCACGAACGGCTATCGCATCGGAGAGAGGTAACCAGCGTCCTGTTGTATCGTTATGGGAGCGAGTGTCGATACCATCTAGGGCAATGTAGAGATAGAATGCCATAATGTTTAAGGGCGAGGCGAGAATGTTATCTTGTTCCCCTAAGCGACAGTTTGCGATGAATACCTTCTCTGGAGTTCCCTGTATTTGTGGAATGTGAATATCACACTGCGAAAGCAAATGGGTTATATCACAAAGCCCATCTCTTCCTCCAATGCCTAGTGCGTGAAGATTGAGCAGTGTTATACTGTTTGGGTACAACTGCTCTTGGAAGGCTTTTAGGACGACTTCTATACCGGGCGGGACAATATGGTTCGCCCCATTGATATGAGATGCTAAACCACGAACGTGAAAGAGCAGTATACTGTACTTTTTGCGTTGGGAAGTGTCAGGAGACTGCGAGCATTTCTCTGCAAGAGCCTCCGCAATTTGTGAAAGCCAGTGCCGCAACGCCGTAATGCGCCGTGACTCTTGCGCGGGGGCAAGCAGAACGGTGCTACTAAGGCTACGGGCTTGGTCGGCGAGATTGTGGGAGGCATAAGCCTCCGAAAAGGGGTTGAAAGGTTCGCTCATTATAGGTAGGTTGGGGGTTCCGCTATGGGGGCGGAACCCTCGGTTTTCAGTTCCTTTTAGATATGTTGGGGGTCGGTCTCACGAATCTCTTTTACGCTGGTTTTTAGCCGCGAGTTGGCGCGGAGACCGCTTATCAGCTCTTCGTACTGGGCGCGGGCTACGGGTACATTCACAGGTTGCCCTGTTTTACTAGAGAGTATCATTCCGTTGATAAGTTCTAGCGCGTTGATGCCCTCTTCACCGGGCGTAAGTAGCGGCTCGTTGTACAGTATAGCACGGGCAAAGTTCTGCGTAATAACCGCGTGTCCATGCTTGTCTGTTTCGGGGGCGAGTTCTACGGGGATTTCGGTAACGGCAGGAGCCGCCCATACCTTCTCCGTCTCTGTGCTAAACTTGCGTATCGAGTTATCTAGCCCGAAAAGCGTGATATTGCTTCCATCCAGAAGAATTTTACCCTTATCTCCGCAAATTTCGATACGTTGTATCTGCGGACTCTCTACGGTACTCGCATAGATGTAGCCGTGTGCGCCGTTTGGGTACTCCAAAAGCGCGACGGCTTCGTCCTCCACTTCGATGTCGTGGAGGCTGGTTCGGGTTTGTGCTGTAAT
>OMJJ01000129.1 GCA_900299305.1 bacterium | reverse complement strand
TCGGTAAACGAGGAGATTGTACACGGTATGCCGGGCAAGCGGGTACTAAAAGAGGGTGACATTGTGAGCCTCGATATTGGGGTACGCCTCAACGGTTGGTGTGGAGACGCAGCGGTAACGCGCCCTGTAGGGAAAATCTCCGCAGAAAAACAGAAACTGCTCGACATAACCGAGGGGGCGTTACGTATCGCCATTGACCGAATACCCAAATGTATGTACTGGAGCCAAGTAGCTAAAGAGATGGCGGACTACGTGCGAAACGCGGGCTTTTCGGTAGTAGAAGAGCTGGCGGGGCATGGGATAGGCGAAGATTTGTGGGAGGCTCTTCATGTTCCAAACTACACCAACCGCGACTACGAACGCAATCAGGATTTCCGTCTCGAACCGGGAGTAGTCATCGCCGTAGAGCCGATGGTAAACGTGGGTAAACGGCACATCAAAACACTACGCGACCACTGGACGATTGTCACCGCAGACGGAAAACCGAGTGCCCACTTCGAGCATACCTTAGCACTAACCCACGAAGGCGTACAGATTTTAACGGCGAGTCCGGAGGGCAAAGGCTGGGCGATTGATTAGGAGCCGCAGTATTCTGCCTCCCAACACCCTGAAACAAAAAAGATGCAACATTTACTAGGATTAACGACAAACGAATTACAAAATTTAGCGAAGGAGATGGGGCAACCCGCCTACAGGGGGGCGCAGATAGCGACTTGGATATACCAGCGGCAAGCACAGTCCTTCGAGGCGATGACCGATTTGCCAAAGGCGTTCCGAGAGAAGTTGGCAGAGTCGGCAACCGTAGGGTATCCCACCATCGCCCACAAAGACATGGCTACCGACGAAACCGTGAAGTATCTGTTCGATTTACCAGGTGGTCAGCGGGTGGAGAGTGTCTACCTCCCCTATGCAGAGCGGGTATCGGTCTGCCTGTCATCTCAGGTAGGTTGTGCGGCGGGGTGTCGTTTTTGTGCGACGGCACAAGGCGGTTTCGCCCGTAACCTCACCGCCGGCGAAATCGTTGGGCAGTTACTCTTTATGCAGAGTGAAAGCAACCGCCGCATCTCTCATGCCGTCTATATGGGTATGGGAGAACCGCTTTGGAACTATGCAAACGTGATAAAGAGCCTAAACCTGCTTCATAACGAGGTGGGAATGTCTTTGAGGAATCTAACCGTCTCGACAGTTGGAGTGGTTCCGGGCATCCTTGCACTAGCTGAGGAGAACCTCCCCATCACACTTGCGCTCTCGCTTCATGCTCCCGATGACGATTTGCGCTCGGATTTGATACCCACGGGGCGTAAGTGGAAAATCGACGAGATTTTAACTGCGTGTGCCGAGTATGCCGCCAAAACAGGACGCGATTTAACCTTTGAGTACCTGCTTATCGGTGGCGTAAATGATAGCCCAGAACAGGCGCAACAACTCGCGGCGCGGCTACGTGCGAAGCGGCTACAAGGCAACGTGAACCTGATTCCGTTCAACTACGTCGATACCAAAGAGGGCTTTCGCCGCCCCGAACGAGAGAGCGTAGCAAGATTTCGAGAGGAACTAGAGAAAGCAGGGCGTACCACCACCCAACGCATGACGCGGGGCAGTGCGATTTCGGCGGCGTGTGGGCAACTGCGGCGTACCATTGCACTCAGTGATGTACGGCAAAACACGGCGGGGAAGGTATAGGCATGGAGACACACAACTGCCCTTGGTGCGGCAAAGAACTAACTCGAAGTATCGACCAGTGTACCTTCTGTGGGTGGACACGCAAAGGTACTCAGAAGAACCGTACCTTAAAAGTCTATATCGGCTTTTTCATCTTCTCCTTTGTCCTCGCAATCGGCTTTTTTATGTACGCACTAAAGTACGTAATGGCTCCTACCAACCACCTTGCGGGTACAAATGCCATTCACTTTGAGAAGCCCTAATGCCCTTACGACCTTACCTGCTACTAATCGGTGCGCTCTTTGTAATGGGATGCAGTAGCAAACCCAAGCCGGCAGAGAACACCTCCGTAAAGAAGGTAGAGAGCAAGAACTCGTTGCCGGGAACGGTGCGCGGCAAAGGCTGGAAGATTCGCTGGATGACCCAAGACCCCAAAGACCGCCAAAAACAGGTTCCTCTGCTTATAGCAAAATCTGAGACCGGTGAACTGTTCTATCAGGGCAACATCCCCAACCTGCGAATGAAACAGGTGCAGGCACAGCTGTTTCAAGACGGGATAATGAGCGCAACCCTAGAAGCAGGTGCGCTAGAGGCAAATCGGAAATCGCGAAGGCTGATTGCAACCAAAGGGGTGCGCGTGAACAACCTCATCGCGCCCAACGTCCTCAAGGTGACAGCCGACAAAATAACTTGGGACACCAAAACGCACTCCGCACTTGCAGAGGGGTCTGCTCACCTAGAGAGACCCGCAACAACGAAAACGCCCAAGATAACTTCGCAAGCCCCTAAAATCTGGCTAGATACGAAAACAGGAGATATGCGTATTATGGGAGGAAACGAATGACTTTGAGTAGAGGGTTGGGCAAGGCTATTTTCAGCATACTTTGTACTACTTTCACACTAAATATAGCACAAAGTACGCCCCAAAAGGCACAGCAACCCGTAACGCGCATACTCTACGGTGATGTCACCGTAGAGAGAATGACCAGTAGCGAAGTAAAACTCAACCCCGCTGGCTACAAGATTATGGGGAAGAACTCGCTTGCCACTATACCTTACAAGCGTTCTAACGCCCTGCTCAAAGTTCATGCGGACGTAATCTCCACCCGCAAAATCGGGATAGACGATTTTGCCGAGACCGTTCTTACTGGCAACATCACCTTTACCCTCTCGCAAAAGCAGAAGGATGGCTCGTCGCGCAGTTTAACAGGAACCGCAAATCAAGGTTCCCTAAACCGCACCACTCAAAAAATCGTGCTTTTAGGAAACGTAAAAGCGCAGATTACCGACACTGAAAACCTTGCAGAACCCGCCGCCCTCAACGCTAATCGTATTGAGGTAGATATGACCTCTACCCCCTATCGGTACACGCTATTTGGAGAGGGGGGAAGCCATGAGTTTCGACTTCGCCCCAAAGAGAAGGCAAACACCAAATCCGGGCGGAAGACTACAGGCGAGATAGTCGTCCATGACTACGATAGGGTGGAGTATCAGTCTAAATCTGATATGTTGTTTTTAGGTACGCGCACTGTATTCGAGTATAAAGACACCGAGAGTTATGTAAAGGCACACTCCTCCCATATCGAAGCGAAGTTCGACGACGAGAGTTCGGAACTACAGCGCGTAGAGGCAAAAGGCGGAGTACAGATTCGTACCGAGCGAACCCGTAAAAGTGAAGGTGACAAGCAAAACGCTACCGAGATAATGGAAGGTTATGCCACGTCCATTGTCCAAGACGTTCCCAAGCAGACCCTTACCCTAGAGGGCGGTATCCATATCACCGTCACCTCTCCCGACCTTTTGGCAGTACCAGCAGAGATAGTCGCCGAACGACTAATTTTGGACATAGTAGGGAAAGATAAGCGGCGTTATCAGCTCTATGCCAACCCGAAAACCGCCAAACTAACCCTACAACCCAAACCCAAAGCGGAGGCAGAGAAGCCCACCACCTCCCCTGAAAACGCCCTTGTATCCAGTTTTCAGTTGGGAGCGATAAGTTTTACACAGTTCACTTATGGGGCATGGGAGGTAGGGCAAGAGATAGACGTTCGCGGTAATCGTATGCTGTTCGAAAGCACCGATGCAAAATCCTCTGCGGGTATGCGCTTTTTAGCACTACACCTTATGACCAAGTTTTCCGCAGATAGTTCGATAAAATCCGTTATGGCAGAGGGTAATGTAGAGTACTCAGTTCAGCAAAAGCCCAAGCCCACCAAAGAGTTGAAAGAACGTGCCTTACAGGTTGTGCGTGGTAACACGCCCCGTATCCTCTTTACAAACAGTAATCGAGGGGAAAATCAGACCGCAGAAGTTCAAGGTCCCTTCCGTATGGAGATTATCGCACCAGAAAAACTGCTAGAGCCGGGCGTGGTAGAGGGTAAGACAGGCGACTCCATTCGCCTACGCCTTCTCAACGACTCCTACGAGTTCGACATCCTGAGTCCAAAAGAGACCGCGACCATTCGCATCTTACCCATAGAGTTGGTAGATACCGACGAAAAAGCCGGCAAAGAGAAGAAGAAATAGCCTACCCATAGGTCTACCATAGAAGAGAGTGTGATTGTTGAAGATTCAAACCGATAAGTTAGTAAAGGCATACAAAGCACGAACCGTCGTAAAAGAGGTCAGCCTAGAGGTCAATCAGGGCGAAATTGTGGGGCTACTCGGACCGAACGGGGCGGGCAAAACAACCACTTTCTACATGATCGTTGGGTTGGTAAAGCCAAAGAGCGGCAAAGTCTATTTGGATGAGCAAGACATTACGCGCCTCCCTATGTACCGCCGTGCCCATGCAGGTATCTCATACCTGCCACAAGAGGCTTCCGTGTTTCGCAACATGACGGTAGAAGAGAACATCGACCTCGTACTTCAGATGAAATCCATGCCCACCGCCCAGCGCATTGCGAGGCGAGACGAACTACTAGAAGAGCTAAACATCACACACAAGCGGCACGATTTCGGGAAGACGCTATCGGGAGGAGAGCGGCGGCGCGTAGAGATTGCCCGTGCCTTAGCCACTAACCCCAAGTTTATTCTACTCGATGAACCCTTTACCGGTGTAGACCCCAAAGCCATTGAGGACATAGAGAAGATTTTGAAGCGGTTGGCACGTCATAACAATATCGGAATACTCATTACCGACCACAACGTTTTGGCGATGCTCGCGATTACAGAGCGTGCCTACATCATCGCCGATGGGCAGACAAAGGTGACAGGTCGCTCGGATACCCTGCTCGACGACCCCATCGCCCGCGAGGCATACTTTGGAGAGAAGTTGGGCTATACCAGTGTAGACCAACGCCGTGCCGTTGCGAATGCCATAGAGAACGATGCCGAAACACCCAATGAAGGGCATAAAGCATGAGAATTCTCGATAAACTTGTACTAAAAGACCTTATAGGGCCCTTTATCAACGGTCTCTTTATGTTTATGACACTCCTCTTTGCGGCGGCGTACCTATTTCCGGCTACCGACCTACTGGTAAAAGGGGTTGCACTGGGAACCGTTATAAAGTTGGTAGTGCTGAGTTTGCCCAGCGTAGTCACTCAAACGTTTCCTATGGCGATGCTGTTAGGCTCTTTACTCGCCTTCGGGCGTATCTCTACCGATAAGGAGTTGGTGGCAATCTACGCGGCGGGGATTCCGTTCCCGCGTATTGTGCGCGTGATATGGATAGCGGGAACGCTGGTAAGCATCATCGCGTTTTTCTGGAACGACCTCGTGGTTCCCCCTGCCACTACGCAGTACTGGGATATTCGCCTAAACGCCCTCAAAAATATGCTTCCCTCCGACCACTACGTACTTCACTCCATAGAACGCGCCGATGGAAAAGGGCTGGAAGAGCTGATTTCGGTAGATGGCGGCTTTAATACCAAAGAGCAGACCCTAAAGCGCGTTACGATAATCCGATTTTCGGAGATACCTTCACGTAAAGGGCAAGTCGATGTGGTTGTGTACTGCGATAAAGCTATTCCTTACGATAACAAAGGCATGAAGTGGAAGTACTACAATGGCTATTTTGAACTGCATACCCCAAATGCAGAGACCGGAAGTGTGGACATTGTTCGGACAGAGTTCGACGAGTGCGAAACTCTTCCCAACAACACCACCATTCCACTCACCTTTGAGGAGGCTCTCTACGTGGGTACAAACGACCCCAACCGCCTCAGTTTTCGCCAACTGCGTAACGAGATTATCAAAGGGCAGAGTCGCGGGGCAGATACGCGGGGCATGGAGGTCGATTTGTACGGTAAAATCTCGCTACCGCTTGCCAGCCTGATATTCGGGCTAGTGGGTGCGGCATTGGGGCAAAGTACCGCACGAGGCGGTGGCAAAGCGATGGGCTTTGGTATGGCGATATTTATCGCCTTTCTATACTGGGTAGGCTACCATTCGATGTTTGTTGTGGGCAAAAATGGGGGGCTTCCCCCACTACTGGCAAGTTTTATGGCGGATATTGTAGCGATAGTGGCTTGTGCGATTCTGGTTGTAAAGGCTTCGCGCTAAAGTGAGGTGAGCAGTATGTTCTGGACAGTTCTGGTCTTCCTAAGTATGTTGGTGGTAGGCGGTGGTATCGCCTACTCTGGCGACCTCTTGGGTCGTAAAATAGGCAAAAAGCGAATAAAACTGTTCGGTATGCGCCCTAAGCATACCGCTATCTTCATCACGAGTCTTACGGGGTCATTTGTGGTACTACTCAGTACTCTCGCCCTGCTTGCAGTCGCTCCCACCGTTCGAGAAGTCGTGCTACGTGGAGAAGCCACCATCCGAGAGTATGACCGACAAAAGGTTGCGTTTGCAAAAGAGCTCGCCGTACTCAAAAGCAACGTAGCACAGGCACAAAGCCAAACCACCGAAGCAAACCGACGATTGGTTGCCGCTCGTAACGAGGTCGGTGCAAAGCAGAACGCAATTCAAGGTCTAAAGAAGCACCAAGCCCAACTGGTATCCGATGTTGCTGTGCTACAAGCGCGTAGCCAAACACTAGGCAATCGTAACGCAAAACTAACCCTCGCCAACAATGAACTAGAGAAACAGAGCGACCTGTACCAACACCAAAACGCAGGTCTTGGAAAACAGACCATCGAGCTTGCGCGTCAAAACGATAGGCTAATAAAGCAAAACGAGAATATGAGGCGGCAAAGTGCAGAAACTCTAACCAAACTTGCACAAATGGAGGCAGACACTGTAAAACTGGAAGCGCAAAAAGCCGCGCTGACTACACGAAACACCGACCTAACACGCCAAAACGAGGTGCTGGAGCGCGTAGGGAAAGACCTAAACGACGCAAACCAGAAAGATATTGAACGCGCAAACGCCCAAATTCGACTACTGGCAAACGACATCGACGCACTGGTAAAAGACCGCAAAGAGCTCCTCACCTTTTTAAGCGGAGCAAAAGACGCTTTCTCCGACTACCTCAATCTGCGTGTTCAGCGCATTGCATTTCCTTCCGGTGAGGTCGTCGCACGTCAAACACTAGAGATAAGCGATAACCGCGAAGAGATGAAAAAAAGCCTCCACTCCCTGCTACAAGATGCCAGTGCAATGGCGCAGCTCAAAGGCGCACGGCGCGGAGATAACGGGCTTGCGGTGCGCCTTGTAAACAACCGCTATGTGCCGGGCGCACAAGACGAAAGCGCGGTAGTAGATGGCTTACTCGACGAACTCTGCAAAAGCAAATCGGGATGTATCGTCATGGCGACCACAGTAGCAAACACCACCGAAGGCGAACCCGCACTAGTACGCCTCTCCTACCTACCCGTCCGCCCTACCTTCAAACGCGGAGACGTAATTGCCACCAGAGTCGTGAATACTAACCGCCCTCTGGAGGCTTTGGTGGGTACGGTAGTGCAGTTTTTGCAAGAGGATGTTCGTAATGCGGCAGTGGAAGCGGGGACGATTCCACAACTAGACAAGTCTTCCGGAACCACACAGGTAGGGATTTTCGGTGCGGCAGAACTGGTAGACCTAACCGATAGGCTAAGAAAGATGGGGGGCGAAGTAGAGATAACTGCGATTGCAGAGCGCAACCTAAACTCCATAGACCCGCTTCGCCTCAAGTTCCGCCTAGTACGCCCCAAAAACCGCGTATGAACACCCCTTGCGTCGTTGGTATCGACCCTGGTAGCGCGAAATGCGGTGTTGCGGTGGTAAATGCAAACAAGAAGGTGCTTTGGCAAGGCGTGGTCAGTACAGATAGCCTAATCGCCGAAGTCACAGTGCTAAAAGAGACCTTCACCCCTGTAGCAGTAGTTATAGGGAGTGGTACAGGTTCCAAAGCGATTATCGAACAGATACGCAAAACAGAGTGGAGTGTTCCCCTAGAGTTAGTTCCAGAAGCACACACCACCCTGTTAGCACGAGAACGCTATCTAAACACACACCCCACGAAAGGCTGGCAACGCCTACTGCCTCGCTCTCTACGCACTCCCCCTGTTGCAATAGACGATGTAGTCGCGATAATTCTATGTGAGCGGTACTGGGAGGGTAAAAGCCTTCCGCCCTCGTCTTCCCTCCCCTAGTTTTCAAGCAACTAATCGGTACGAATATCCCTAAAGTACTTCACATGAAAGTCCAGAAAAAGGCGATTGCGCCCTCCCCGATGAACAGAGTGACCTTTGAGGGCGGCATCCACCACCTTAATCGTTTTGGGGAAGTAGGGGTCTACCGCAAGCTCCGTCTCCGAAACGCTTTGCGGGTGTCCGGCTTGGGGGTTAAAGCCCGTATTCAGGTCGCTAATGGCTTGGTCGGGAGTTTTGCCCCAAAAGTCGTCAAAAGGAATGGGGTCATCGGGTCTATCAAATCGCCACATCCAGTAACGTGCAAACGGAGGATTAGGGCTAGCGGTAAAGGCTTGCTTCGCCTGTAGTACATCCAGCGCACCCGCCACGCTAGGACACGCCCACACACCGTCGCTCTTAATATACGGGCTCAAGACTATCGCCGCCCATCCGCATCGCGGGTCAGAGGCGGGCCAGGTCTTCCAAGGATGGTATCCGCCCGGAATAGCGATTTTCAAATCCCGCCTATCGGGCATTCGCTCATCGTAGTCCTGTACATACATCCCGAACGCCATTCCTATCTGCCGCATATTAGAGGTACAAGAGGTCTGACGTGCGCTTTCACGCGCCGCACTAAAGACAGGGAAAAGGATTGCCGCCAAAATTGCGATTATTGCTATCACGACAAGCAGTTCTATAAGAGTAAAGGCACGTTTCATTAGAGTAGGTTCCTTCGGCTGTATTACTAAACTCCCCTATTCAACACAGAGTACCGATTCTCCTTGTTATAGAAAATCCTTGTATACACGAGTCGTTTTGGGATACCAAAGCGTCATTACCAATAAGAAAGGGAGCGTTTTTAGGTCAAAAAAACGCCTTTATGCAGATTTATTGAGAATTTTCGACAAAATTCAGCAGGAATTTGCACGTAGGCGGTACAATCTATTTTTGAAGATTATTGGGTTGGATTCCCTGTGGGTTGTGTGACATGGAAACTTGGAAAACAACACTCAACCCACTATCGTCCCCACAACAGGAGGAAAACTGCGTGAAACGTATTAGCACGTTCTTTAGTACCCTTTTTGTTCTTGCCGCCCTACTTATCGCGGCAGGGCAAACTTCCCATGCACAAACCCGTGCAGAGGCTCTTCCCGAACTCTCGCGAGACTGGACGCTTCGCCTTGGGGCTTGGATTCCCAAATCCGGTGACATTGGTATCAGTGGTCATGCAGAGCGCAAAGTGTACAAAACCGATGCCTATGACCTCAATTTGGGTATGGGCTATAACGGCGGTGAGT
>OMJJ01000128.1 GCA_900299305.1 bacterium | reverse complement strand
CTGAAATCTTGCGCCATTCGCACAAGAGTCATGTAGAGGGCTACGTCGCCGTGTGGGTGGTAGTTACCCATCGTCTCACCGATAACTTTTGCCGACTTCACGCGAGAGGCGGTAGCACTTACTCCAAGTTCGCGCATAGAGTAGAGGATACGCCTCTGTACGGGTTTGAAGCCGTCGCGAACATCGGGGAGGGCACGGGAGACAAGGGTGGAAACGGCGTAACCGAGGTAGGAGCGTCGTAGCTCCTGCTCTATATCTATCACCATTAGGTCGTGCGTCGCATCGGGAAGCACTTGGGGGTCTACTGAATCGTCAGACAATCTCTACTCTCCTCATAATAAGGGAAGAAATCTTCCCTCTATTTCCCTAGATACTCATTATTATACCCTTAAAACAGGCAAATCTTGCACACAAATAGTAGACATTTATCCGCTAAGGAGACAAAAAAACGACCCTACCTTTTGCTTCTTATAAGGAAGAAGAGGCAGGGCTGGAAAGTTGCGGCAGTTGATGAACTAAACGATGTCCAACAAAATGACACATCCTTCCACGCATCCCGGAACCTTTAGGAGAGGTATCGCGGTGTAGGCAACAGACTCAAAGTCGTCGTCATTAGAGAGAGTCTCATGGGTGGGAGTTATCTCTTCGGCATGGGTGAGTGCCTCTGCTTGGGTGCTCGCCTCTCGAATGGTGTTTAGCAAGGGGGTAGAGAGGAAGGTGGGCAGGAGCTGGGTTATCTCTTTCCCGATAGCCTCTTGGTCGCCAATATCCGTCCAGAGAATCATTCCCGTATTCCAGAGTACCACCTTGCCCTCGCGGTTAATTTGGAAGCAGGGCTGGTTCAGGCTTTGGAGTAGGGTTCGGGCAAAGGCTTGTAGGCAGGAGGTAGAGCGGCGGGCTTTCTCTGCACTGGCTTTCTGTATTACTACGGCGCGTTGCTCTTGTACCAGTGCCTGCTTGAGTGCGTCGAGTTCGGGGGCAGGGATAGAGTTGCCTTCCCGTTGACGGACAATCGCGGTAGGGTAGTTAGTTTGGGGCTCTGGCTCTAGCACTGTAGTGCGTTGCGC
This sequence comes from bacterium, assembly GCA_900299305.1. Taxonomy (GTDB): domain Bacteria; phylum Armatimonadota; class Chthonomonadetes; order Chthonomonadales; family Chthonomonadaceae; genus CAIJLM01. The sequence continues at coordinate 17,340 of OMJJ01000128.1, read as the reverse complement.
GGTTTTCTGAATGGTGGACATCGCGGTATCACTCCTCCGACAAGCTCGAATAGGGATGGTAAGGCTATAAAAGTACTGTACTCTTATATCGGAAGTTTCGGGAGCGAAAAATTACGGGTTTTTGCATAAAATTTGGCAAAAACCCGTAAAATTAGCACTAAATTCCGAAAATTTTTGTCCGACAGACCTATTTTGCCTGTAAAGGAATACAGAGTTCGGTGCGAACCTCTGCGGGGGGCGTTACAGAGCAGTCGTCTAGGTACACCTCAAAGCAGGGAGTATCGGGGAAAGTATAGCCGCTAGAGGGAAGCCACTGACCCACCAGTTCTGCCCAAGCCCTATTCAAACCGTCGTAGTGCCCGATATGCGTGGCTACCGCATGAAGCCCTCCTGCTATATCCTTAACCTGTACGCGTGGGTCTTCCGTCACAAAATCGTTGGGAACAAATGCTCCTGCATCGGAGCGTAGTTGGTCTACAGGGGTTACGTCTGGGTCGTCGTAGTAGAGGGCGGCAGTTTGCCCCATAGGGATACTGTTCTCTTGTAGCCATCCTGCGAGTGCGCCAAAAGTGGCTCCTATCATATAGTAAGGACCAGTGTGGGACATACAGACGATTTTGCGGGTTTCTAGGGTACGAGTTTCGACGTTCATAGTTATCTCTCCTTGTGTTTCGATAAACCGAATAGGCGATGAGACCCCGAAGTGTACCCCGTTGGGAGTGGGCAGTTGACCGTTGTACTGGAGGGTACGGCGCATGGCAGAAGGGGTACAGGCAAAGGCGGCACGAAACGCCTTGATAAACGCCTCATGGGTGGAGTAGCCCGCCTCAAACGCAAGTTCCGTAATGGGGATATGGGTGTTTCTAAGGCGCACTACAGAGCGTTCGAGGCGAAGACGGCGTGTTATCTCTCCTACGGTCTCTCCCATAAGGGCTTGGAAGATACGGTGAAAGTAGAAGCGTGAGAAGCAGACTCTATCGGCGAGTTCGGGAAGTCGAATCTCTTCGTCGAGGTGTTCTACAATGTACTGTAGGGCTTGGGCAATACGTTCTTCGTGATCTAGTCGGGTTTGCGGTTTCATCGTATGCCTAGTGTACAGTATATTTTTGTCTATTACTTGTCTTTGGTTGCTCTTTTCTGTACTGTGTGCACCGATTACTGAATGGGTACTAGAGTGTAGGGGGGGGCACTTTACTCCTTCTAAGGCGATGTAGGGTCATTTTGAAACTGCTCTACAAATGCTTGAGGGGTGGTTCCTCCTTCATTAATTAGGGTCATTGGTGACCAACCGACGGGACCTTTTCCTGTTGCAACAGCAAGCCACTGGTCGGCAAGGGCTTTTCGTGATGTAGGGAACACCCACTCCGCCTTGTCCTCAAGGCAGTTGCGCCGTAATGCCTGCCAGTTTTGTAGCGCAGTATACTGAATGGGTAGGTGCCCTTGACGCACACGCCATAGACGTTCGGGGTCGTTTTGTACGGCGTGCTCTGCCTCTTGCCAAAGCCTCTCTGCTTTACTAAGAACGGTATATTTCAGAAAAGGAGCGGTAGGAGAGGTGTTGCAGGTTAGATAGAACCCCTTCGCGGCTTGGCTCAACAGTTCAAGGTAGGCATAAATCGCTTTGTCGGCATTGCCGTAGTAGCCTTGTAGGAACTCTTTGATGAGAGCACGGTCATCTTGATAGGGGTTCCAGAGGAGTTGAGCGAGAAGCCAAGTACGCAGTTCTGCCATTTCACCACCATCAGACTGGTACGCGCCCTGCTCAAAGAGTCCGCGTACTCCATACTTGTGGAAAAATCGCACATTCTCACCCAAAACAAACCAGTTTGGGTGAGGCAGAACATAGTGTGAAAAGTTGGTGGTGTAGTCCCAAATATAGAGGCGGTTGCTCTTTTGGCTCCATGCACGAATGTCATCTGCAAAGCTTTTGTTGGAAGGGTCTTCTAGGCTTGCGCCAAAGTTACACTCTATAGAGCAGAGGCGCACAATAACGTTTGGAAGCGGTTTGAGCGATTTGGGGGCTTTGCGTGTGTACTGATAGGCGAGGGTATCTATGGCAACATGAGGAAAATCGGGTTTTACCTTCTCGGCGATATAGTTCACCAGTGCGAGCATGGTTCCTGCGTGGCTACCTTCTTCATCGTCTAGTGCTTTACACCTTTCGCACTCGCATGGGTTGAACCAGTCATTTTGTGATACCGAGAGGATACTGGCTTCGGGTGACTCTTTTAGAGAGGCTTTTACCTGCTCTACCAAAAAGTCGCGCAGTTCGGGGTTGGTGGTACACAGTTGCGCTCCCTCATATACCCGCTTTCCTTTGATTAGGCTATACCATTCGGGATGTTTTGAGAAGTACTTTTCTGGGGGAACTAGAGGGAAAAAGGTGTGAACAAAGCCTTTATAACGGATCCCTCCGCCATGCGTTTCGTCCAGATAAGGGCGTTGGCCCGTGATAAGATTGTGCACTGCCCAGTCGGTATTTCCACTCACAAACCAGTAGGGGTCTCGTGATTCAAAGGCGGGCTGTTCTACTCGATTGAGGGTGGGAAGAGTAAGGTTAGGGGTATGGGGGAGTTGGGAAGCCCATGCCGTCCACCAGCGTACACCGCACTGAGTAGCAAGAAAGCGCATAACTGCATAGAGGGTTCCACGGGGTCGTCCTCCTGCGAGTAGGAGCCGTTTTCCCTCTGTACGAATAACCAACTGCTCTTGCCCAAAGGCACTTAAATCGACGGTAGGGAAGCATCGGCGTGTAACGGCTCCCTGTCCAATTACAATCGCTTTACTCGGTGCGTTGGCGGCTTCACGGATGGGAAAGTCTGCACCTGTGATTGTATGCAGGTGTTGAGCAAGCTCTTTTGCCGCGTGTAGTTCGGCAGGGGTTGCCCCTGCCTGTGTGATAATCACATAGTCGGTATGCCCGTTCTTTGCGAGTTGCATCTTCGCCTCTCCTCTTTCGGCAAATGCTGTCAACACTAGCATACATAGAAACGATACTATCTTCATGGCTATATCTCCCTTCCTATCCGTCCGCCTTGATAGGTGGCTTGCTCTACAGTTTGAGGGGTGTTTGCGTCTCCGATAACGTAGAGTTCGGCAACCTTACCCCGCAGTTCTTGCGCGAGAGTATTGACAGCGGTAGAGCCGACGGTTGCAACCACGCCCTCAATTCCGCTAAAGGTGCGCTCTTGGGCAGTTTGAACGGAACGTACTCGAACTACCCCCTCCGTATCCCAACCCGCCAACTCATACCCCGGATAGAAGGTAACTCCACGCTCCGAGAGTTGGGTTATCATCTCATCGAGTAGCATACTCTCGGTAGTAGGGCAGATAGAGGAGAGGGAGGTGACAAATGTTACCTGTATCCCTTTTGCCGAGAGGTAGTCTGCCGCAACCAACGGACGATTAAAGCCCTCTCTGTCAAAGAGCAGAACGCTTTTTAGGGTATCGGCTTTGCCTTGTATCACCTCGTGCACGGTCAGCGCGGGGCTACCTCCCGCAATAGAGAGGCGGTTAGGTACGGAACCCGTCGCGACGATAACCACATCGGGGTTGAGGGCAAGAACCCTTTCCGTTGTAGCCTCCATCCCCGCCTGTACCTCAAAACCCCCTTTGTTCGCCTGACGGGTATAGAATTCGGAGATACGGAGCCAGTTTTTGCGTAGAGGAGAACTCGCGCCCACCAGAGTCTGCCCCCCTATCTTGTCGCTACGCTCTAGTACTGTTACGTTGTGCCCCCTACCCGAAGCGGCAACCGCCGCTTCCATTCCTGCGGGTCCTGCGCCTACAATTACGACCCGTTTGGGAGTAGGGGCAGGAATGAGGGTTGCCCACGACTTTTCTCGGCTCGTAATGGGGTTATAGATGCAGGTCATTAGGTGCATTTTGGCATGGCAACTCTGTAGGCAACGGGTGCAGTAGCGTATATCCTCTAAGCGGTTCTCGAAGATTTTGCGCGTGAAGTGGGGGTCGCAGATATGGCTTTTGGTCATACAGACGACATCTACCACGTTTTCGGCGAGAGTACTCTCCGCCAGTTCAGGCGTGGCTATGCGCCCTGCGTGCATCAGGGTGAGGCTGGTTTTGGCGCGAACCTCCCGTACTTTATCTAGCCACTCTCCTTCGGGGCGCGGCATGGGCCCATGATGAAACCTGCCGTCTCCCCCTGTAAGGTTTACGTAGTCTACCAGTTGCATCGCCTCTAGTTGTTGAATAACCTTGATATACTCTGTAGTATCCATTCCACGCTGTTCTACATCGTCTACTTTCAGGCGAACCCCAAGTGGGAGGGTGTCGCCAATCGCTTGGCGCATGGCAGTAAGCGTCTCAATCAGAAAGCGCATCCGATTTTCAAGAGAGCCGCCATATTCGTCGGCACGGGTATTCCACATTGGGTTGAGCATCTGCGCGTGTAGAAAGGATTCGTGGGAGTGGAGTTCTAGCCCGTCTGCACCACCCTCTGCCGCCCGTCGTGCCGCCTGCCGAAACGCCTCTATCAGCCTCTGTAGGTCTTCGAGGGTAGGGAGTAGCCTTTCAGGAGAGCGGTATGAGGGCTGTATGGAGGAGACGGAGGGGGCAGAGGCGATAATAGGGATACCGGGCAGAGGACGAAAGCCGGGGTGGCACAGTTGCGCGAAGACCTTCGTGCCGTGCCTGTGACCGCGCTCTACACACATCTTGTAGCGTGGTATGATGTCATCCGAGATGCTCTCCATCCAGCCGGAACCGCGTTCGGGAGAGGTGGCTCCGATTACAAATAGCCCCACTCCATTTTTAGAACGCTCCTCGATGTAGTCAGCAAACTCCTCACTAGGAAGCCCCTTATCTACCCACCATCCCGCAAAGTGACCGCTTATCGCGATACGGTTGCGGAGTTCTACCCCTTTTAGGGTGTACGGCGTAAAGATATGGGGAAAGCGTTCGGTTGCTGTTGGGAGTGAGTTAGACATGGCAGGGCTTTCTATTTGTGTAGAGTACCTAGAGTTTCGCGAATAAGGAGGCGATTTCCTGCGAAAAGAGGCAGGTATGAGTTCTAAAAACGCTCCGTGTACCCTATCTGAAACTAATGTGATTACCCTGTCAAAATCTTCTTTACAAATCAGGGGATACATAGTATACTCATACTGGCGGTTTCACGAATGAACAACGGACTGATAAAGCGGCTTCGAGCGGTAGGACAGGTGTATTCTTCCATACGGTTTGAATTGTTTCCGCTCCGGTTGAATATCGCGTGACATCGACTGGTGTTTTGGTTCTCTTCTTCACTAGAGAGAAGAGACACGGTCTTTAAGGAGCTTGAAACAACATGGCAAAACGCATCTACGTGGGGGGACTGCCCTACAGTACAAATGAAGGTGAACTAGAGAACCTGTTCGCCGGATACGGAACGGTTAATGAGGTAAGCATCATCTCTGACCGCTACACGGGGCAGCCCAAGGGCTTTGGCTTCGTGGAGATGGAGAACGACGGCGAAGCAGAGAGCGCAATCAACAGCCTCAACGGAAGCCAACTGGGTGGGCGCACCCTCACGGTAAATGAAGCGAAACCCCGTGAAGCTCGTCCTGCTGGCGGCGGTGGTGGTGGATTCCGTAGCGGTGGCGGCGGTGGTCGCGGTGGCTACGGCGGCGGCGGTGGTGATCGACGCGGCGGCGGCGGAAACCGCTGGTAATTCTCAAGTTACACCCCTTTCATAACAAGGGAGGCGGAGAACTCTCTCCGTCTCCCTCTGTTTTTGCCTCTTTTTTGGTATCCTTATAGGTAGGTATATTAAAGTTCGCAAGAAAAACTTGCAAGTTAGAGAGTGAGGTCACATTGGACGAAAAACTACATATTGTCTCTTTGGGAGGAAGCGGAGATATTGGCAAGAATATGCTTGCCTTTTGCTATAACGAAACGATTATTGTGGTGGACTGCGGGGTTATGTTCGCTAACGAAGAGTATCCGGGAGTCGATTTGATTATCCCCGATATAACCTACCTCCTAGAGAACCGCGAAAAGGTGAAAGCCATCTGCCTTACGCACGGACACGAAGACCACATCGGCGCACTGCCCTTTGTGCTAAAGCAGTTGCCAGTACCCCTCTTCGGAACCGCGCTTACTTTGGGGATGGTACGCGAAAAACTGAAAGAGCATAGCCTACACACCGTTACCGAATTCCATGTCTACCCCGAAGACGAGGTAGTCGATTTTGGTGATTTGGTAGTAGAGCCCGTTCAAGTAACGCACTCCCTACCAGATACCGTTAGCCTCGCTATCCACTCGCCGGTGGGTACGGTGGTGCATACCGGCGACTTCAAAATCGACCTTACCCCCATCGACAACAAGTACTTCGATACTTCTCACTTTACGGCACTCGGAGATGAGGGAGTAAAACTGCTGATTTCGGATAGTGTGAACGCAGAGCGCAAAGGCTGGTCGCCATCCGAGAGGTCGCTCGTCCCCACGTTTGACCGCTTTATGCGCGAGTCGCCGGGGCGGGTAATCGTAGCAACTTTTGGCTCAAACCTCCACCGAGTCCAGACCGTCTTTAACGTGGCACGCAAGTACAACCGCAAAGTAGCCGTCTATGGGCGCAGTATGGTACAAAACCTCGACACCGCTCGTGGTTTGGGTATCGTGTCTATCCCAGACGACATCCGTATTAAAATAGACGACCTGCACAAGTACGACAACAAAGAGATTGTCATTCTGACCACAGGAAGTCAGGGAGAGCCACTGGCAGGGCTAACGCGCATGAGCCGTGACGACAACGCAAAAGTGACGATAGAGCCTTCCGATACTGTCATACTCTCCTCTACTCCCATTCCCGGTAACGAGGACATGGTTTGGCGTGTGGTAAACCGTATCTTCCGCAGAGGCGCAACCGTTATCTACGACGCAATGCAGACCGTTCATGTTTCGGGGCATGGCTACCAAGAAGAACTAAAGATGATGGTAAACCTCACGCGCCCTGACTACGTTTGCCCCTATCACGGCGAGCCGCGCCACTACAACGCCTATCGGCAAATCGCCTTAGAGATGGGCTATCCCCCCGAAAACATCCTGAGTTTTGACATTGGGCAGGTACTAGAGGTAGATAAAGAGGGAGTGCGTGTCCTCGCCGAGTCGGTTCCGCATGGAAGCGTACTGGTAGACGGTATCTCTACGGATGGAGTGAGCGATGTGGTACTCCGTGACCGCAAACACCTCTCGCAAGATGGTACGGTGGTAATTACGGTGGGCATAGATAGAACCAGCGGGGAGATTGTAAGCGACCCCGATATTCTCTCGCGAGGATTTCTACACCCCGAAGATAGCGCAGAGCTATTTACTGTAGCGTGTGAACGGGTAACACAGGCTTTGGAAGAACTCAGTGGGGCAGAACGCACCGACCTAGACACCATGCGAATTGTGGTACACGATACTGTGTCGCGCTACCTACGCAAAAAGACGAACCGCCGTCCTGTGGTGATTCCGGTAGTTACCGAGATATAGACTTGCAAAAACAGGTAGGATAGAGTAGAATTATTAGAAGTGATTGGGATTTTTAGGTAAATCCCGTTACGGAGTCTCTCCGGGACTTTCAACCCCGTGTTTTAGAGTACAAGGAGTTTAGAATAGAATGGCACTACTAGAAACCCAAGCCCCCGCTGTCACCCTCTCCGAGTCGGCGGCTTCCCAGATTCGCGATTTGATGGAGAGCAACGGGAAAGCCGATTCCGCGCTTCGTGTGTTTGTGCAGGGCGGTGGATGCTCTGGTCTCAACTACGGTATGGCTTTGGACGACGAGATTGAAGACGGTGATTTGGTCTACAGTTTCTTCGGTGTGAAGGTTGTGGTAGATGGATTGAGTTATAACTACATCAAAGGTGCTTCCATAGATTTCGTAGAAGACGAAATGGGCGGAGGCTTTAAGATAGATAACCCCAACGCAGTGCGCTCTTGCGGTTGCGGCTCTTCGTTCTCTACCGAAGACGGTGAGGGCGGTGGGTGTGGCAGTGGCGGATGCGGTAGCGGTGGCTGTGGTAGCGGCGGTTGCGGCTCCCACTAACGACAAAAACTAAATAGACCTGTGCGCTAGGGGTGCCGCAAGGCTGAGAGAACGGAATACCCGTTTAACCCTAACCAACCTGATTCGGATAATGCCGACGGAGGGAAGCGACAGTGTGCGGAACCGTGTTCTGGATTCGTGCCGTCTCTTCTGACTTTGGTCGGGAGAGGCGGCATTTTCCTTGTGTAGTTCTCGTACCGTTTGCTCCTCCTTCCTCTTTACTAGGAGAAAGGAACCTACTTTGAATATCCTCAAGAACCCTGTGCGTCCTAAGAATGCCTTTACTCTGATTGAACTGCTTGTGGTCATCGCGATTATTGCGGTGCTTGCCGCGATTCTGTTTCCAGTGTTCGCCCAAGCCCGTGAACAGGCTCGTGCCTCTGTGTGTACCTCCAATGTACGGCAGATAGGAATGGCGGTAAACCTCTACCTACAAGATTACGACGAAACCCTTCCTATCTTCTATGCCTACAACACGCAAGCCGCAGACGGGTCTCGTGCTTGGGCAGGAGACGCGAAACACAAAGGGGTCGAAGTACTGATACTGCCCTACACCAAAGACAAGCAGGTTTTTCGTTGTCCCAACGATAACGGTGGTCCCACCCTTCCCGACCCCACCTATGGGTGTCCCGGTCTTGCGACCTACCACGCTTGCTACGGCTCCAGTTACCGCTTCAATCATGGGAGTTACTCTACGGTAGCCAACGAATCTTCACAAAACAACTTCCCCTATACCTCTACCACTATCGTGCGCCTCCCGCTATTCGATGCCCCGTCCGAAACGCGCATAATGCGGGATGAGATGCTTCCTTGGTTTGGAACGATGGATAAGTACGGCTACATTCCCGGCTACTATCAGCAGTGGCACGTTAGAGGAGGGGGGATCGTGTTTGCAGATGGGCACGCCAAGTTTGTGGTAAATAACGGCGACTTCGACAAGCAGGTGGTATGCCCCGCAGGAGGGCGTAGCAACGACCCCGACCCGAATGCCAGTACCGACGGGAATGCTTACGGCACTTACTACGGGCTGTGTGACTAAAATACGTCACCTATCTGTTTACGCGCTATTGACAAAGCGGGGTTGGTCGGTGTATATTGTGTAGGCTTAACCGAGAGGGCAAGAGTGCGTCTCTCGAACGAACATTTCCGAGAAAGGAGACGAACCTATGTCCCGTGTATGTCAGATTTCTGGCGCGGGCCCTATGAAGGGAAACCGCCGCAGACACCCCCACAGCGGCGCGTGGAACCTTCGCGCCCCCAAGAAAAAGCACACCTTTTTGCCCAACCTTCAAACGGTAACGATTAGCACCCCCGAAGGAAAGGTACGCCTCAAGGTAACTACCAGCGTAATGAGTAGCGAAAGTTTTCAGGACTATGTAGCGGGTGTAAAGCCCCTACCCAAAGAACTGACTCGCAAATCGCGCCAACACCTCAAAAAGAAGTAGGCTTCTTTCGTGTTTTCAAAATAGAAACCCCCGTACCTCGTTAGAGGCGCGGGGGTTTTTGCGTTCTCAAGAGTAGTATTAGGCGGCTTTGGTCAGTTCTACACACGCCAGCCCTGCCGCGTTTACGGCTCCATTGGTCTGGTAGCCCACATCTTTGAGGTCGTAGGCGTGGCACTCCTTCCAACCGTTTTGGTAGGCGAAGAAGTGCGCTTCAGTGAGTTTTAAGTCGGTGGAGGTGGAGAGGCGCATCAGTCTATCCATATCGTACTGCTGAAACCAGCCGTGATTCTGGTACTTTCCAAAAGGAACCGTAACGATTAATCGTCCTCCTATCTTTGCAATACGGCACAGTTCGCGCAACGTCTCGAAGTCGCCGCAAGTACTCGCTGTATCGGCAGTCGCGGGACGGTAGCCGGTGTTATCCATGCCAATATGCTCTATGGTAGAGATACAGTAGATAAGGTCGAAAAAGTTATCCGAGAAGGGGGTTTGGCGAATATCTCCCTGTACCGGAGTGAGTAGGGGGCGCACCGTTCCATCGGGTAGGGTAACGGTGATGTGCTTGACGGGGGCGATGTCTAGCCCATACAGTTCGGGTATCTGCAAATTTGCCAAACTCTGTAGGTAGGTGTTTTCGGCGTTTGCATAGCCGATGTCCAACACCCTTTGCGCGTTTCCACGCCGATTTAAGCACCAAGGAACCTCTACAAAGCGCTCCGTCGTTCCAAAACCTTCCATGACTGTTATGCCTCCTCCCAATTCGGGGTACAAAGTGGTATTCTGTTAGCAATGCCTTATTGGTAATCTTCGGAAGAACCGCGTCCACTTTGAAGAGGAAATTATTGGAGATAAAGACAGTAGGGTCGCTATGCTCACTCTCTATTTTGTTAAGACCAGCGGTAGATGGCATAAGAACAGCGTTCCCCCTTGTACCTTCACCGCTACCTGCTCACTAATCGCAACGTTGCTTACCCCCATGGTTCCCGTAGGCAGAAGATAGTCTTCTAGTACCCACTGCACCCCTGTCAGGCTAACCCGTGCATTCCCAGAGGGTGAGATAAGCGAGATGGTATCGCCGGGAGTGGTGTTTAAGAGGGTTTCTGCACCTTCTGAGATAGCGCGTACCTCCGAAGCATCGTCCACAATACGAAGCGAGAACTCGGTATGATACTGTAGTAGTAGGATAAAGTTCGCAAGGAGATGGTCGACACGCCCCCCTGCCGCGCCCGTTATCGTAACGCTCTCTGCGCCCCGCTCACGAGCGAGGTGGAGGGCTTTCTCTAGGTCGGCACGGTCTTGATTGGGGGTCGTTACAAACTCCGTATGGGGGAGTACGCTCTGCACCCGTTCCAGATGCACCGAGTCGAAGTCACCGCATACGATATGTGGTTCTATGCCATGCTCTAGGGCGTAGTGTGCCGCGCCGTCTGTTGCCAAAATCAGGTCGTGCGTTGCTGACAAACGCGCAAGAAGGCTTGCGGAGGGAGAGTCGCCATTCGCCAGTATCAGAACTCGTTTACCCACCGTTTGCCCACCTTCCCTTTTGTGTCTGTTTTCTGTCATACTAGCGTATTATAGCACGATTGCGGAGAAGAAAATGACACGTATCCCCATTAAGACCGCTTGCCCCCATAACTGCCCTGATACCTGCTCTATGTTCGCCTACGTAGAGGAGGGCAAACTGGTGGGCGTAGCAGGAAACCCTGATAACCCCTATACACGCGGTAACCTGTGCCGAAAAGTGGCGCACTACGAAGAGCGGGTCTATAGTCCAGACCGACTTATGTACCCCATGCGCCGAACCAGAAAGCGGGGCGAAGGAAAGTTTGAGCGCATCTCGTGGGACGAAGCGATATCGGAGATTACAGACCGCTGGAAAGCCATCCTTTCCGAGAGTGGGGCGGAGGCGATACTCCCCTACTCCTACTCCGGTACGCTAGGAGTGGTAAACATGAATGCGTGTGACGGCAGACTATGGAACCGTATGGGGGCGAGTAGGCTACTGCGGAATATCTGCTCGGCGGCGGCAATCGCAGGGGACGGCTACGTAAACGGTTGGGCGGGAGGCATCGACCCCGAAGACTTCGCAAACAGCAAATTTATTATCGTTTGGGGAATGAACCTCTCTTCTACCAACGTGCATATTATGCCCTTCATTAAAGAGGCACAGTCCAAAGGCGCGACGGTGGTAGTGATAGACCCCTTCCAAACACGTACCGCAAACTCCGCCGACTGGTTTATTCAGCCCAAGCCCGGAACCGATGGCGCGTTGGCGTTGGGAATGGCACACGTCATTTTTTCGGAGGGGCTACACGACGAGGCGTGGCTGGAGCAACACTCGATAGGTTGGCAGGAGTTTCGAGAGCGGTGCGCGGAGTTCCCACCAGAGCGCGTGGCACAGATAACGGGGCTGGATAGTAACGATATTGTAACGCTTGCCCGTCGCTATGCCACCGAAACTCCTTCGGCTCTTAGGGTAGGCTACGGCTTGAACCGAACGGCAAGCGGGGGGAGCCTGATACGTGCTATCTCGTGCCTCCCTGCGGTGATAGGGGCTTGGGGCAAATCGGGCAGTGGGATGCTCCTCTCCAATAGCCCTCACTTCCCCCTAAACTGGTCGGGGGTATCGCGACCCGATTTGCACCCTGCAGAGGGGGAGCCAAGTTGCCAAGACTATGGACGCTCTATCCCCCGCGCTATCAATATGAATGAGATTGGCAAGGCACTCCTAGAGACCCAAGACCCTCCTATTCGCGCCGTCTACGTCTATAACTCGAATCCGCTTGCCGTCGCCCCAAACAGTAATCTGGTACGAAAAGGTTTTGAGCGGGACGACCTGTTTGTGGTGGTACACGAGCAGATGATGAGCGATACCGCCCGTTATGCCGATATTCTGCTCCCCGCTACCTCACAGATGGAACATCTTGACCTTTTACGGGCATATGGGCATCTCTACCTAAATTTGTGTACCCCCGCGATTGCCCCCCTAGGAGAGTCGCGCCCGAATATCGAGGTGCTGAACGCGCTGGCGAAAGCGATGGGCTACACCGACCCCGTTTTCGACGATACCGCAGAGCAGATTATCCACACCGCCTTGCAGAGCGAACATCCCTACCTAGAGGGTATCACCTACGAACACCTGCAAGAACACGGCTTCGCGAAACTGCGTACCCCCTCTAATCTGTTTGCAGAGGGCAAGGGCTTCCGTACCCCCTCCGGTAAGGTGGAGTTTACTTCAGAGGCGGCGGTGCGGGACGGTTTTGACCGCCTACCCAACTACCTTCCTCCCGCTGAGAGCGAAGAGGCAGACCCCGAACTCGCCGCGCAGTTCCCCATCAACCTACTCAGTCCAGCGGCGCACCACTTCCTAAACTCGACCTTTAGCAATCTCGATTCGCTAAAGAAGGGGGAGAAACTACCGCGTATCTGGATAAACACGCTGGACGCGGAGGCGCGGGGAGTGAACGAAGGCGACTGGGTGAAGGTGTGGAACGGGCGCGGAGAGGTACGCCTACAAGCGGTAGTCGGCGAAAAAGTGAAGTCGGGGGTCGCGTGGTCTCCTTCGCTGTGGTGGCACTCCGATAGCCCCGAAGGGGGCAATGTAAACTCCCTCACCTCCGACAGACTAACGGACATGGGGGGCGGCTCTACCTTCCACACCAATCTGGTGCAGTTCGCACGGCTAGAGGCATAGGGAGTGCCGCTTGGAACCGCTCAACACGCTCACAATAGACGAGAAGCAGAGCCTTTTGCGCCTCCTGAACAGTTGGCGTGAAAAGGTACGTCAGGCGGCAGAGCAGGAGATACAAGATACACAAAAATACTCTTTACCCGTGCTGTTTGACCTGCTGGAAGAGGAGCAGAAGCAGAGCAAACTGCGGGTAAAGCGTGGCAAATTTCTCTACGTTGCGTGGGTTGTTATTTGGATTTTGCTGGCTTTTTGTGGCATCCATGGGGCGGCTTATGCGCCTGCTATAAATACGGCAGTTATGTATTTGATTTTATTACGGTACACTGGCTCGTCTGCACGAGAATCTATCATCAAAGCACTTGTTAAGCACCAAGATAAGCAAGTTCTGCCCTATATGATTGACTACTACGGGCAAAACCTGGTCTCTCTGGATTTAGAGATACCTTTTATGCGGATACTAAGCAGTTTGCGTACCCAAGATACTCCGCTACTACAGCCAAAACACCGGGAGGCTTTGAACAAGTACTTGTTGAAGAAAGGAACCTATAGTTTTCCTCTCAAAATTGCTATCTTGAAGGCATACCAGCAAATAGGCGACGCTTCCGCCCTCATCACGGTAGAAAAGTTACTCGAACGCCGTTTAACCGAACAGGAGGACGTATACAGAGCGGCAGAGGAGTGCCTTCCCTATCTCCAGCAGAACGTGGGGCGCGTTACCGAGATACAGACCCTCCTACGTGCCTCCTCTCCTGCTGAGAAGCAAGAGGAACTGCTTCGCCCGTTACAAGCGGAAAAGCCAGAAGAGGAAAGCCTCCTGCTACGCGCCTCCGAGAAAACGCCATGAGCCTATCACCTGAAATCCCAACAGAGTCTATCCATACGCTCACCACAAAGGAAAAACGGAGCCTCTTGCGCCGCCTGAACAGTATACGAAAAAAGACACATCAGGCGGTACTACAAGAGATAAAAGACACACGCAAGTATCCGCTACCGGTGCTAGTAGAACTTGTAAAGTTGGAGCGAAAACATACCCGTCTTATGCTAGGCATTAGTTTCAAGGGCTACTTAGTCTGCTCGTTTATGGGGATGGTAATCGTTCAGGGTTTCATATCTCGACTGCTTTGGATGATTGCCAGTCTGCTGTTTACGCTCCCTAGTCTTGATTTAGGAGGTAAACGCCCTATACGGTCAATTATAGAGGTAATGGCTCACCACAAAGACAAGCAGGTATTGCCGTACCTATTAGAACACGGATTAGAGCACGGAGTTATGAAAGATATTCCGCCAGACTGGAAACCGCTACTTATCCAACTTCTGAGCGAACTCCGAACCCAAGATGTGAACCTACTTCAAGAGAGCCATAGAGCCAAACTGAATGAGTATCTGCTACGTGAGATAGGCTATAGCCTAGCCATCAAAATGGCGATATTGAAGGCATATCAGCAGGTAGGAGACGTGTCTGCCCTAACCACCGTAGAGAAGTTGATAGAGCAGAAGAAAAGGTATTCGAGTAAATCTGCTGTGGCACTATGCCAAGCGGCAAAGGAGTGCCTTCCCTACCTCCAGCAGAATGTAGGGCGCGTTACCGAAATACAAACTCTCCTACGTGCTTCCTCACCCAACGAGAAGCAAGAGGAACTACTTCGCCCCCTACAAGCGGAAAAGCCAGAAGAGGATTCCCTACTGCTTCGCGCCTCCGAAAAGACCCCCAACTAACCCTTCGCACGGTAGTCACGCATCGAAATGGCTTGCAGTACTGCCCCGCCTAGCAGAATGGTAAAAGCGAGCGCAAACGAAGCCCGCATCCCGATAATGTGCAGAAGCGGAATCGCGCACTGGGGCGCAATCGTGCCGCGTATCCCAAAGAAACTAGAGTGTAGTGCCTGATACTGCGCGGCTTTTCCGTCCTCTGCAAACATCAAAATCGTGTTTACGTAGGCGAGTTCGATACCAGAGACAGCAAGCCCCATCGCGGCAGAGGCGACATAGAGCCAACTGAGGTCGTGAGCGAGCGAGTAGATAGCAGGTACAACCAGATTGAATCCGATTGCGAGTAGTACTGCCGCCAGTGACCCCCGCCTATCCAGAAACGTACCCCAAAACACAAACCCAATCGTCGTGGCTATCGAGGCGATATTCTGCATATTCGCCACGTCGGTATTGCTCACGTGGAAGGTGTCTACCTGTTGGAGAGGTATCAGCGTTGCCGAGATGATATTCCCAAATCCAGAGACGAAAACCGAGAGCAGAAACCAACGAAAGCCGGGGTTCCGCCGCAGTATCTGAAGCGTATCCTGAAAAAACGCTTTAGTAGAGACTTTCTCGGTGGTTTGCGGAGGCGGGGGCGGCAACTTGATGCGGTTAAAAGCAAACGCCGTGAGTACCCCAAAGAAGCCCCCTATCGAGAAGACCGCTTGCCATGGTAAGCCCCTATCCAAAAGCCGACCCACGCAGAGCGACGTGAGCAGGGTCATTATGTAGACCCCAATTCGTACATACGACATAAGCCGCCCACGCAGAGCATCGGGGTAGATGTCTTTCATAATGGCGACGTAGGCGGGGGCAGAGACCGAAAAGATGATAGGGGTGGCGCACACCAAAAAGATAAACAGGTTTCGTGTCGCAAGCAGAGGGGTAAACAGAAACAGCCCGCGAGAGCAGAGCCATGTCCAGAACACAAAGGGCATTTTGGACTTACCGTCCATCTGCCGCGCCCAAAAAGTAGCAAACAGATACCCCAAAGCAGGGGCGGCAGAGAGCCAACCCATCTGAACATTCGAGGCGAGCAACTCCTTACGAGCCACCCGCGCTACAAACGTCCAGATACAGCCCTGATAGATACCCGCGCAGATACCCGTTAGCAAATCCCACAGCCAAGCGGTGCGGGTTTCGGGCGAGAGAACCGCGAGTCCCTCTTGTATTCGTCTGGGCAGAAGGTGGGTCACGCGGCTAATCGAACTCCTCTTCGCTGGGCTTGTGGAGGGTCATACGCACCGAGCGTTCTACAAAATCGGAAATCATCTCCTCTTCTCCCAAAACCTGAATCTGCTTGCTCATCTCCTTGATTTTGGACTGAATCCGTTCGCGCTCTTTATCGTCTTTAGCACTCTCTAACTCCCGAAGGAAGACGTTCCGCCGATTCTCCAGTGTTTTACGTAACACACGCAGTTCCATCGCACGGGCGTTCTCGCCCAAAAAGGTGTCTATCAGAGCCTCTTCATCCAAAAGCGACTCGTCGTCATAGTAGTCAGGTTCTTCGGGCATGGGACTACTCTTCCGAATACAGAAGCGGATTGAGGGGGCTAACCGCGAGTTCTCCGCCCTGTACCCCCGGTAGCCAGCCCTCTAGGTCGTTTTGACGATTGGGGTTATCGGGAACCAAGGTATCGACACCATCTTCGTAGTAGATAACGGTCATTACCTCCCTATTTTGGTCGCTGTTGTTACCTGGAGCCATGTGTAACGTCCAACCTGTATGAAAAGTACAGTCGCCGGCTTTCATGGGTTCGTTATGGACGGGGTATCCTCTCTCTTTCACAAGGTTGTCCCAAGCGGAGTGCGATTCATCTGAGATAGCGACATGACCTAAAAATCCCTCACCATGCGAACCCGTTGCAAAAGTCAACGCGCCCATATCTACCGAAACATCGACGAGGGGCATCCACATCGTAATGGTGTTATCGGTATCAAGGGGCCAGTAATACTGGTCTTGATGCCAAGGGGTATGACCGCCGTGCGCCTCTTTATAGAGGGCTTGGTCGTGGTAGAGGCGAACCCCCTTTACGCCCATGAGTTGCGCGGCTATCTTGGCAAATCGTCGTGCCAATACATACTTTTTAACCGCGTCGTCTTTTACCCAGAGGTTCATTATCTGTAAAAAGGCTTTGCCATAAGTGTCACGTTCTTCCATGGGGCGTGTCTCACGGCTATAGTGGTAGGCGGCGCGGTTGAGAACTTCGCGGTAGACCTCAATTTCCGAAACGGTGCAGACTCCCGGTAGCATAATATGCCCCTGCTTACGAAAGGCGGCAATCTGTTCCTCTGAAAGAGGGTAGTCGTTCGAGAGGTCGGGAAGGGATTCGAGGGAAGCGGACATTCTATCTTCTCCAAAAAAGTAAGTTTAGGTGATATATAGATCGGAAGAGCGTCGTGTAGGGAAAGAGTGTAGATCTCGG
>OMJJ01000127.1 GCA_900299305.1 bacterium | reverse complement strand
TCGTCCTTCTTTTCGGTAGTAAGGGTTTGCAGGGGTTCGAGTGCTTCGTTATACCTCCCCGCTTGTACGGCGGCGTACCCTATCCATTTAAGAATAGTGAGGTATGCCGCCTTATACTCTTTGTTATCGCTTGGGGTGGCTTTGCGAGCGATATTGAACTCTTCGAGGGCTTTGGCGTACTCTTTACTATCGACGAACTTAATGGCTTTGTCGAAATGCTCTTTAGGGTCTACCTCATTGTCTTGCGCCAGTACAGGCAAGCCGCTCAAAACAAGAAGCGTAAGCAAGAAGAGGGTATAGCCTCCTAGACGCTTAAAGACACTGCTAACAGGGTAACTCATAGTGAACTCCTTCTCAATACCAGAGGAGAGGTCAGCGGGAACCTCTCCAAATGCGAATGATGGAAACTACTCTCTATTATACGTCGAAAACGCGCAGAGCGCAATTCCGTAATTATTCGGGGTATGGCAAGTACACGGCTATTTGCTATTAGGTTCTGCTTGGCGATGAGAACTAAGTCCATTACTACTGTGTAACATGTGTAGCCCCCTTGCTTATCTCAAAATTTAGTATCGTATCTTAAATCTCTATTTATAGAACACTGGTTTGCCAAATGATGCTATGGTATAATCGGAAGGTGTTGTAGAACACGGCTTGGTCTACGAAAGAATCGTTTGCATATTTCACGTTACACGGAGGCTGTTTCTAAAATATGAAAAGTTTGTTCAACCACCGAGGACTATCTGCTCTCCTGTTTTTTAGTGTACTGCTACTCCCTGCCGTTGCCCACACTCAAGACAGGCAAGTAAGGGCATGGGGGCGTAATGATGTAGGTCAGTTGGGAGATGGAACAACCACAAATAGAAATACCCCTGTTCAGGTATCTGGTCTCTCTGGGGTTATACAGGTGGCAGGAGGTAATCACTCTCTTGCTTTGAAGTCAGATGGAACTGTGTGGGCATGGGGGCGCAATGACCATGGTGAGTTGGGAGATGGAACGACTACAAATAGAAGTACCCCTGTTCAGGTATCTGGGCTTACTAGTGTAACACAATTGGTAGCAGGCACTTATCACTCTCTTGCTTTGAAGTCGGATGGAACTGTGTGGGCATGGGGATATAATTCACACGGTCAGTTGGGAGATGGAACGACTACAAATAGAAGCACCCCCGTTCAGGTATCTGGGCTTAGTGGCGTAATACAGGTGGCAGGAAAGGTCTATCACTCTCTTGCTCTGAAGTCCGATGGAACCGTGTGGGCTTGGGGAAGAAATATCTTTGGTGGGTTGGGAGATGGAACCAACACAGACAGAAGTACCCCTGTTCAGGTATCTGGGCTTACAGGTGTAACGCAAATAGCAATAGGAACCTTTCACTCTCTTGCTTTGAAGTCGGATGGAACCGTGTGGGCTTGGGGATGGAATAGTGATGGTCAGTTGGGAGATGGAACCAATGACGATACCAACCTGCCCGTTCAGGTATCTGGGCTTAGTGGCGTAACACAAGTGGCAGGGGGAGGCTTTCACTGCCTTGCGTTGCTTTCGGATGGAACTGTGTGGGGATGGGGGCGTGATCGCGATAGTGAGTTGGGAGATGGAACCAATAATGATACCAACCTTCCCGTTCAGACATCTTTTCCTACTGGCATTACACAGTTGGCAGCGGGAGATGTTCATTCTCTTGCCTTGAAGTCCGATGGAACCATGTGGGCATGTGGAAGCATTCTCCCTGGTATATTGGGAAATGGAACCAATAACGATAGCAACATTCCCGTTCAGGTATCGGGATACACGACGGTAGTGCGGATTGCCGCCGCCGCCACTCACTCTCTAGCGATATATCGTGCCCCCCGTAGCTATGTCTCCAATATCACCCTAGGGTACGGTCAACGGGGTCGCCTTATCGCTCGCTTTGTTCAGAGACCCAGCGGGGTGGGAATAGCTGGGAAAACCATCACCTTTAAGATAGATGGTACTACTGTCGGAACCGCTACTACCGCAGATGGCGGAAGCGGGAACTACTACGCACAAATCAACCCCTACACCATCAGCGATAGCCTGTCTGTTGGAGCGCATACCATCACCGCTGAGTTCGCAGGAGATACCAACAACCCTCCTAGTTCCGATACCGCTACCCTCACCTCAGTACAGACGACTACAACACTCTCTGCCATCAATGCCGCAGGAACCGTGGGTGACACCATTCTACTTCGTGCTAAAATGTCTCGTTCTACCAGTGGAACCTTCGGAGGGCAGACCGTAAAGTTCTCTATAGATGGGAACTACGTAGGGCAAGCCGTTGCCGATAACACGAATGGAGTTGCCGCTTACTCCTACCAGATAACCGCATTGGGAGGAGGGGCTCATACCCTCACGGCGACTTACGACGCTACCGATCAGTACGCAGGTTCTACCAGCAATGGAACGCTGACGGTCTCGAAGGCAAACACCTCCCTCTGGTGTGGCAACGCGGCAGGGAGGCGAACCAATGTGGTAGTGCTTGCCGCTCGGCTCAAGAACCCCCGTAGTGGCGACCCCATAGTAGGGGCAACCATCACCTTTAAGATAGAAGGAACCACACTAGGTACAGGTACAACCGACTCCACGGGGCTTGCCACCTTCACCTACGGGATCCCCTTCAGCCTGCCACTCGGTGCTCATACTATAGCCGTAGAGTTTGCGGGAGACACCAGTTACAACGCCTCCACAGGTGAGGGGGCACTTAGCGTCAACTAAGAACTACCTTCGGTTCTGCTCTACCGCTCTCTGTACTGCGTGTGCAGGGGGCGGTTTTGCTTACTCTACTTCTTCGTGAATTATTTGGGCGTCTGCTCTGCTAAAAACCCGTTGTGTGACATAATAACAGTAACCTATTCTTAGTCTGAGAGTGTGATGAAAAAGAACCTCGTCGGCTACGCCTTTATCTCTCCTTGGCTTATCGGGTTTTGCCTGTTTACAGCCTTTCCTTTTTTGGCGAGTATCTACTTCTCGTTTACGCGCTATAACGTGGTGTCGCCGCCCGTATGGGTGGGTACTGCCAACTATCAGGTGTTGCTTACCTCCGACCCGCTTTTCTGGAAATCCCTTAAAGTAACACTCTACTACGCCGCGTTAGCCATTCCGTTGGGGGTCGTTGCGGGGGTGTCTTTGGCTCTGCTCCTAAACCTAGAGGTCAAGGGAATGAGCGTGTTCCGCACTATCTTCTTTCTGCCCTCGATTGTGCCTTCGGTAGCGAGTTCCGTTGTCTTTATGTGGATACTCAATCCGCAAATGGGGTTGATAAACGGGCTACTGCGCCGGTTCGGAATTTTAGGACCTGCTTGGCTACAAGATACCGATTGGGCACTTCGTAGTATCGTGTTTATGTCGTTATGGGGAGTGGGGGGCAGTATGGTTATCTACCTTGCAGGCTTAAAGGAGATACCCGCCCACCTCTACGAAGCCGCTATGATAGACGGCGCAACCACATTTCACCGTATGAGGCATATCACCCTCCCCATGCTCACCCCAGTTATCTTCTTCAACCTTGTTATGGGGATTATCGGAACGTTTCAGGTCTTTACAGAGGCGTACATTATGACCCAAGGCGGACCAGAAGACAGTACCCTCTTCTACGCACTCTACCTGTTTCAAAGGGCATGGCGATACCTCGATATGGGGTACGCAAGCGCAATGGCGTGGATTCTCTTTATCGTGATAATGACCGTTACGGGGATAGTGTACCGCTCTCAGAAAAGGTGGGTACACTATGGAGAGTAGCCTCACTCGCAAACAACTCCTCACCGCTACGCTCGGAGCCGCCAGTGCTGTCGGGCTAGGTGGCTGTGCTAACCTTCTGCCAAAACCGCGCAAAGGGCGCAAAATCGTCAATTTTTGGCATCTGCTTAGTGAACCATGGCTAAAGCCAACGGAAGAGATGGTGGCACGCTACAATGAAAGCCAGTCGAAGTATCAGGTTGTGCCGCTACTGGTTCCCGATACCAGTGCCGACTCCAAGTTTATGCTCTCGGTAGTGGGGGCAGACCCGCCCGATGTGATGCTCCACTGGACACAAGCAATGAGTACATGGGCAGAGGGTAAACTGCTTACTCCCCTCGACTCCCTAATGACCCGCGAAGAGATGCGCCGCTTTAAGATGGAATCGTATCCTGTTATCGCAAAAAGTGGGTGGTACAAGGGGCGACTGTACGGAATTACGGTAGGCTTCGACCTGTTTGTCTGTTTCTATCGGGCAGACCACTTTAGAGAAGTGGGTATCGACCCCGACCCCGCCAAGTTTCCCGCTACCTTAGAGGAGGTTGTGGAGATAGGGAAGAGACTAGATAGGTTTGATAAGCAGGGAAACCCCACTCGTATCGGCTTTCTGCCCCAAACTTTAGTCAACTACGTACCTAGTTTTGGGGGCTGGTTCTACGACGACAAGCAGAATCAACTCACTATCAACACACCTCAAAACCTGAAAGCACTTCAGTTTATGGTAGAAGAGCGGAAGCGTATTGGATTCGACAAGGCGATACGTTTTCTCTCTGGTTTAACCAGTTCGGCGGGAGTAGATATGCCCTTTATCGGTGGGGCGTACTCCATTGCTCTGGATGGCGAATGGCGTGTAGAGCATTTTCGTAGGTACGCACCGAATCTCGACTACCATACCGTGTTTTTACCGCCTCCCAAGGGGGGAAGACCTGCCGCAAGTTTCTCTTCTACCAACTTCATTACCATACCCGCAGGGGCAAAACAGGTAGAAGGGGCATGGGATTTTATTCGCTGGTGGTCGGGGCTACAGGATTTGAAAGCCAGCGCCGAGTTCTATCCTCCCTTTGGCTGGATGCCAAGAGGGGAAGCGGCGGTACACACCCCCAAGTATCAGGAGTTTCTGCGTAGCGCACCGCAGTATCAGACCTTCCTGAACCTTGCCCAGAGTAACAACATCGAAGTTACGCCCTCCACTACCTATCAACTCTTCCTTATGGATAGAATTACCAAGTGGAGCGACATCGCCCTGCGCGGAAGCCTTTCGGCAGAAGAGGCGATGCGTCAGATAGAGACAGATGTACAACAGGAACGCGCACGCAGGAGGGCACTCGGCTATGAGGAGTAGTGTTGTCTTTCGCCTAAGCATTCCGCAGAAGATACTTGCCTACAGTGCGCTTGTATTTTTGAGCATACCCGCGCTACTACCTCTGCTTTGGATGGTCTCGACCTCTCTTAAAAACGATGCCCAACTCTTTGTACAGGGCGATGCAAGCGCACAGCCCCTCACCCTAGGGCGGCTTATACCGCACCCGTTTGTGTGGCAAAACTACCCTACTGCGCTCAACATGGTTCCCTTCTTTACCTATCTACAGAACACGCTTCTGCTCTGTGCCGTTACGGTGATAGGTGCGTGTCTCTCTAGTGCGGTGGTGGCGTATGGGTTTGCGCGTATTCCCTTCAAGGGTAGCAAACTACTCTTTATGGTGATGATTTCGACGATGGCTCTGCCCTCGCAAGTCACGATGATACCGATATTCGCGCTGTTCCGCTGGCTGGGGTGGTACGGAACCTACCTGCCGCTTACGGTGCCTACCTACTTTGGAGTGCCTTTCTACATCTTTCTGCTCACACAGTTCTATAAGTCGCTCCCCAACGAACTTTCGGAGGCGGCACGGGTAGATGGTGCAAGCGAGTGGACGATATTTGCCCGTGTGATTATGCCGCTCTCTAAGTCTGCGTTAGTTACCTGCGCCCTCTTTCAGTTTTTGGGAACATGGAACGACTTTTTTGGACCTCTGCTCTACATCAACGACCCAAGTCGATACACCCTTGCGTATGGGCTACAGCAGTTTTTAGGGGCGCACGGAGGCGAATGGGCGCAACTGATGGCGGCATCTACCCTCTTTACCGCCCCGATTATTCTTCTGTTCTTCTTTGCACAGCGCATCTTTATTCAAGGTATCGCAACTACCGGAGGTAAAAACTAAGTAACCCCCTTCCTTTGTCGGATGTCATGGGACGAAAAAGGAGAAGAAGATATGCGTACAGACTGGTTTTTTGGTCTTCATATAGACCCCCTCTCGCTACAGGGCAAAGCGATGGTGCTCTGCTTGGCGGTAGTACTCGGTGGGCTGATTGGACTGGAGAGGCAACTCCGTGGGAACCCTGCGGGGCTACGTACTCATATCATGGTGTCGGTTGGCTCTACCGTGCTAACATTGGCTTCGGTAGAGATTGGCTTGGGAGTACGCGGCGGAATGCGTGGTGACCCCGGTCATATTGCGGCACAGATAGTTTCGGGTATCGGCTTTTTGGGGGCGGGTGCGATTATGCGGGACGGGGTAACGGTACACGGGCTAACCACTGCCGCAAGTATCTGGGTAACGGCAGGTATCGGGATTGCGCTAGGGGCAAGCCCACACTTGGGAGAACTTGCGGTACTCGCAACACTGATTGTACTGCTTACGCTTACGGCTTTGGGCTACGTAGAGAAACGAATGAAGATACAATCTTCGTATCATACCTTAGAGATAGAGATAGTGGAGGCGCATCGCGGAGTAGCACGAGTACTAGACTTGCTGAGTAGTTATGGGTTTATCGTAAACGGTATCAGCACCGATTCGGGTAGTGTGCCGAACACCAAGGGGGAGATGAAGTCTACGAAACACGTTCATATTCGCGTACAACTCCCTACACAGTTTGACCGTAGCAAGTTCAACCAAAGCATGATAGAAGAGGATGGGGTCGTCGCTTTTCATCTGGATTAGCGAAAGGGTAGGGGCAAGAAATTAACGCACGAAGGACAACATTTTGTGAAGCACGAGGGACTAGATTTAGAGGCACAGATAGCAGACTTGGGAGCGGAGGACTGGAACACACGTCACTCTGCGTTTAGGGCTTTGGCGGAGCAGGGAGCCTCTGCCATAGAGGTACTCATCGCAGGAACAGAGCATCCAAACTGGCGTGTGCGCCGCGAGTGTGCCGACCTCATGGATCATCTTGCAGATAACCGCTGTGTCGATTCGCTAGTGCGCCTTCTAAACGACCCTGTTATCGCAGTACGGCGGCTTGCGCTTCACGCGCTAAGTTGTCAGGGGTGCAAGGTCTGCCCGTTAGAGGTGGATATTGTGGCACACCTTAGCCGTCTTGCCCTAGAAGATAAGAGTATAGCGGTTCAGCGGGTAGCCGTGCATCAGTTGGGTTGTCAGCCCCCCACCCCACGCGCCAAACAGACCCTACAACAGATACTAGCAGAGCGGCGCGACCCCAAACTACTCTCGCGGGCGCGTTGGGCATTAGAACAGCAGATACGGGTACAATAGGTAAAATGGAGAGGAGAACAGCAGTGACAACACTATGGACAGGACAGAGTAACGAGATTGAGTGTGAGGGGTGCGCCAACTCAATTAAGCGCACGCTAGGGAAACTTTCGGGGGTTAGCACGGTAGAGGTAGAGGTGGATACCAAAACGATACGAGTAGCCTACGATAGCGCACAGACCTCCGAAGAGGTACTAAAAGGTAGGCTAGAGGCGGCAGGGTTTCCGGTTGGGGTAGGCGTTGCATGAGCCAGCACTCCCAGCCCCAACTACTCATGCGCCTCTCCTCCCTAGAGAACCTGAACCCTCCAGTGCTACCAGAGGGCTACAAGTTACGCCTCTTTGAAGAGAGCGATAGAGCCACGCTTACCCACACCCTCAAAGCCGCTTTTCCCGAACTTTTGTGGTCGGAGGAGTCTATAGGAAAGTGGTTATTGGACGACCCCACCGTAAAAAAGGTGTTTGTTATCGACTATGAGGGGCAAGTGGTTGCTACTGCCTCTGTGCGCTATGTTGAGCATCGGTATCCGGGGGCGGGCTACCTGCACTGGGTGGGAACAAACCCCAAACATCAGGGCAAAAAACTAGGGATGATTGTGAGTTATGCCGTGTTACAAGCGTTTCGGGAAGACGGCTATCCTCAAGCGGTACTACAAACCGACGACTTCCGTAAAAGTGCCATTGCCATCTACCTAAGAATGGGCTTTGTACCCGAACACTCACACGAATCGCACCCCGAAAGGTGGCAAGCGGTTCTTACCGCATTGGGAAGATAAGAAGCAAGAAAGGGCTATCTAATATGCGTACCGCAGGAAAAATCTGCCATTTTATGGGTCTTTTGGGGCTATTGGGGGGAGCCGTACACGCGCAGGAAAAACCTGCCGCTCCGCCCAAACCAGAGAGCGCAAAAGTAAACAAGTCGAAAGAGAACCCCGCCCCCGACCTCAAGGTAGATGCACTTTGGGATGGGCGAAAGATGGTTCCCTTTAGAGCGATGGACAACCCCAAAATGGTCAATATGTTCCAAGCCGACTTTCTTGAGGACAGCGACTACATTCTAGGTATTACCATCAATGGTGAGAGCCGCGCCTATCCTACCCGTTTTATCTGGTGGCATCATATCATCAACGACACGATTGGGAAGGCAGACGGCGGCGGTATTGTTCCTATCGCGGTATCCTACTGTAGCGTGTGTAATACGGGTATCTGCTTCGACCCGACTATTGACGGCAAAACCATTAAACTCGACTTCTATGGGCTTTATAACGGGGTGGTGGTGCTATGCGAACGCGAAACGGAGAGCGTGGTACTACAGGTAGAGGGGCGAGCGGTTACGGGGGCGTTATTGGGAAAACAACTCGCGAAAAAGCCCTTGCTAGATACCACTTGGGGCAAATGGAAGTTTCTGCATCCCGATACCCTCGTTATGTCTCCCGATAACGAATACCTCAAGTTCTACTCCCCAAAAGGCGACCCCGAACCCCGCGGCTACGATAAGTTTCCCGCTCCCTTCTTTCGCCCTACTGTAACACGCGGCGACAAACGCCTCCCGCCTTTCGATAAGGTGCTTGCGGTAACGGTGGCACAACCCAAACAGAAGAAGCGAGACAAAGGCAACCTACTACGGCGCGCCTACCCCATCAAAGACATAGAGGCGGCAAACAGCGTTATCAACGACACGGTAGGTAGTGTGGATATAGCGGTCTTTTTGGAGACGGAGACCGTTACCGCCAATGCGTTTTCTCGCATGGTAGAGG
Source organism: bacterium (assembly GCA_900299305.1). Lineage (GTDB taxonomy): Bacteria > Armatimonadota > Chthonomonadetes > Chthonomonadales > Chthonomonadaceae > CAIJLM01. Next base: position 3,187 of record OMJJ01000127.1, on the reverse strand, counting down.
AGCAAAAACTGACCTTCGAGGCGCGTAAGCAGGCAGATGGCAAAACCGCTATTTATGACAAAGAGACGGGAACACGTTGGAGCATAGAAGGGCGAGGGGAAGAGGGTAAACTGGCAGGAAAAACCCTAGAGCATATAGAGAACCATCTCAGTCAGTGGTACGGATGGTCTGCCTACTTCCCCGATACCAGTATCTATGGACACAACGAGCCGCCCATGCCCGGCAACCCCTTTGAGAAAAAGCCCTAAGCGTATACCATTAGGAGAGAACCGACCATGTTGAACTTGCGATTTCCGTTTCTTTGGGTAGGGGTGGGGGTTGTGTTGAGTACTACCCTGATTTTCGCAAAGGGCGGTGGTATGCCCCAACAGAAACGCCCTGAACTGGGAGTAGGGGCAAGCCTACACGGCAAACGCCTCTTCCCTGCCGATAACGCTTGGAACCGCGATATTTCGCAAGAGCCTACCGACCCCAACTCCGAGCGGCTTATTGCCAGTATCGGACTACAGAAGCCCTTGCATCCCGACTTTGGGACGGTGTGGAATGGTGCGCCTATAGGTATTCCTTATGTGGTGGTGGCAGGAAATCAGCCGAAAACACCTGTTCATTTTGAGTATGCTGACGAAAGCGATCCCGGGCCCTACCCCATTCCTCCCAACCCTCCCATTGAAGGGGGCGAAAAGAGCGATGGAGACCGCCATGTTCTTATGCTGGATAGGGATAACTGGCGACTGTACGAACTGTATTCGGTGCGGCGTGAGGGGCAGGGCTGGAAAGCAGGCTCTGGTGCGATATTCGATTTGAAATCGAACAAAACGCGACCCGCTGGGTGGACTTCTGCGGACGCGGCAGGGCTTCCGATACTGCCGGGGTTAGTGCGCTATGACGAAGTGGTGGAACAAGGCGAGATTACACACGCACTCCGCTTTACGATAGTACGCTCCCGCCGTGCCTACACTACCCCCGCAACCCACTTCGCAAGCCGCTCTAACGACCCCAATCTGCCTCCAATGGGAATGAGAGTACGCCTAAAAGCGAATGTCGATATATCGGGGTTCCCCAAAGAGGCGCAGGTCGTGCTACGCGCCCTCAAAAAGTACGGTATGATAGTCGCAGACAACGGTTCGGACTGGTACGTAAGCGGTGCGCCTGATATGCGCTGGAATGACGACAACCTGAACACCCTCAAACGGATAAAAGGGCGCGACTTCGAGGTGGTGAAAATAGGCGAACTCGTTACACGGTAGTAGGTTGTCTGGTGTTACTGCCGAAGAGACCGATTCGCTTGTTATAACCGTATGAATCGTGTACAATACACTATAGCCTATTCGGAAAGTGAGGAGAGCCTAATGCCACAAACAACAAGTTTACGCCTTCCAGACGAGATTGTAAGCCGCCTGGATCGTTTTGCACACACATTGGGCAACGGCATGACCCGTAACCGTGCGGGTATCCTGCTCTTGGAAGAGGCTTTGCGTGAAGAGGAGTTTGCGGGTATCGAGTTTCGCCATACTACCCTCGGCAGGCAACCTTTTGTGAGGCAGTCCGGCATGGCAGTATGGGAATTTATTATGGTCGCACAAGCCTTCGCACTGGATACCGAACGTACTGCCGCCTATCTCTACTGCTCTATAGAGAGTGTAGAGGTGGCTTTCAACTACTATCACGCTTATCGTGAGGAGATTGACCTTGCGATTGCGGATAACGACATGGGGGAGGAACGGCTAAAGCACTTGTTTCCTAACCTTCGAGTACTCACCTTTCCAATACAACACGAAGAGAAGTCAGTCTGATGTTGGCGTTGCTAACAGACGCACATATCTCTCCCGATGTAGCAAATCAAAGGTAAGCGACCAGATATTATCATCTTTAGTCTACAGGAGTGGCGGGGCGGAACACTACTTGAGGCAGAGGATGAAGTAATCCTGACTGAGGCGAGAGAAGAGAAACTCACTTTTGTCACTTACGACCAGCGTACCATAGCACCTCTTGTTAGCCAGTGGGCGAACGAAGAGCGCGACCATGCCGGTATCATCTTCATTGACGCAAGAAGTATTGCTCAGGAGGATGTAGGCGGAAAGGTACGCGCTCTTCTGAATTTATGGGCGCAGGGAAGTACGATAGACTGGAAAAACATTGTTGCCTATTTGCGCCCATAGCCGTTCTGGGTTAAAGGAGGTTGGGCAACGCCCCTGTGCTATCACCGAACTTATCTACAACTACATCCACACGCCTCAGCATAGATGCCCACAAGTTACTTAGCGGAGTCTCGGCTTCATAGCGTAGGTGTCTGCCTGTTGAGAGGGTTCCGCAACCTTTTCCGCCCACAAGAACTGGAAGGTCTTCGTAGTTGTGTGCGTTCCCATCGTGAATACCGCTACCATAAGCAATCATACTGTGGTCTAGCAGAGTGCCATCCCCCTCTTGAATAGCGTCTAGTTTACTGAGCAGATAGGCGTACTGTTGTATGTGGAAGGTGTTGATTCGCCTCAGTTTCTCATGTTTTACAGGGTCTCCCCCATGATGTGAGAGGTCATGGTGTCCGTCTGGCACATTGATAAAAGCGTAGGGCATATTGCTTCCTTCATTAGAAAAGACAAAGGTCGCTACCCGTGTGCAGTCCATCTGAAACGCCAAAACCATGAGGTCGCACATTAGGCGAACATACTCTTGGTAGTTTGCCGGAACCTCTGTAGGGGCGGCGAGAGTGGGTTTTCCTTTTAGGGGTATCTTCTCTGCCCGCTCTATCCGCAACTCTACTTCTCGAACCGACGTAAAATACTCATCCAGTTTACGAACATCATTAGAACCCAACTGCTTCACAAGGCTTTTCGAGTCCTCCAACACATAGTCCAAAACACTTTTGCGTAGGCTGTCGCGCCGTATTCTGGCGGGGTCGTTGGATGCTCCAAAGAGACGCTCGAACACAAGTTTGGGGTTTACCTCTTTTGGGAGGGGCTGAGTGGGAGAACGCCACGACATGGTGGAGGAGTAGACGCAACTGTAGCCAGAGTCACAACTCCCCGCCATAGCCCCCTGTTCGCAACCCAACTCAATAGAACTCAGCCGTGTTTTGTTACCGATATAGGATGCCGCCACCTGGTCTACTGAAGCCCCGTTGCGGAGGTTTGCCCCATCGGTTTTATACGGGTGTACCCCTGTAAGGTAGGCAGAGAGGGCGCGTGCG
>OMJJ01000126.1 GCA_900299305.1 bacterium | reverse complement strand
CTCCCGCCTCTTCAAAAAGGTATCTGCGCCCCTGTGTAAGGTCGTAAGACTGCCAAATCTCATGGATATAGGCAAACCCCTGTTCCGCTTTTCGCTGTGCAAAACGAGTGAGTTGATGGGCTATCTGCTCTGCCATCTCTTCACAAGTACAGGAGGGCAGTCCTTCGTTTACAAGAGAGGTCGCGATAGAGGCGAGTTCGGGTGGGAAGGTCGGCACGGTAAGGTTGATACCCGTCCCAATTAGGATAACCCACTTACCATCCTCTGCTTTCACCATCTCAATAAGGATACCCCCCAGTTTTTTGCCGTTCAGAAGCAGGTCGTTGGGCCATTTTAACCCGAGTTGGGGAATCGCGACTGCCCTTCCTATCACCTGCTGAACGGCACTCAACACCGCAACCCCTGCCAAAAGTGAAACTTCGTGAGAGTGTTCGGGGTCGGTGTGGCTATCGCGGTAGTAGAAGGTAGCACAGAGGCTTTGGCGAGGTGCGGCAAACCAGCGATTTCCCCGTTGTCCCCGCCCTAGTGTCTGCTCATACGCCATGACACCCTGATACAGGGGGCTACCTTCGGGTGTAAAGAAGTGCCGCCCCGAAGTGACATTCTCGCGGGCAACATCCATCGTCGATGTCACCGAATCCAAGATTTCGAGCCTTATTGTGTTCTCCAAAGGTAGTCTCCGCCTTCGTTCTCCAAGAGAGTTGTTAGCATTATACATCAGAACACGTTGCGGAAATGCCTGTAAAAAATTAAGTTGCCCCCTTATAGAGAATATGGTATAGTCATTCTAGCAATAGAACAAACAGACCCCACACGTTTAGGAGAACCCCAATGGAACCACAGACACGGCGTGACTTTTTGGCAGATGTTGGAAAAGGTATGCTGGTGGCGAGCGTCGGTGCAGACCTTGCTACGGGCTTAGGACTCTCTACGGCTTTGGCAGAGGGGAGTACCAAGCGTTTAGAGTTTGGTAGACTAGAGCCGTTGGTAGAGGTAATGCAGGATAATACCGCAGAAAAGATGCTTCCTCTGGTGGTAGAGCATATTTCGCAAGGAACCGATGTGCGTGATGTGGTTGCCGCCGCCGCCCTCGCGAACGCTCGTACCTTTGGAGGTGAGGACTATGTAGGGTTCCATGCGTTTATGGCTCTTGCACCCGCCTATCAGATGACCCGCGAAATGCCCTCAGACCGCAAACTCCTGCCGCTTCTCAAGGTTCTCTATCGTAGTACCAACCAGATTCAGACAAAAGGTGGACGAACCAGTGAGGTGCTACACCCCATTGAGGCGCAACCCCTACCCGCTCCCAAAGAGCGGCGTACTACGCTACGAGAGGCGATGCGAAAGAGAGACATGGATACCGCCGAGGGGCTGTTTGCCGGGATGGTGATGCACTCCCCTAACGAGGCGTACAACGACTTACAGGCAATGGTGCAGGACGAAACCGACGTACACCGTGTAGTGCTCGCCTACCGTGCTTGGGATTTGTTGGGCTTGACGGGTAAAGAGTACGCACACACCACTCTGCGCCAATCGGTACGGTACTGTGTTGGGGTAGAGAAGAGCCGTCTTGCACACGGGTATCCCGAATCGGGTATTCGCGCCCTACTTCCCAAACTTATCGACCAGTATCACCTTGCCGAAAGAACGCCCGGTACACGTAGCGCAGAGGATAGTTGGGTTCGCTCTTTCTCGAATGCTCTGCTCAGTTCTACCCCTGCACAGGCGGCAGAGATGGTCGCGGCGGCTCTCTCGGAGGGCTTTTCGCTTACGGCTATTGGGGAGGCACTTTCGCTTGGGGCAACCCAGCAGGTACTGCGCGACCCCGGACGGACACAGGCGTACCCCGGCAAACCTATCGGAAGCGTACACGGCGATTCGTATGGGGTTCACGCCTCCGACTCTATGAACGCTTGGCGCAATATGGCAAAGGCAAGCCAACCCTACAACGCTATTACGGGGCTAATTGTCGGCGGGTATCACCTACTCGCACCAACAGGGCGCGACTGGAAAAACCTCCCCGCCTATCCTTTTGGCGAACACAAAGCCCAAGTAAAAGCACAAGACCCCAAAGGGCTACTGCAAGAACTGGAAATCGCGATTCGTGAGAACCATCAGGCACACGCCGCCGCAGTGGTTGCTCAGTATGGGGAGATGGGATACCCCGCTCGCCCGGTATTCGATATGCTTCTGCGCTACGCTACCAGCGAAGACGGGGCGTTACACGCAGAAAAGTACTACCGTACTGTATCTGAGGAGTTTGGGCGTACCCGAAAAGCGTACCGTTGGGAACATCTTACCGCTCTCGCCAGAGTGACCGCCAGCGAATACGGCAAACGTGCTGACGGCTACGAACAGGCGTGTAGCCTCTTGAATGTGAAAGCGTAGATGGCAGTCAACCGAATCCTGATACTAGACGATAATACTGCGAACCAGATAGCGGCAGGAGAGGTGGTAGAGCGTCCCGCCTCCGCCGTTAAAGAGTTGGTAGAGAACGCCATAGATGCAAACGCCACCCAGATAACGGTAGTGCTAGAAGAGGGCGGCAAAAAACGAATTGCCGTTACCGATAACGGTATCGGCATGACACGGGCGGATAGCGTTCTCTGCCTCCAACGCCATGCTACCAGTAAAATCCGTACCGCAGACGACCTCTTCGCGATTCGTACTATGGGGTTTCGCGGAGAGGCACTGCCCTCTATCGCCTCTGTCTCCAAGTTCACCCTGACTACAAAGCCCAACGACGAGGAGAGCGGAACCGAAATCGTCCTCAAGGGTGGAGAGGTAGAGAGTGTCTCTGAGGTTGCAGTGCGTAACGGAACCACTATGGAGGTGTGCGACCTCTTTTTCAACACTCCCGCCCGTCTCAAGTTCCTAAAAAGCACCCCCTCCGAACTCTCCCGCTGTGTAGAGATGATAGGACACCTTGCTATTGCGAACCCCGGCATCGCGTTTCGTATCCGACACGGGAGCATAGAGACGCTTGCCACACCCGGAACAGGGGACTATCTCGCCGCGATTGCCGCCGTCTGGAGCCGCGATATTGCGCGTAAACTTATCCCCATAGAACACGAATCGGGAGATTTGCGTGTGATGGGCTTTATCGCTACTCCCGACCTCACCCGTCCCGGACGCTCTCACGAACTGTTTTTTGTAAACCGCCGACCTATCAAAAGCCGCCTACTAGGTCATGCGCTCGAAGAGGCGTTCCGCTCACTTACGCCGGAGAGCCGCTATCCTATAGGGGTTATCTTTGTAGATATTCACCCTGATATGGTGGATGTAAACGTGCATCCTACCAAAACAGAGGTTAAGTTTACACGCGATGGTGAAGTACACCACGCTATTAGCCAAGCCGTTAAACAGGCACTTCTTGCTTACGGCATTGTACCCTCTGCGCGTACTACCATTATCCCGCCTACTCCTGCCGAAACCACCTCTTTAGAGGCACAACCGCCCCGCCAGTTCCAACTCACTTTGCCCTCAGAGCGGAGTAGTATGCCGTCCTACGCAACCGCCTCACCCGCATCGCCAACTCAACCACAAAACCGCGCCGCCTTTAGCGAGATGGTAGACGCAGTAATAGAGGGCTTCTCCCCCCTAGAGACCCCGCCGCACCCCGCTCTGCAACCGCAAGAGGTTAGCCCTACGCACGACCCCTTTGAAGAGCAGGAGGAGGCTTTGGAGGTTCGCCCGCGCCCCAAGCCCTTCGCCGAGCAACTGCGCGAGTTTCAGGTGCTAGGGCAAGCACGAAACACCTATATCATCGCGCTCACCCCAAACGGTGTCGCCGTGATAGACCAGCACGTCGCTCACGAAAGGGTGTTGTACGAACGCCTCACCGTGAAGCGGATGTCTAACGGGATTCCTGTGCAGAGGTTGGTGCTTCCTCTTACCCTCAATTTGGGAAAGCGGGAGGCTCTTCTGCTTACAGAGCATATCGAGAGTTTTGCGAAGAGCGGTTGGGAGATTGCCCCCTTTGGAGGAGAGAGTTTTGTGGTACGAGCGATACCCGCCGTACTGGTCAATAAGCCCTACGAGCAGATTTTAAGGGATATGGTGGACGAACTGGTGAACCAGAGCGTATCTCGAAGGCTTTTGGTACTACAAGACCATGTAACGATTACCAACGCCTGTAAGATGGCGGTAAAAGCAGGCGACCCGCTTGGCATGGAGGAGATGCGGGGGCTACTAGAACAACTTGCCGAGACAGAAAACCCCTACCTCTGCCCCCATGGTCGCCCGATTGTGGTCACTATCTCCTTTAAGGAGTTGGACAAACAGTTCAAACGGGCGTAGGGATTGACCTGTTTTGGTTAATTGGTAGGCGGTTTTAGTTCATAAGCAATAAGATGCCCTTTAACAGGGGAAGAGGAGGTATCAAAGGCAGTGAGGTAGAGTCTCTTATCTCCTAAAGCCATTCCTGTAATGTGGTAACCGGGTATAGAGATAATATCAAGTGTATGCCCATTAGGAGCCAGCGTATAGATACCACGCGAGGTGTCTACGTAGATGTAGCCATCCGAAGAGACTACCATCCCATACCAGAGGTTAAGAAGGTTATTGAGTGAGTTTGGGAGTGGCTCCTTCCAGAGAACATTCCCTTTTTTGTCTAGGCAAAGTATCTCTCTTATCCCCAAAAGGATAGTCTTTCCTGCATTAGATAGGGCAATAACTACTATATTTTGGGTACTATCTCCATCTATGTCCAGTGGTTGGGAGTGCCATAATTCCTCCCCAGATGGGTTTAAGCAAAGCAGAGAATACTGTATCCTTGTTCCTTGCCTGTCTTTAGTAACGACGCGCAAGTTTCCATCGTCTCCTACAACTCCTCGTGAAGCGATTTTCACCTGTTCCTGCTTCCAAAGAGTTTTCCCCTCTTTATTTAGGCAATAGAGGGCATCACCATTTCCACCCCGACAAGCACTAAAAATGTGCCCCTGAGCATCGCTCGCAAGATTTACAATACTGGATTTTACAGGAAGCGGATTCTGCCACAGAGTTTCTCCATTACTTTTCCACGAGAATAGATGCTCCATTCTATCATTAAGCAACACTTGTCCCTCTGATGTTGTCTGCAAATCATTGATGAGACCGCTTCCCAATGAGGAGCGATTCCATCTCCACATCTCTTTGCCATCTGGATTGACCATAACAAGAGAGGTACTGGCGTATTCAGTCACGTTGTATATAGGTTGTGTGGTACCCACCAATAGTGAACAACCGTTTTCTAGCCAACATTGGGAAGCACCGATATTTTCCAAAGGCATTTGCCACAGCAAAGTACCTTGTGCATTGTAGGCGACAAAACTCTGCCCCTTATTTCCCTCAATGTTCGCATAACAAGGTATTAAAACACGTTCATTAGGGCCGACGGTGGGGGACATGGCATAAGGCAATGGGGTCTCCTTTTGCCAGAGAATACTTCCGGGAACTCCGCCATGCCCTTTACTTCGTAGCCCTGCATCCGCAGAGCCAAGTAATGAAGGGAAAGCCCCTCCCTGGTGTAACATTTCGTTAAAAGAAGGTGTTGTTCGCTTGAAGGTAACCACCTCTCCACGCATCTCTCGTGCCTTCTGAGTAGTGCGAGACCACAACGTAGGCAGGTACTGGTACGCCAACCATATTAATGCCAATACGAAAATAAAAAAAACGACATCTTTGGGTCTCAAGTTGCGTTGTGGTATAGGGGAGTGGGTGTTATTGGCTGTAGGCATGGAGTGATTTTTCCTATTCTCAAGCGGATTGGATTAAAACTTTGCTCACCAATCCGCTTGAGGGTGCCAAATCTGCTTTTAATGGCAAATACAGTTCCCGACAGCAGAATAGCATCCTTGCCCCTTCAATAAAGCGTTCGCTGCTTCACGATAGATGACACCGTAAGTAGCACCGCTCTTGCAAGGTGTATTGTCGAAGATAGCATCAGGCATTACGTATCCTGTATAGCAGGTTGTTCCAGAAAAAGTAGTAGCACACGGGACTACGGTTTGCGCCTTACTGATGGTTGGCACAGCGATAGCGATAGTTGCAATGGCCAGAAGCCCTGCAAGGGTACGAAAACGTGAAAACATGGTCTTCTCCTTTTCAAAATAGACCCCGTAGGGTCAGTAAACCGATAGATCCGGTCCCTTGTTCGCAGGAACCGCTTCTACCTCCCCATCTTTACGCAAGATGAGATACGTTAGCCCATTCACCGCCTCGTAAGTATGAAACACACAGCCCACCACAGGGGCTTTCTCCCCTTTTATCTGCAAGGCGGCTGGGAAATCTCTCGCCAAATAGATGTGTATGTAGTGGAAAGGCATCTGCCCGTTTGGGGGCATAAACACAGGTGCGAGGTCACTACGCCCCTGCACCGTTGGGCAGATAAAGACGCTGGTATCGGGTAGGTATCGGGGAACAAGCGTGGTAAGTGCGCCCTTCGGTAGATGCCCACCATGCTCTGCCTGATAACGTGTAAGAGCCTTCCCTATCAAGCGCAGGTGTTCCATGCAGTCGTCTTGTTGCTTTTGCGCCCGATGTACCAGTTTCCAACGAGATAACATCCCCGCCCAACCAAACACCCCTGCAACCAAAAACAGAACACAAAAACCCCAAGTAATCACGCTTTGTGTTCGTTTCACGGTCGCGAACTCCCCCTCTCTTGGGCTATCTGCTTCTCTGCCCCTTGCAACGCACTTAGCCAGTCCTGTGTGTCGGGCTGAATAGACTTCACAACACCTCCCACCCCTATCAGAACCACTTGAGGTAGAAAGTGAACCCCGATACGCTTAGACAGCGTTTTGTTGTCGTCCACTCGTATCTCCAGATGCGGAAACTGAGGGGCAACCGCCTTCGCACTCTCTGCCGAACCCAGACTGATAACCAGTATGTCTTTGGCAGGAAGAGACTGTGCTATCCGCTCTGCCTCCTCTAGTACTGGCTTAGTACAGCCCCCGCAACCGCTCACAAAGAGCAGTATCTGCGGCTGTTTCCACTCTAGTAAAGAGGTTGCACCTGCCCAGTGCCTTATCGGAAACCTCTCCAGACGTACTCCCACTTGGATAGGAGGGTGTTGGGATGGGTCGATAGGTCCCGGAACGCGCTTGGGAATGGTTTTTGGGTAGGGAATTGAGATATAGTGAGGGTAAGCAACATAAGTACCCAGATAAGAAGCGGCTCCACTTAGGAAGAAGAGAAACGAAATCACAAAGGGTCGGTCTTTCATGGTTGTTCCCCTTCCTTAGAGAGTACGGCTTGTAAGGCTTTTTGCAGAGTAGGAGTCGAGAGCGGTTTGCTCTCCAGTCCGCTATCGTACTTAACGCGCCCACTCTTAGAGAGGCAAATCATACGCGGACACTGCGATACGTTGTACCGTTCTCGAATGGTGTTGAGAGCATCGGTAGCGAACACAAAACTGGCGTGAGTCTCTTGGCTAAAGCGGAGGTTATCCGCAGTGTTCATACTGGTAAGCCCTATGAGTTGTGAGCGCATTTTGGGTTGTGCAGACAGAAGCGGCTCTAGTGCCTTAATGGTGGCTCTACAGTGGGAACAGGTGCAGAGAAAGAGGAGTGCGCCGCCATTTGGCAGAAGGTTAGAAGTACTTTGAGGGTTGCCTTGTGCGATAGAAGTAGCCCCAAGCGTATCCTGTTTAACTGGCATGACTTGTGATTGGCAACCCAATGTTGCCAAAGTGCAGAGCAAGATAACGGTTTTGAGTTCTGAGTGGTAGCGATATCTCTGCATACTCTATCTCCAAAACGCGGTCAACCTTCATTAGAGGGCAACACATTGCAAGCAAGTTGCCTTCCAGTGATGGGTAATATTAGTAGGTCTTCATATTCAGCATTATAGCAGTAAACGGGGGGGGGGGGTACAAGCAGACATTTGTACTATTTGGAAAATAGGTGGCAACTATTTGCTACTGCCACACGAGATGTGGCTTGCAAACGAAATGGTGAGCGCGTTTCTGGCGGAATGGAGGGTACTTGATTATCCGATTTTTGCGATAAAGTGCAGGTAGAGGTAGATAAGCGGGGTTACGAAGAGAAGGCTATCGAATCTATCCAAAATCCCCCCATGACCGGGCATAATGCTTCCGAAATCCTTGAGCGCGAGTTCCCGCTTCAAAGCCGACTCGAAGAGGTCTCCCAAAGGTCCAAAAATCCCCGCAATCAGCCCGACTATCGCGCCATGCTGTAGCGAGATACCGATACCCTTAGCGCACAATACCCCGACGATAATCGCCCCTATAAAGCCGCCCACAAACCCCTCCCATGTCTTTGCAGGGGAGACTTTAGGAGCGAAGGGCGTTTTCCCGAACCTCTTTCCCACAAAATAGGCAAAGGTATCTGTTGCCCACACGCTCGCCGCCGTAAACAGCATAAGCCATGCCGCAAGGTCGAACACGGGTAGAGGAGAGAGGGTTAACTGCCCCGGCAGTGCGCGTAGTAGAGTAAAACTGCTAAACAACATTCCCACGTACATCATGCCCACGATTCCATAACTGTTTTTCAAACGCCCCAAAACTCCCTCCGAACGGAACGCCCTACGTAACCGTAGTGCAAGCACCAGTACAAGAACACCTAGCAAAACGGCAAACTGGTTGGTCGTCGCAGTCTGTTGGGTGCGTAGTGCGTTGTAGGTGATGAGGGGAAATATCAAGCCTATCCATGCCACTAGCGCATTGGCGGAGAGGTTGGGGGCAGGAGGATCGGTTTCGGTGCGTTGCGAAAACGCCTTCGCGTATCCACGTGTGAACTCCCATGTCGCTAATGCCGCTAAAACGGTCACACCGATAAGAGAGGGTATCTGTCCACAAAAGCAGACCGTAAGAAAAACGATTGCGCCGATAACAGCACTGATAATGCGCGTAACCATGCTACTCCTGTGCGTCTCCCATGTTCTGAGGTAGACGCTCACGGACGGGGCGAAGCACCATTGCCCCAAGCCCCAAATAGAGTATCACCAAAAAGAGAATGACGCGGTAGCCGAACCCCGCTCCATAGGGTGCAACCGCCGCTTTCAGTGCGCCTTCATTGAAGAGGTAGGCTATTGTACCCCCGACCACTGGGGCAACCACCTGCGGAACCGTAAACGCCGCGTGCCACACCCCCATAAACTTCGCCTCGTCGTAGTCGGGTAGAAGGTTGGTGGCTAACGCCCAGTCTACTGCCTGAAACGCCCCAAATCCCGCGCCAAAGATAAAGGAGGTCGCCAAAGCGACATTGATATTACTGGTGAGCAGAAAACAGAGGCACGCAACCGCCGTTATCGCGGTAGAGAGATAGACAATCTTCTTTTTAGAGATTCTATCGGCGTAGATACCTGCGGGGAAGTTGCCCACAAGCCCTGACACGGTGGCTATTGCCATAATTTGAAGCACCGTATTGGCAGGATTGGGAGCGCGTAGGGTGTCGTGAGTATAGTAGTAGAGGAACTCGGTAGCAGTATAGAACCCCATATTGATAACGAAGCGCGAAGAGATAAGCCAGAAAAAATCGGGATGTTCGCGAGGATTTATCTGAAAAGCGACCACAACGGCACGTAACGGAGAGATTTGGGGGGCAGGGTTCTCTTCTGCCGACTCCTCCTTTACGGTGAGTACCGTCATCAGCATCGCCAACACCAGCCCAATCGAGAGTATCCAGCAGATAGTCCAGATTCCGTTTGGCTTCTGTATCAAAATACCACACACCAGTAAGCCGCCCAACTGCCCTATAAGGCTCCCCATTCCCATATAGGCAGAAGCCATCCCCTGATTCTCTTTTTTTACTAGGTCGGGAACAAAGGCTTGGTAGGGGGAGGTTCCTATGTTCGTCCAAAACTGAATGAGGCAGAAATCTATCATAAGAAGGGGAATAAGGCTTATATTGGGTATGGATGTACCGATTTGCGCCAGCCAAAGAAGGCAGGGAACCGTGAAGAGGGTTCCTACAATGATATAGGGTCGTCTGCGCCCCATACGCCAACGGGAGTGGTCGCTAATGGTTCCGATAATCATGCTGATAACGGTAGAGACCAGTGCGCCTATCGCCAGCGTCCAACCGAGATAGAGGTCTTTCTTATCGGGAGAGATACGCTCTACAATGTGTTGTATCACAATCGAAATCATCCCACCCCATAGCAGAGAGAGCGAAAACCAGTAGATGCTAAGGCGCAGATAGAAGGCAGGGGTTTGAGGCGGGTAGTTGCGTTCGGCAGGCGTTGTCATGGACGGTGTGTCTCTCTCTTGATGGGATTTTGTGGGGTCTTTTCCCGCTCTGCGAAGTGGGTTAGCGCGATTTGATAGTCTTCCAGTGTGTCGATGTCGTAGGCAAGTTCGGGGGGCGCGTCTATCACCGCAGAGCCAGAGCAACCCACCATCTTGTAGCATCGGTCTTCGAGGTGCTTTACTGCCAACTGCTTGGTGAGCAGGCGGAGAATGGTTCCTAGCCCCACTGCTCTCGCCAGTGCCAAGTTGCTTTTTCGGAGTTCAAACAGCCTTTCGATTTGTGGACGAGCGCGTAACAACGCCTCCGAAGAGAGTTGAAACACGCACCCAATCGTAAAGTTTCCCTCTTTTAGGGGTACATAGGTCGCAACCGTGTTGGGGTAGTGTGTATCGAAGACCTCGCCACGTACTACAGGTACTCCGATATGGGTCTCTTGGGGGCAGGTGTTCAGAAAGTGAGCAACCCCTTGAGGAGACAAAAACGGTAAGTCGGTAGTGGCGATTACCACTTTGGGAGCGGGGTTCGGCTGGCTACTAAGCCACTCCAACCCCCGAAAGATGTTCTCTGGTCCCGAACTTCCTTCGCGTAGTACGCCCTCTGTATCGTAAGCCCGTGCCCTCTCCAACACCTCGTCCCCCCCGATAACGGCGACGCGGTTCACTCCCTCTATCTCCCGAAAAACCTCGATAGTGCGCTCTAGTATCGTTTTGCCCTGCCATGTAATGAGGGCTTTGCTCTCCACTCCTGCCAACTTCGCAAACTCACCCGAAATACGCCCACCTGCTGGCAAAATCACGTCTACCCTCTGGTTAAGGGTAGTATTTGAGGTGTCCGGTTGTGAGTAGTTTGGTTGCAAAGTTGAGTATCGCTTCTAGGGTAAACAGAAGAGGGGTCTGCCTCTAATTCGAGAGCGGCACGGAAAACTCCTTTACATCGTACACGCGCAGATGCCCGAAATCGGGGCAACGTCCGTCCTTTGCTCTCTCTTGTGAGGTTGCTCCCGCTAGTACCAGTTGCGCCCCGCCGTTTAACCATGTGGAGGAGGTGACACGCATTTTGGTATCCAGAGAGTGGAGCAGATGACCGGAGGCGGTATCGAAGAGCGCGACGTTCCACTTCCCTTGTGCAAGCCGCCCCGCCATAATAAACACCTTACCCTGTGGGTGAAAGCGCACCGTCTCCATCAAGCCCGTACCCGCCTCGGTGTCGCGTATCTCCGAGAGTTTACGGGTTGGGGTTTCTGTCCAAGCGAAGCGTTGCCACGTCTGTTTTCCATTCCCTGCCATGGGGTCTATCATGGGACCCATACCGCACACCAGAATCTCATGTCCGTCGGGGCTAAAAGTCATATCGAAGATACCGCCTAAGTAGTGGTGACTTTTGATAATGCCCCAACTGGTGAAATCGGGAGTAGTGCATACCGCGACCTGCTTGCCGTTGGTCATATCCCACACACGTATCTCTCCCATCATGTTTGCGGCGGCAAGATAGCGGCTATCTGGGCTGAAAGCGACGGAGAGGGTTGGGGGGATGTGGGGGAAGGCGCGGCGCAGTTTTCCAGTCTCGGCATCAAAGACCTTTACACTCGGCTCCCGCTCTGCAAGCGGTTCGTACTTGTAGCCCCCTGCTAAGTACTGCCCCGTTACACTCGCAACCAACTTTTCATCGGGAGAGACGCGCATCTTCCAAGACCAGAACTTATGCGCCTCTATCGAACGTATCTGCTTCCCCTCTTTGGGGGAAAACCAGTTCAGAGAGCCATCGTACCCTGCCGAAACAAGCCTGTCTTGTGTGGGAGAGTACTGCACTCCGCTGGCGTAACTGGTGTGCTTCCCTAGTAGCTTATGCTCTCCCGAATCGAGGGCGACCTCATACACTCCACCATCGAAACAGGCGGCGAAAAGGTGCTTACCGTCGGGATGTGCGTCTACCGCAAAGACGGCGGTGGGCAGTTTTAGGGCTTTTGCAGGAACGAGTCGGGTTTCCGTTTTTTGGGGTGTAGGTGTCTGTATGGTACTCATGCGAGTATCTCCCGAATAGGTTGGGCGTGGTCTTCCACGCGATAGAAGGTAGCAATATCGGGCGCGTCGTACTCCGTGTAGGGGTCTATTCCGAGTGCCGTAAAGATGGTAGCAAACAGGTTTTTCTCATTGAAAGGTTTCTCTACTACGTCCACCCCGTCTTTATCGGTTGCCCCAACGACCACACCTTTCTTAATTCCGGCTCCTGCCATTGCAAGGCTCCACGCATCGGGGTAGTGATCGCGTCCTCGGCTGGTGTTTAGCCATGGGGTACGCCCAAACTCGCCCATCATTACCACCAGAGTTTTATCGAGAAGTCCACGCTCTTCGAGGTCGGTTATCAGATGATAGATAATTCTGTCTACCTCTGGGACGAGCATCTGATAGATTTCGTGCTGAAATACGTGACAGTCCCAAGGCATTCCGTT
>OMJJ01000125.1 GCA_900299305.1 bacterium | reverse complement strand
CCCTGCGTTACCCGCCGAACTGCGCTCGAAGAAAGGCAGTAGCTAGTCTATGGTACACCCTCTTCACAAACTGATTCGCCCTGCTATCGCCCTAGTAGCACTGAGTACCCTGCTCTGTGCTACTCTCCCCGCACACGCCGCCGAAGACTATATCTGGGCAACCGGGAAGGTGCTGGATAAGAGCGGTAAGCCCGTAAAGAACGCCTACGTCGCGGTGTATGACGATAATAACAAAGTTATCGACTACGCCAACACCGATGAGTTTGGTGAGTACGCCCTTGCCGTTCCCCGCAACGTAATGCACCTCGACAAAAAGTCTAAGGGCTTTCTCTCTCAGGTGTTTGGAACGGTGACGCGCTTTGTAGGGGGGGCAAGCAACTTTGTAAACAATCCACTAAGGGCAGGAGTGCAAGCCGTTACCTCTAGCCAAGCCGCTGGGGTACTGAACCCTGTTCAGCGTGGAGCCATCTCGGCAGGGGGGGTAGTGGCAGACCAAGTTCTCTTTCGCCTAAAAGCTCCTGAACCTAAGCCCAACCTCTACGAAGAGCGCAAACAGCCCGGCAACCTGATGATAAAGGTCATTGGAGATAACAGCCAAGACCTTGTGGGTATTGCGCGAGTCTACTGGATGCAACAGGAGACCCTAAAAGCGGGAAAACGCGAAACGCGCACCACTGCGGCGTGGCTTGACCCCGTTACCCTTGCCCCCGTAGAAGGCGAAGGGGCATCCAAAGCACAGTCCGACTACCTTACGGTGGTGGCGGGGCGTATTCTGCCTAGCCTTGCCGAAGTAGGGCAGACCGTCAAAATCGTGGTCAAAATCCCTACCCCTCCCGCCCCAGAGGTCTTTATGACGGTGGTAGCACGGCACGACAGAACGGGGCAGATGTGGGAATTAAAGCCTGTAGGTGGTGATCGCTACGAAGCCTCGTTTGAAGTGGATAAAAAGTTTCCGTTGGACGACCAGACCATCAGTGTTATCGCCTACGCCTCCGACCAACAGAAACCGGGGCGGCGAGACGATGCAGAGCGTGCTATCGAAAGGGCAGGGTTGTGGGACACCCGCCGCCCCTATCGCTACGACCCCCTGATTGTGGTAAGCCGCAACCGCGCTGATTTGACCTTCACCGTACTTCGCAAAAGGAAATAACCCCACCCCTCCGAAATACACCCATAAGGAACATTCAGCCGTTACCCCTAGTCTTAGAGGTAACGGCTTGGAACCTAAGCACGTTCACCCCTTTCCAACCTTGCTCTTTTCGTAATTTGAGAGGGGTTGCTCGTAGTCAGGTTTTTAACCCCTTTCCAACCTTTCCCCTTCGCAAGGGGAAAGACCAATGCGCTAGCAACAAAAGGTTTTCTTGTTCTCAAAAACTGAGTAGGAAAGGGTGCACTGCAAGCCTCCCCTTGTTTTTAAGGGGGAGATTTAGAGGGGGTGAACCCCAAGTCGTTTTTCAAAACTGAATAGAAATCATAGGACACGTAACACATTGGATTACTCGAAACAGAAAATACGCATCGGCACTCGCGGCAGTGTTTTGGCACGCACACAGACCGACACCATTGTCACCGCGCTACAAAACCTCTACCCTGAACTTATTATTCAGATTACGATACTGAAAACCAGCGGCGACGCACAGCAAAACGTCCCCTTTAACCAAGTGGGAACCAAAGGAATGTTTGTGAAAGAGATAGAGCAGGCTCTTTTGGAAGGCGAAATCGACTTGGGAGTGCATAGCCTAAAAGATATGCCCAGTGAACTCCCCGAAGGGCTACATATCGCCTGTATCCCAAAGCGGGAAGACCCACGAGACGCGCTCGTCTCTAGCAGTGGACTACCGCTTGCCATGCTCCCGATTCATGCGGTGATAGGAACCAGTAGTCTCCGCCGCAAGTCTCAAATTAAGGCGTTTCGCCCCGACCTTGTAGTACAAGAGCTACGCGGCAACCTCGATACTCGCCTTAGCAAACTGGAACAAGGCGACTATAGCGCGATAGTCCTTGCTGTCGCAGGGCTAAATCGGCTAGGCTTGAGCCAAAAGATAACCGAACACCTACCCGTAAACCTCTGTTTGCCAGCAGTCGGGCAGGGCGCGCTCGCACTCGAAACCCGCATCGACGATAAAAAGACGGCAAGCCTCCTTGCCCCCCTACACCACTCTGAAACCGCGATTGCGGTGAGTGCCGAACGCGCCTTCCTACGTCGCCTAGAGGCAGGATGTAGCGTTCCAGCAGGGGCGTATGCACAAATTGTGAACGAAGAACTCTATATCACAGGTATACTAGCAGATGTAGATGGTTCAATAGTGCGAAAAGCACAAGAAGAGGGTTCGATTCACGATTCGGAGAAGTTGGGAACACGGCTTGCCGAGCGTCTCTTAGAGATGTCAGGAGGCACTGTCCCAAAAGGATAGCCGCACACGATGGACGTTGTGCCAACAGATTATCTCGTTATTGGAAGCGGATTAGCAGGGCTAACCTACGCGCTGAAAATGGCGAAATTTGGAAAAGTGACTCTCCTTA
Organism: bacterium; assembly: GCA_900299305.1. Lineage (GTDB taxonomy): Bacteria > Armatimonadota > Chthonomonadetes > Chthonomonadales > Chthonomonadaceae > CAIJLM01. Next base: position 4,485 of record OMJJ01000125.1, on the reverse strand, counting down.
CCAAACGCAAGCGCACGGATGCCAACAGCAGTTGGGCGCAAGGCGGTATCGCGGGGGTGCTTGCCGATAACGACTCGTTTGAGTTGCATAAGCAAGATACCCTTATCGCGGGGGCGGGGCTTTGCCATGAGGACGCGGTAGAGGTTCTGGTAACAGAAGGACCTGAGCGTATTCAGGAACTTATCGAACTAGGGGCGAGTTTCGATACTCAAACCGAACCCGATGGCAGTTCCGTACTCTCTTTAGGACGTGAAGGGGGTCACTCCCGCAACCGTATCGTACACACTGCCGACTATACGGGTTGGGAGTGTGAGCGTACCCTGCTGGAAGCGGTGCGCCATACCCCCCAAATCGAGGTTATCGAACACTTTTTTGTTACCGATTTACTCATAAGCGAGACGCAAGAAGGCAGAATCTGCACGGGGGCAGTTGCGCTCAATGGGCAAACAGGGGAGTATACCGCCTTCCAAGCAAAAGCCACTCTGCTGGCTACCGGTGGCAGTGGGCAGATATACGAACACACAACCAACCCTCTCGTAGCAACGGGCGACGGTATCGCAATGGCGTATCGGGCAGGTATCCCCATCGCAAACATGGAGTTCGTGCAGTTCCATCCTACCACACTCTACCACCCCAAAGCACGCGCCTTCCTGATAACCGAAGCGATGCGTGGTGAAGGAGCGATACTACGCAACGCAGGTGGGGAGGCGTTTATGACGCGCTACCACCCGCTTGCCGACCTTGCACCCAGAGACATTGTGGCAAGGGCTATCGTCCAAGAGATAAAATCCAGCGGTGCCCCCTGTGTCTTCCTAGATGCGACCCATATCCCAACCGAGCGCGTCAAAAAACACTTTCCCACCATCTACGAACGTTGTTTGCAGGTAGGTATCGACATCACCCAAGAGCCTATCCCCGTTGTACCTGCCCAGCACTACCAGTGCGGAGGCGTTGTTACCGACCTTGATGGAGCCACTCCCTTAGCACGGCTCTATGCGGCGGGAGAGGTGGCTTGTACGGGTGTACACGGCGCAAACCGTCTCGCCTCCAACTCGCTTTTAGAGGCGATGGTGTTCGCCTACCGTGCCGCGAACCACACGCTTGCCCATGCCAATACCCCCCTCCCTGTCGGCTATACCCCCGCGCAACTCCCCCCTGAGTCGGAGACGATAGAAGTACCCACACCGCTCTCCGAGAAGCTAGTAAGCGAGATAACCCACAGTATCCGCCATGCCATGCAGCACTATGTGGGTATCGTGCGTACTACTGCCGAACTGGAAGCGGTATCGCAGTACTTGCAGTTCTATCTAAAGAGCCTGCGTTCTTTGGAGTACAGCACAGTAGAAGAGTACGAACTTCGCAATATCGCGCAGGTGGCACATCTTATCGTGCGCTCTGCGCTCTGCCGCCACGAGAGTAGAGGGTTACACTACACCCTAGACTACCCCCAAGCAACAGAGACCGAGCGGCAAGACACCGTAATTGTTGGGCTGTAAGCACGATGAAAACCGATTTCAAAGGCACTTGGTACTCTCTTTTGCAGAGCGAAACCGAAAAGCCCTACTTTCAGACACTTAGCGAGTTTGTCGATGCCGAACGTAGTCAGTACACCGTCTTCCCCAAAGAAGAGAGGGTGTTTTCGGCTCTCGATTACACCCCTTACGAGCAGGTGCGTGTGGTTATCTTGGGGCAAGACCCTTATCACGATAAGGGGCAAGCGCACGGGCTTTGCTTCTCGGTGTTGCCGGGCGTAAAAACGCCCCCCTCTCTCGTAAATATCTATAAAGAGTTGCAAGCCGATGTCGAAATACCCCTAGCAAAGCACGGCTACCTAGCGCACTGGGCAATGCAGGGCGTTCTTATGCTGAACACGGTTCTCACGGTTCGCGCCCATGAGCCACTGTCGCACCGTAAGCGAGGTTGGGAGACGTTTACCGCCGCCATACTCAACGCCGTAAACCACAAAGAGGAGCCGGTTATCTTTCTGCTATGGGGTTCCCCCGCACAGAAAGCGGCGCAAGGGCTACATAGTCGGCACATCCGTTTGACTGCCGCGCACCCCTCTCCCCTCTCGGCACACAGGGGCTTTTTGGGGTGCAAACACTTTTCACAGGTGAACGCTCTGCTCTTGGAGCGGGGGCAAGCACCTATCGAATGGAGACTACCGGAAATACCGGAAGAGGAGTTAAAATTAGAATTTTGAAGACAGGAACGGTATACCTTGTGGGCGCAGGACCCGGCGACCCAAAACTGATTACTCTGCGCGGAATGGAACTGCTAAAGACCGCAGAGGTGGTTATCTATGACCGCCTCGCGCACCCCTCCCTGCTCTCTTACCTCGCCCCAAACGTAGAAAAGGTCTATGTGGGCAAAGCAAGCGCACACCACTCTATGAAACAGCCCGACATCAACGCGCTACTGGTAGAGCGGGCGAAGCAGGGTAAATCGGTGGTACGCCTGAAAGGGGGCGACCCCTTTGTGTTTGGACGAGGAGGTGAGGAGGCAGAAATCTGCAAAGAGAACGGAATCCCCTTCGAGATTGTGCCGGGCGTAACCTCCGCTATCGCCGCCCCTGCCTATGCGGGAATCCCTGTCACGCACCGCGATGCCGCTTCGTCTTTTAGTATCGTTACGGGGCATGAGCGCGACGACTCCCGCGAATCGGGAACGCGCACCGCAGGAGCCGCCGAACAGAGAAGGCAGTGGAACAAAATCGCGCACGCCGCAGACACCCTTATCTTCCTCATGGGGGTAGAGGCACTTCCCGACATTGCACAACGCCTTCAAGAGAACGGACGCGCCCCCGAAACCCCCGTCGCACTGGTGCAGTGGGGTACGTGGTCACGCCAAAAAGTGCTGGTGGGAACCCTTGCGGACATTGTGGAGAAGGTACGAGCCGCAAACCTAAAGCCCCCCGCCGTCTGCATTGTGGGCGAGGTCGTCAATCTACGCACCACGCTTCAATGGTTCGATAACCTAGAACAGCGTCCCCTTTTCGGCAAACGCATTGTAGTAACCCGTGCCAGAGAGCAAGCAAGCGGACTAAGCGACCTGTTACGCTCTAAAGGGGCAGACCCCATCGAGTTGCCTGTAATACAGATTCGCCCCCTAGAAGAGACGCAAGAGCTAGACACCGCTCTCAAGCACCTAAGTGAGTATGATTGGGTGATACTCACCAGTGCCAACACCGTTCCCGTGCTTGCCAGTAGATTAGAGGTACTGGGGCTAGATGCACGTGCTTTCGCCTCTGCAAAAATCGCGGCGATTGGTCCCGCTACTGCCCTTGCCCTCAAAGAACATCTGGGGCTACGCGCCGACTTCGTTCCCACCGAGGCAGTCGCGGAGGCTATTTTGCAAGAATTCCCCGAAACCGATTTAGCGGGAAAGCGCATCCTGCTCCCCCGCGCACAAGAGGCACGCGCAATACTACCGGAAGAACTGCGCGAACAGGGGGCAACCGTAGACGTTATCGCGGCATACCAGACGGTAATGGATACAGAAGGCGCGGAGGCACTCCAAACCGAGTTCCAAAACGGCGAGATAGATGTGATAACCTTCACCTCCTCGTCTACCGTGAAGAACTTTGTGCAAGCCCTCTCGCCCAATGCACCCGCAGAGGTAGCAACCTATCTAAAAGGAACCCTTATCGTCGCGATTGGGCCCATAACCGCCAATACCGCCCGTGAGTTTGGGTTGGAGCCACATATCGTAGCAGAAGAGCATACCATTCCGGGATTGGTGGGTGCGATAGAGGCGCACTTTACAAAGGAGGCGGTTCATGCGTGATCTACTCTATCGTCCGCGTCGTCTTCGCCGAACGCCTACCTTGCGCCGCCTCGTGCGAGAGACTACCGTTACCAAAGACGACCTCCTCTACCCTATGTTCGTTACAGAGGAGGCAGAGAGTAGCCCCATCGCCTCTATGCCCGGCATCTTTCGATATACCGTAGACGATCTGTGCCGTGCCGTAGAAGAGGTAGCCGAACTCGAAATACCGGCGATTATGCTCTTTGGGATTCCCAACCACAAAGACGACAAAGGAAGTGAGGGTTACTCCCCCGACGGAATCGTTCCCACAGCCCTACGCGCCCTCAAAAAACGGTTCGGCGATTCGGTGCTTCTTACCGCCGATGTCTGTATGTGCGAGTACACCGATCACGGGCATTGCGGGATTATCGAAAATTCGGACGTAAATAACGATATTACTTTGGAACTTTTGGCGCGTTCCGCTGTCTGTTATGCAGAGGCAGGTGCAGACATCATCGCCCCCTCTGATATGATGGATGGACGGGTGGGGGTAATTCGCGAAGCGTTAGACGATACCGGGTTTGAGCATCTGCCCATTATGGCGTACAGTGCCAAGTTCGCAAGCGGCTTCTATGGTCCTTTCCGAACCGCCGCCGGAAGCACACCGCAGTTTGGAGATAGGCGTACCTACCAGATGGATCCTCCCAACCGCCGAGAGGCGATGCGGGAGGTACTGCT
>OMJJ01000124.1 GCA_900299305.1 bacterium | reverse complement strand
GGGCAGTCGCTCTTAAAACACGCGCAACGCCTCCGCGCTATGAAGGTAGCCCCCATTGTAGAGGTGGGCTACCTCAACTATAGCGAGCCGCCCTTCCTGCAAGCCGTAGAGCGGTGTAGCGAGCAGGGCGCGACCCACATCACAGTAACCCCCTACTTTTTGGTACCGGGAAAGTTCGTTACGATAGACCTCCCCAAAGCGGTAGAGGAGGCACAACGGCTCTTTCCTGCTCTCTCCTTTACCATCGCCCCCGCTATCGGCTTTGATGAACGCCTTGCAGACGCGCTTATCACCGCCGCAGAGGAGGCACGAACCGCAGAGTTTTGGGGGGCGGCGGAGGCAGAAGCCACCGCGTTCTGCCGTGCATCCGCTGAATGTCCCCTCTTCGCTACTACAGCCTGCCCCAAAGGAATAAAAACCTTCGAGGAGGTAACAACGAATGTCTAAAGCCGCGATACTCATACTGGTACACGGAAGCCCACGCCTTACCGCAAACGAAGAGATGTTTCGCGTTGTAGAGCGAGTTCGGGAAAGAAACACTTTTCCCATTGTACAGGTCGGCTTTCTGGAGTGTAACGAACCCGACATTCCCACCGCCATAGACCTCTGCGCCGCGCAGGGAGCCACCGAGATTCGCGCTGTCCCCTACTTCCTCCACACCGGAACCCACGTCGCGCAAGACCTCCCTGCCCTCTTGGAAGCGGGAAGCAAGCGTCACCCACACATCGAGTTCCGTTTAGGCGACTTTTTGGGCTACTCGCGCCACCTCACGGACATTTTGGCAGAGCGCACCCGTGCCGTATAATTTTATTCGGGTGGGCTTGCAACTTTTTCCTCCGTTTCACCGTCCTTTAAGGTAAGCAACGCAAAATGCCTTTACGAAAGTTCCCCTTGTTTCTGTGGTAGAATAGAGATAGCCTATATCCAATTCATACATGGTTTCTACAGAGCAGTAAAAGGTTCCTATAATGAGTGGTATAAGAAAACCTCCTACTGAAGTCGTACCCCCTCCAGAATGTCCAGGATGTCAGGGACTTGACGTGACAATGAAGCCGACATGGAGCGAGGTTGGCATGGCATTTATGATGATGGAAATACTATGCCTTGTTCTCAGTTGGTTACCGAACTTTGTCCTCCGTTGGGTAGAGGGCTTCGCGCGTGTTGCTCTTTTATGTGCTCTCGGCTACTTCCTTTGGGTTACTTGCGCTTGTCTATTTCGGACTAACAGATGCAACAAATGCGGATTGCGTTGGAAATGACAATGCTTTCCCCCTTGACAAAGCGATTCACAACTTTGTATAATTATATATCAATAAGTACAAACTGCTTGCAGTTTGAGCGGTGGTGTGTGCTGTGTTTGTAGGCTTCGATTTAGACAGGTGTATAGAGGCAACAGGAGTGCTGTTCTCAGAAACAGAGACTCAAATAATGAGTCGAATGAGGCTACTCAAACTACTCTATCTAGCGAACCGTAAAAGCCTACAAGAGACAGGCGACCCCATCGTAGACGACGACGTATTCGCAATGAAAAACGGGCCCGTCTTGAGCCAAACCTACGATATTATCAAGGGTTGTGCCGAAGAGAAAACCCTAACCGCATGGCGAAAACACTTCAAAGTGGTAGACGGCGTTCAAGTTCAGATGGTCTCTACCCCCGGTACCGATAACCTTTCGGATTACGACACCCGAACGCTGATAGAGACCGCTCACCAGTATAGAGATACCGATGACGAGGACCTCTCGGAACTAACACACACTTTTGCGGAGTATAGACGGCATTGGAATGGAAGCCAAAGCGGGGAACGTATTCCAGAAGATGACCTGCTAAAAGCACTCGACTACCAACCCAACCAGATACAGATGCTACTTGAGGAAGCGAAGATATACGCTCAAGAGCAAAAAGTGCTACAATGCAGATAGTAGCAGGTGGTACTTTCACCAGTAACGATTCGGACTTATGTCCTTACCAACAAGGAACTGCTTCGTGTTCATAAACCGTGACCACAACTTCAGTGCGCTACACAGCACAAGCCTCTTGCGAGAGAGGTTTGCCTCTGCGTTCGCGCCCAGAACGGGTTCTCAGATGCGGTGGAAGCGTCGGCTACAGACGCATTTCCATCAGCATCAACACTTGCACCATGTGTTCCATGTGCAGGTCTCTGCCTTCTAACCCCGCTCTGTGCCGTCGGCATAGAGCGGTTTTTCGTTTTCGGGGTTCGTTTGGAAACAGCATCACACAAGAAAGGGGAGAGTACGGCGTGATTAATCAAGAGGTTTTAGTACTCAATAGCGATTATGAGCCACTCAATGTCTGTCCGGCAAAACGTGCGATTGTGCTTGTCTATCTAGGCAAAGCCGATGTCCTGCACGAGTACGAAACAGAGGGGGCGCAAACCCTCTACGGCGAAGCCATTGTACCCGCAGTCGTCAAGTTACGAAAACAGGTTCGGCGACCACTGCCCGAACTGAAACTCACGCGCCGTACTATCTTTGCGCGTGACAACTACACCTGCCAGTACTGCGGCATCATCACCAAAGACATGACCATCGACCACGTGGTTCCCCGCAAAATGGGCGGTCCCGCAACGTGGGAGAACCTTGTCTGTTGCTGCAAACGGTGCAATACCAAAAAGAGCGACAAACTCCTCTACCAAACGGGAATGAAGTTGCTTCGCACCCCGCGCCGCCCACGCTATACGCCCTTTATCAGTATTACCAAGTACCTTTCAGGGCGCAAAAACGACGTGTGGCGCGACTACCTGCCCGTCTTCACCGACATCGCAGACTAATACCTTAAAAGTCCACCCCTCTCTTTTTAGTGAGAAGGGTAGGGGCTTTATGCAATGATTGCCCTATAGCGAGTTTTGAGAATACAAACTACGACGATACCTCCATGTTGAAAGGGATACTCTGCTGAGAGGCACTCACCCCCTCTAAATCTCCCCCTTAACAAGTGGGAGACTTGCAATGCCCCTCTTTCTGCTTCGTTTTGAGAGGGTGAAAGCCTTGCTTCGGAGGCGAAATTCCCTCCCCTTGTAAAGGGGTAGGGTTAGGGTGGGGTGAGTGCTAACCTCACTACAAGCAATCACTTTGCAGTATATAACAATAGAATCCTAAAACCCTACTCTTGTCAACTCTTTTAGTGAGAAGGGTAGACTTAGAGGCTAGGGTTGTCCTCTAATCCATCTGCTACGTCCCTAGCAGTTTCGCCGCAAGATTAGAGTGTATGGCGTACCCCATCAGCCCAGCCACGCCGTACAGTACCCCGAAAAACGTAGGAACCAGAGCCAACCCAAATAGCCAGCGTTTCTGCGTTAGCGAAGTGACTGCAAACAATGAAATCGCAATCGCTAGTAGCGCATCCGACAGGTCAAACTGGTCGTCGTGCAGGTTCCACTTATCGTAGTCATCGTCGTAGCCTTTTGCTTTCGCCTGTATCTCATCTAACTCTTTGGACTGCTTATCGGCTTGCCCCTTATATTTCGCGATTTTCTTTTCAAACGCGGGTTTTAGGTTTACCGGTGCAGAAAGGGACTGTAGTTCCAGAGAGTCGGCAGTGGCTTCGGCGAACTGAAGGCGCGTCTTCTTCGCCTGATACCACGCCCACGCATCTACCGACTTCGCTTGGTCTTGTTGCATCTGCTGAACGATGTTATCGTCCTTCACCTTACATATCCCAATAAAGGTCGCCAGTACCGCTACCATTATCGCCACCCAACTGTTCAGGCGATGCTTACTCTTATCGTTATCCTGCTCCACCATCTCCATAGGGTCTATATCCACCGTAGTCTCCTCCCCCAAAGTTTAATTACAAAAGGGAGTGTACCCCAAAAAACCGTACCTTTTCGATACGTCTGGGGTACTATGTAAACCTCACATTCAACTTTAACCACAAAACAGAAAGACCTATTCTAGCATGAGAATCGCGACCTCTCTCCCCGACTTCACCATTCGCTCCACCACCCTGCAAGATGTACCGCTCATCCTCGATTTCATTAGAGGCATTGCCGATTACGAGCGGCTACTCCATGAGGTCGTTGCAACAGAAGAGACGCTGACCCAAACTCTCTTTGGCGAAAAGCCGAGCGCAGAGGTTCTGATAGGCGAGTGGGCAGGAGAGCCTGTCGCGTTTGTAGTGTTCTTCCATAACTTCTCTACGTTTATGGGGCGCCCCGGTCTCTACCTAGAAGACCTCTTTGTAAAACCCGAATGGAGGGGCAAAGGTATCGGGAAGGTACTCCTCCTCTACTTGGCGCGGCTTGCCAAAGAGCGCGGTTGCGCCCGCTTCGAGTGGACGGTACTCGACTGGAATGAACCCGCCCTCAAGTTCTACCACAGTCTTGGGGCGGAGCCAATGGACGAGTGGACGGTACACCGCGTAGCAGGGGAAGCACTAGAAACGCTCGCACAAGCAGGTACTTGGCACGTTCTTGAAGAATAGGTATCAAAAGACCCCTTGCCGCACATAAAAGCGTAACTCACTACGCTCTAAATGCGTCTCACCAAAAACCCAACTAGAAACGAGTCGCACAGGTCGGGCATGAACCTCTCCACCTCACTAGACAACCTTGCGTTTTGGGAGCGTTTTCTCTCTATCCCGTCCCGTGCAAACCACAATGTGGAGCAACTGCGCTACACCTTTGCAACAGGATGGAGCCTTCCGCTACTGCTTGGTATTCTGTTGGGGGCGTTCGCATGGTTTCTCTACTGCTATCGAAAAGAGGGCAAACGCCCCGCAAACTGGGTCAAAGGGCTTCTGCTCGGTCTCCGCATGATAGCGTTTGCCTCCCTATTTCTACTACTCGCACAGCCTACCCTACGTATTCGGCACTCCGACCAGATTCGTTCCCGTGTTCTTGTCTTCTTCGATACCTCCGAGAGTATGAACAAGTCCGATAGAAGACTACCCAATACACGGGTACAGATAGAGTCGGAGGCAACCGCCCTCTCTCAACAGGCGGTACGCCAAGCAACCCGAATTGAGCGGCTAAACGCGGCAGTCAATCAGTCTCATATCCTAGAGACTCTCAGCAAAAGTTTTCAAATTAAGGCTTACACCTTCGCCTCACAAGCCAAAGCCGTTCCCCTACCCGCAAACCCCAAAGAGTTCGCCAGCCATCCCTTACAAGTTTCCCCCGATACACAAGGCGGCGACTCTACACAGATAGGTGAAGCACTCCGCAAAGGGCTGGACGAAAGCACCGGGCAACCCATAGCGGGAGCACTTGTTATTAGCGACGGTGCAAACAATCTGGGCGAAGACCCCCTACTCTCCGCCAACATCGCAAAGCAGATACCCGCCCCTGTCAGTACGTCGGGGATTGGCGACCCCACCCCCACCAAAGACATCGCCCTCCTTAGCGTTCTTGCCGATGATGTAGTACGCACCAACAACACCGTAGCGGTCTATGCCGCCCTCTCTCAACGGGGATATGCGGGGAAGACGGCGGAGGTAACACTACAGCGCGGAACTACCGTACTCCAGAAGCAGACAGTACGTTGGGGGGCAGATGACCGCAAACAAGAGGTTAAGTTCGTCTATGTACCCGTAGACGCAGGGCGTTTTGAGTACAGCGTATCGGTATCCACTCAGCCCGACGAAATCACCAAGCAGAACAACCGCCGAACCTTTATGCAGTCGGTAGTGGGCAAAAAGTTGCGGGTACTCTATGTAGAGGGCGAACCGCGCTACGAATACCGCTACCTCAAAAATGCGATTCTTCGCGACAAAAGTTTAGAGTTCGCTTGCCTCCTGCTCTCTAGCCCCGAAACCACCGAAGGAACCATCCCCATCAAGGAGTTTCCCAAAGACGAAAAGGCACTCTTCGATTTCGACATCGTTATTTTGGGAGATGTACCTCGTTCGCAGTTCTCGCAAGTACAACTCGATGCCCTCCATCGGTTTGTAGAGGACAGGGGGGGGAGCCTCTTGGTAATCGCAGGAGAACAGCACACCCCGCACGAGTATGCCGGTACTCCCCTCGAAGCGGTGCTTCCCGTAAGCATATCGGCTACTCCCAACCCCGTCCTAACCGAAGAGCCGTTCCAGTGGCAACGAACCCCCGAAGGGAAAGGTAGCCCCATCCTCGAACTAGAAGACAACCCCTCTACGAACGAGCAGGTTTGGGGTAATCTACAGGGGATGTACTGGGCGTATGGGGCAGAGAAGGCAAAGCCCGGTGCAACCGTTCTCGCCGTTCACCCAAACCGTAGCAACTCCTTTGGGCAGTTTCCGCTGGTAGCATACCAAAACTACGGCTCTGGAAAATGCTACATACAACTGGTAGATAGTACATGGCATTGGCGTTGGCGTGTGGGAGATAGGCACTTCTATCGCTACTGGGGACAGGTATTTCGTACCCTCACCCCCAAAGAGATACCGGGCAACAGCCGCTATGTACAACTCAACGCCGATAGAAACGCCTACCGCTTTGGGGAGAAGGTGGTACTCAGCACCCGCCTCCTCAATCGCTTCTATCGCCCCATAAAAGCAGAGCGCGTTGTGGCGAAAGTGAAGGCAGGAAACGGGGAGACAAAGGAGATAGTGCTTCAAGCCGCACCTAACGCACCGGGTCTCTTTACCGCCGACTACGTGCCGCCCCAAGTGGGCAAGTTCGAGATAACCGTCCAGTCACCCGAAATCCCCGACGCAAAGGCGACCACCAGTTTTGTAGTAGAGAGCCTCGCCCTAGAACTCCAAAAACCAGAGATGGACGAGGCGATGCTAAAGCGTATTGCGTCCGCAGGAGGCGGCAAGTACTACCCCCTAAACCGACTTTCGGACTGGGCGAAATCGCTAACCGACAACAGCCTACAGGTAAGCAACGAAGAGGAGATTGAGCTATGGGACGCACCTCTGTTTTTGCTTCTTTTTATTCTGCCTATCGGCTTGGAGTGGCTAATTCGCAAGCGTTCGGGACTGTTATAACGTAACACAAGGAGAGAGTCTGTGGCAAACCAAGAGGAACACCCCTCTGCTATCGTTTTGAGTGAAGAGGATAGAGTTAAATACGGGGGGCAAGCCGTAGTAGAAGGGGTAATGATGCGAAGCCCACGCTACTTCGCCGTCGCTTGCCGCCGCCCAAGCGGTTCTATCGTCGTCCAATGTGAAGAGGTAGATAAGAGCCTCCTCGGAAAACTCAAGTTTCTAAACAAGCCCTTTTTGCGAGGTACTCTAGGTATCCTTGATGCGATGATACTTGGCTCCCGCGCCCTCAACTTCGCCAGCAAAGTGCAGTTGGAAGAGGCAATACCTACTGCCCCAAGTGCCAAAGCAGATGCTTCCTCCTCTACTCCTCCCCTCTCTACTCCCACCGAGCCAGAGGCTACCGCCTCCCCAAAATCGACTAATAGCCGCATCAACGACATTGCTGTCGGGGGAACCATTCTGGTTAGCCTCCTCTTTGGGCTGTTTATCTTTCGGGCTATTCCCACACTGCTCGGAGAAAAGTTTGCGAGTATGGGTCTCATAGGCAAAGACCCCACCAACCCCATGAAAAACGCCCTTGATGGCGGTATCCGTGCCGCTCTGTTCTTTCTCTATATCCTGCTTATCTCACGTATGCAGGGGATACACTCCGTATTTCAGTATCACGGGGCAGAACATAAAGCCATTAACACCCTCGAAGCGGGGCTACCCCTCAACCGCGAAAACGCCCTCGAAGCCAGCCGCATTCACCCGCGTTGCGGAACCAGTTTTATT
>OMJJ01000123.1 GCA_900299305.1 bacterium | reverse complement strand
GTTGGCGCACATATAGCCTGCTACGTGGTTCATCGCGTCCTCGACCTCTATATAGCGACCACCGCCTCCTGCACCCCCGATAACGACGGCGAGTTCTGCCTCATAGTCTACCTGTTTGGCGAGTTTCGGAATACGCACCACGCCGTCGGGGTCGTTGAGGGCAGTGGGATATTTAGAGAAGAGAATCGCGCTCTCTGGGATGGGCTGATTCTGCTCGATACAGTGGTCGCGGTAGTTCTGCCCAATGCAGAGTATCTTCTGTGCGTCGCCCACAGGGGAGAGTAGCGTAACGCTATCGAGGGCGCGTTTGGCAGAGGCGGGGGCGTTGTCTACGGCGTTTTGTGCCTGCTGTAGCCCCGCGGTTCCTAGCGCAAGAAACTGCGCCATAGAGGTAGGTAGGCTACTATCGGCTACGCTAAAATCGACTACGGTATCTTGGGATACCAGCGCACCGAGGGCGGTGCTTCCTTCAAATGAAAAACGAACCAGTTTCATGGACGTAGGTGTCTCCTTAGTTTCTAAATGAGTCTCATTACGTACTTGCCCTCATCCTGTCCTGCGGACATCCTTGCCCCCAAGTTTGGGGGAAGGAGGGTACATCTGTAAGGTTTTTCGTTACAAGTAAGGTGTACCTATACAAAAAGGCTACTACCTTACTACACTGTGCATTCGCCTCTTCGCCCAGAATTGGGAGAAGAGGTTGGTGATGAGGGCTACAACCTAACAGTGCGTAGATGAGATTACGAGAAGAGGATTCACCAAGTGAATGGGTTATCCCTGCTATAACCCTCTGAAAAAGAGGTATCCTAAAAACATATCTGTTGGAAAGGAGGAAACCGTCTATGTTGCGCCCACGCCTTACGCACCTTGTACGCTGTGCGGGTTGAGCCTCTAAAATTGGGCCCGCCCAACTCGCGCAGGTTCTGCGCGGTCTTCCACCTTCCCAAGACAGAAATCTTCTGGTCGGTCTTGCTACCAGCGACGACGCGGGGGTCTATCAAATCGCCCCCAATCTCGCGCTTGTTCAGACCGTCGACTTTTTCACGCCTATTGTAGACGACCCCTACCTGTTTGGGCAGATTGCCACCACGAACTCCCTTTCGGATGTGTATGCGATGGGGGGCAAGCCCATAACCGCCATGAACATCCTCTGTTTTCCCATTAAGGAGCGTGACCCCCATGAACTCGCGGAGATACTGCGCGGGGGAGCAGAGAAACTGCAAGAGGCGGGGGTGGCTCTGGTGGGTGGGCATAGCGTGGAGGATAGCGAACCCAAGTTCGGGCTATCCGTTACTGGCTTGGTAGACCCCGACCTCATTACCAGTAACGCAGGGGCAAAACCGGGCGATGTTTTCGTCCTAACTAAGCCGTTGGGGACGGGAATAGTCACCACTGCGGCAAAGTTTACCGACTGCCCCCCAGAGGTACTTGCCTACGCCTGTGAGCAGATGGCGACCCTCAACGCCGCCGCCGCTACTGCCATGCGCGAAACGGGAATAGGGGAGACCCGCGCCATTCATGCCGCTACCGATATTACGGGCTTTGGAGCGTTGGGGCATCTCTTTCAGATGGCAAGAGCCAGTGGGGTGGGTATCGAAATCGACAGTAGAGCGTTGCCTGTTCTGCCCTCCGCCCTCGAATACGCCAAAGAGGGCTACGTCACTCGTGGTGATAAAGATAACCGTGACTATCTGGGAGACGCTCTGGTAGTAGGAGAGGGCGTGAGCAGTGAGAGATTGAGCCTCCTCCTCGACCCACAGACCTCTGGCGGCTTGGCTATCTGTGTTGCGGAGGCGGCTCTGCCTACTCTGTTAGAGCATCTGACAAAAGAGGGAGTGCAGACCCAAGCCGTGATTGGGCGCGTTTTTGCCTCCCAAAGTCCCACTCTATCCATTATATAAGGATGTTATGGTATGAAACCTGCACTAAGAAGAGTCGTGGTTCTGGCTACGGTTCTTACCGTTTTTGGGGGAGGCGGCTGGTATGTCGATTCACAACGTGCCAAACAGCGCAGTACCCTTTCCGGCTTCTTCGAGACTCAGCCTACAAACATCGCTTCTCGTATTGGGGGGCGCGTGGTGAGTATTCACGCCAAAGAGGGAGAGACCGCAACCGCAGGGCAAGCCCTTGTAGAACTGGAGGCGAACACCAATCGGGTAGAACTCGCATCGCGGGAAGCCACCGCCGCACAGATAGGGCAACAGTTGCAGGAGGTGAAGAACGGGGCGCGCTCCGAAGATATTCGGCGGCAGGAGCAGGTAGTATTGGAGATGCAAGCCGCTCTGGAAAAACTAAAGAACGGCTCTCGCCCCGAAGAGATTCGGCAAGCACAGGCGCGAGTACAACAGGCGCAAGCGGTATACAAAAAGGTGTTGGCAGGGGCAAGACCCGAAGAGATTGAGCAGGCACAGGCGAATGAGCGCAACGCAAAAGCGAAACTAGAGCAGGCACAGCGCGGACTAACTCCCGAAGAGAGGGCGCAGGTAAAGGCGCGGTTCGAGGCGGCAGGAGTGGCGGAGCGATTGGCACGTTCTGATGCCGAGCGCATAGAGGCACTGTTTCGGGAGGGAGCCGTTGCGCGTAGAGACCGCGACCATGCAGAGGCGGAACTGAAACAGGCTACCGAGAGGCGCAATGAGGCAGAGCAGGCGTGGAGACGCGCCGAACTTGGTACTCCGCAGGAGGAACTGAGGCAAGCGCAAGAGGGATACCAACAGGCGAAAGCCGCCATGTCTCTTTTACTTGCGGGGTCACGAAAAGAGGACATCACTATCGCCGCGGCAGACCTAGAGGCGACGCGGCAGAGCCTTCAACTGCTTCAACGGGGCAGTCGTGCCGAAGACATTAAAGCGGCGGAGGCACGATTAGCACAGGCAAACGCGACTCTCGACGCACTCCATGCGGGGAGCCGTAAAGAGCAGATAGCGCAGTGGGCGGCTTCCGAACAGGCGGCAAAAGCACAGGCACTCCTCTCCAAAACCAATCTCGCCGAAAAAGTAGTCCGCGCCCCGCAAGCAGGGGTAATAGAGCGGGTATTTGTCGCTATTGGCGATTTGATAGCCCCCAACACCCCCCTTGTTCGTCTTACTATCCCCGAAGACATCTGGATACGGGTCTATATTCCAGAGGCGAAACTCGCGCAGGTAACGGTTGGGGGCAGTGCCTCTCTGCGTGTAGACGGCATACCCCAACCCCTAGAGGGCTATGTAGAGAGCATCGCAACGCGGGGTGAGTTTACTCCTGCCAACCTCCAAACCCCCAACGAACGCGGTAAGCAGGTCTTTGCGGTACGCCTCCGCCTCCGCAAGCCCGACCCGCACGTAAAAGCGGGAATGTACGCCACTGTTACGCGCATTGGCGACTGGGACACGGTGAATAGCCGATGAACGCGATTGAACTTAAAGGGCTAACCAAGCGGTTTGGAAACTTTACGGCGGTGGATACCCTCAGTTTCAACGTAAAGGCGGGAACTATATTCGGCTTTTTAGGTCCCAATGGAAGCGGAAAAAGCACCTGTATCCGAATGTTATGCGGGCTACTAGAGCCTACCTCCGGTACAGCAAGCGTGGTAGGTTTGGATGTGGTGAAGGAGGCAGAACAGGTCAAACGCTCTATCGGGTACATGAATCAGGCATTTAGCCTCTATCGGGATTTGAGCGTGTCAGAGAACCTCGACTTTTTCGGTGGCATCTACGGACTCAAGGGGGAACGGCTACGCAGACGTAAATCCGAAGTAATCGACCTTGTTGGGATTGCGCCCTACGTAGATAGGCAGAGCGGACAACTCTCCGGAGGGTGGAAGCAACGCCTTGCCCTCGCCGCCGCCCTTATCCACGAACCCGAACTTATCTTTTTAGACGAGCCAACCGCAGGTATCGACCCGGTAGCACGCCGCGACCTGTGGGATTTACTGTTTGAACTCGCGAGTGCAGGGAAGACCCTCTTTGTTACCACGCACTATATGGACGAAGCAGAACGCTGTAACGAAATCGCCTACATCTACCTCTCCAAACTGATGGTACATGGAACCCCTGACGAACTCAAGCGCATGGAAGAGGTCTCTCCGCAGGGAACGCGCCGTATCGCTATCTCTGCCCAAAACCCGCCGGTTGCGCTCTCTATTCTCAAAAAAGAGGCTTTTGCACTGGATGCAACTCTGGTTGAGGCGGAGATACACCTACTTCTTCCCACCGATACCAGTGATACAGAGGTACAGAGAGTGCTTGCGGCGCAAGGAGTGACTGAAACCAAAACGCGCCCCATAGACCCCTCCCTAGAGGACGTTTTTGTAACACTAACGCGAAGGCTGGCAAAAGCATGAACGAACTTAACGGTCTGCTGAGTATCGCCCGTAAAGAGGTTATCCACATTCGGCGCGACTTCACCACGATTATCTTCGCACTGGTTATCCCCATGATGCAACTGATGCTGTTCGGGTTTGCGCTGGATTTCGATGTGCGCCACGTTCAGACCGCTATTATCGACATGGATCGAAGCCCCGACAGCCGTACCTACGTCGCCTCTCTGCGTAACACGCAGTACCTCGACATCGCCAAGTATCTCGACACCCCAGAACAGGCAGAAGAGCAACTAAGGCGGGGAGAGATTCGCGTCGCTGTAATCGTTCCTCCCGACTTCTCTCGTTTGAAGGCGGCGAAACAGTCGGCGTATGTGCGCGTGATGATTGACGGGTCGGATGGTCAAGTCGCCTCTCCTGCCCGAAACGCCTTCCGCCGCCCTCCCGATTCCGCTAGTGGGCAGGACGTGGAGGCGCGAGTCAATGTTCTCTATAACCCCGACCTACGCACACAGGTCTACACTATACCGGGGTTGGTGGGAGTTATTCTTCAGATGGTTACGGTCTCCCTAACGAGTTTCAGCCTTGTGCGCGAAAAAGAGCAGGGAACCTTAGAGCAGTTGATGGTGAGTCCGGTGGGTAGGCTCGGCATTATGATAGGTAAAATCGCGCCTTACGCCGCTCTTGCGATGTTCGAGTTGCTTTTGGTGCTGACTTTGGCGCGTCTGGTGTTTAATGTGCAGGTAAGCGGTAGTTTTGTGTTGCTGGTCTCTATGTCGTTACCGTTTATCCTTGCCGCGCTCTCACTGGGGCTACTGATTAGTGCCGTTGCGAAAACGCAGGGGCAAGCACTACAGATGGCACTGCTTACCCTATTGCCCTCTATTCTGCTATCGGGATATATCTCCCCCCGCGAAACTCTGCCCGGTCCGCTCTGGGTTCTCTCGAATGTGCTACCCGTTACCCACTTCATTCAGATAGCAAGGGGCATTATCGTGCGGGGGGCAGGTTTTACCGACGTGCTACCGAGTATGCTAAACCTCTGCCTTATCACCGTTCTACTGATAGCCCTCGCGACCTCCCGATTCCGCAAAAGCATGGCGTAGTGTCGTTTTCAAGGTAGAATGTATCATCTAATAGGATGATACGCATTGGTAGGTTTTAGCCCTCATCACCAACCTCTTCTCCCAATACTGGGCGAAGAGGCGAATGCACTCTATAGTAAGGTAGTTACTTTTTTGTACAGGTACACCTTTCTGATAACGAGAATACCTCTCTACTCTCTCTTTCCCCCAAAATTGGGGGAAAGATGTCCT
>OMJJ01000122.1 GCA_900299305.1 bacterium | reverse complement strand
GGCAAAGGAGCAGGAGGACCTCCCGCCCCCGGACAGCCGCCTCCCCAACCGGGACAAGCCCCCGCAGGGGCAACTCGCCCCGCCGTCGTTGCGGTTGCCGATACCTTCACCAACTCCGTAACTGTTGTGGCATCCGAACAGCATCAGGCGCAGATCGCAAAAGACATCATCGGGAAACTAGACGACGAAGAGCACGTCGCACTAGAGTACAGTATGTACAAAGTAAAGTATAGCGACGCGCAAGATGTGGCAAACCTCGTAAATCAAGTACTAAACAACCTACGCCCCCAACCCTCTCAACAGGGTGGCAACCAGGGTTTTGGGCGTTTCTTTGGAGGCTTTGACCCATTCGGTGGGGGCAACAACCAGAACAACGTCTCTAGTAGCGACCCCTACGGGAAGGTACTCGCCGATGCACATACCAACACCCTCTATATCACCGCGACCCAAGACCGTCTCAAGAAGATAATGGACTTGATAAAGTCGGTGGATGTGAACGTGCCGAGCGAAACCACCACCTTTATCTTCCCACTAAAGAACGCCCCCGCGCAAGACGTGGCAGAGGCACTGAACCAAGCCCTTACCACCAATAACCAGAACAACGGCTTCGGCGGCTTCTTTGGTATCTTTGGTGGAGGCGGAGGCAACCGTACTAACCAACGCCAACAGCGTATCAATCGGCGGTTCAACAACAGCAACAACAATAACAACAACAGCGGCTTCTTCGGACGCTCTGCCAAAGCCCCCGCAGGTCCTCCCAATGCCCCCGATAGCGGCGACGAGTTCCAAGATAACGGAGGGGGAGGTGGTAGTCAGACAACCGGTTCCGCCATGCCGCAAGGGGTTCAGGGGGTAATGACCCCCAACGGCTTTGTACCCACACAAGGCAACAGCGACCCTAATATCGACCCTAACGAGAAAACACGCCAGTTCTACTATGACGGCTACTATGGGGGCAGACAACGTGGGTTGGGTAATAGCCGTAGTCCCCTCTATGGGCGTGGGCAGAATGGCGGGTACTCCAACCTACTCCAACTACAAAACAACGTCTTTGTAACCCCCTCACCGGGCGGGGATAGCCTTATCATCACCACCCTACCCTCGAACTACAAGGTTCTCAAAGATATTATCGAGAAATTAGATGTAGTACAACGCCAAGTGATGATAGAGGTCATTATCGCCGAAGTCACACTAGGGCAGAATGAGAAGTTCGGTTCGGCACTAGGCAGTACGCTTTCCGGACTGTTTAAGGGCAACAATTCGGGTAAATTCCGCATGAACCTCGCCGCCCCCGAATTTGGAAACGCTTTCGATGCCAATGCCGCAGGTGGGCAGTTCACCATTACTGGCGCAAACTACGATGCTCTGCTACAGGCACTAAACAACGATAACAAGGTAAAAATCCTTGCGACCCCGGAAGTCTTCACCACCAACAACCAAGAGGCAGAGATAGAGATAACCCAGAAGATTCCCTATATCACTTCACAAGATTCGGGGTACTTTGGAAGTTCTCAGGTAGGGCAAAGAGTAGAGTATGAAAAGCCCGGTCTCTACCTCAACGTAATCCCCAGTATTACCCGCGATGGGCAGGTCTCTATGGATGTGCTACAGGAGGCAAGTGAACTCCTTCGCTTCGATAACTTGGGTACGGGTATTAGTAACCTACGCGCCCCTGTTACCAACTTCCGCCGTGTCAACACGCTCGTTACTGCCCAGAATAACGACACGGTAGTTATCGGCGGTCTCATGCGCGAGAGCCAGTCGTTAAGCGTCAACAAGGTGCCCATATTGGGAGACCTGCCGTTAGCAGGTCAGTTCTTCCGTTCTCGTGAAAAGTCGAAGAGCCGTGTGGAGTTGGTCGTCTTTATGACTCCGCGTATTGTAACAAACAACCAAGACGCAAAGGAGATGCTCAAGAACCAGAGCAATCGCATCTCTATGGAGATGCCCGAGCTCGGTAACGCAAACAAAAACCTAAAGCCCTCGAAAGACAAAAAGTCTTCTAAAATGGAAGGCAAGAAGATGGAGGATACTAAAACCATCGAGGATAAAACCACTCCTACCGAACCCAAACAGGAGTAGCACCTACAATCTCGCCTTCCAATCACACCCCTACCCTTCCAAACAAGGGTAGGGGTGTTCGCTTTCTACGTGAGGTAAAATAGACACTACTGGTGACTTAGGAGACAAGCATGACTGTAGAGGATTTAGAACTACTATACGACTATAGTAATTGGGCAAACCGACAGATGTTTCGGGCACTGGAACCACTCACAGAAGAGCAGTTCACGCAATCGGTAGGAGAGGGATTTGGATGTATTCGCGATACGTTGGTTCATGTTGTGAGTGCTGAATGGGGGTGGCTACAGCGGTGCGGAGGTAGAGAGCGGGGTAACGCTCTCAAAAACGAGGACTTTCCTACCCTAATATCGGTGATACAGATAGCGGACAAGGTAGCAACGTATGTGCAGGAGTTTCTTTCACAACTACAAGATACCGATTTAGAAAAAACGGTGGAGTTTTCCAATCCAAAGGGAGAAAAGCGCACAATGCGAATTGGAGAGATGCTACACCATGCGGCAAATCACGGTGTTCATCATCGGGGGCAGGTGGTCTTAATACTAAGACTCTTGGGATATACTCCAGATGATTTTGACTTGCTTTTCTACTATGGAGCAAAACACAACCTCCCAGTATGGTAAGTAACCCCTTATCAAAACGCACTCAGCCCCCTCCTTTTCGGGTATAATAAAACATCATAACCCAGAGAACTCTACGAAGGAGAGATACGATAATGAGTGAGAGTACGGCAGAAAAATCGACATGGCGTACCAAGGTCGGCTTGGCAGAGATGCTCAAGGGCGGCGTGATTATGGACGTTGTTACCGCCGAACAAGCCGCCATTGCAGAGGAAGCGGGTGCAGTTGCGGTAATGGCACTGGAGCGTGTGCCTTCCGACATCCGTAAACAGGGCGGCGTTGCCCGTATGACCGACCCAAAACTCATCAAAGAGATTATGTCGGTCACTTCTATTCCCGTCATGGCAAAATGTCGCATCGGTCACTTTGTCGAGGCGCAGATACTCGAATCGCTAGGGGTTGACTTTGTGGACGAGAGCGAAGTCCTCACCCCCGCCGACGAACAAAACCACGTTCATAAGCACGACTTCAAGGTTCCCTTCGTATGCGGTTGCCGCGATTTGGGAGAGGCACTAAGGCGCATTGGTGAGGGAGCCGCGATGATTCGTACCAAAGGCGAAGCAGGTACGGGCAACGTGGTAGAGGCGGTACGCCACATGAGAACCCTGATGCAAGATATTCGCCGTATCCAGAGCATGAGAACCGATGAACTGATGGTCGCCGCAAAGGAACTCCGTGCCCCCTACGAGTTGGTACTAGAGGTACACCGCACTGGGCGGCTCCCCGTTCCCAACTTCTCTGCGGGAGGTATCGCTACCCCCGCCGATGCCGCCCTGATGATGCAACTCGGTGCGGAAGCGGTCTTTGTGGGTTCTGGTATCTTCAAATCCTCCGACCCCAAACGCTTTGCCCATGCCATTGTAAACGCGGTAGCGCACTACACCGACCCCGAATGCCTTGCCGAGTACTCTACCGGCTTGGGAGACGCGATGGCGAGCCTCGATGTCCGTAAGATAGACGATGTGGACCGCATGGCAGACCGAGGCTGGTAGCCCACCAACGTAAGGGAAACCCATGCCCTACCCCCGCTTAACACGAGAGGCTTTCCGTAACTGGGAGCCTCTCCCATTTCATACTAGCACCTACTTCTCCGCCTCCCTACAACGGGAACAGCCTTTCGGCTACCTTACCCCTCGTTCATGGGACGGGACTCGCACCTCCGAAACCCCGCGCTATCCGCTTCTTGTCCTGCTACACGGCTTAAACAGCAACTTCCGAGAGTGGTACGAAAAAACACGAATCGGAACCTACCTTAACGCTTACCAGATGGTCGTGGTGTTTGCAGAGGGCGGCAACGGCTGGTACACCAACGGAGTAGACAACACCGAGAAGTACGAAGACGATTTGATACATGACCTCCTACCACACATTCAGAAAACCCTGCCCGTTCTACCTGCGGGTAAAGCGTGGGGGATAGGCGGCTTATCTATGGGGGGCTACGGCGCGGTAAAGAACGCCCTGAAACACCCACATCTGTTCTCTATTGCGGTAAGCCACGCCGGTTCCCTAGAAAAGCCCATGCTTCCCGAACCCCACCCTGTCTTTGGCGACCCCGAAAAAGACATCGCTCTCCGCCGTCAGGAGAACCCTTACTACCTTATAGAGCAGGCACTCTGCGGCTATCCTACACATCGCCCCCAGTTGCTTCTGGACTGCGGACTAAGCGACCCCTTCCTCGAAGTCAATCGCCGTTTTCAAAACCACCTCAACTTTCTGGGCTATGCCCACGAATACCACGAAGCGAACGGACACCATACCTGGCCCTACTGGGATAGAGCGTTACGGCGCGTACTACCCACCGTCGCCGAAAGGATTGGCGCGGAGTTGAGGGAACTTTAGGCGTAAAAAAACGTTATGAGTAGGTAGACTAATGGGGTAAGTTAGCCCTAATGTAGAGAGACTCCGCCATGTTGCATTTCAAAGGCTTCGTTCGAGATGTTAAGTACCATGCCTGTTTAACACCGGAACTGCTTTCCTATCACCTAGAAGATTTCGATGTAAACCGTGCCAAGACAAGTGGGCTACTACTCTCCTCCAACGGACAAACCGGTTACTCTAAATGGGTCTCTCCTAAACGCACTCGCAGTTATCCCTTCGAGCGGCTATATAACACCTTCAACTGCTCCCACCGTATTACCATTATTCCAGTCATTAAAGACGAAGGACTCGATGGCGACCTAGACCGAGTACAGTACTCCACTTTCTCATGGATGAACCTTTTGAATGTCTATGTAGTCCTTGCCTACTACACATCCGCAGAGAAAAACACAAGTTCCAAACGAGCAAGCAAGCACTGCTTAACAAGGCAGATGCTGGATAGGCAGAATGTAAATTCTCAAATCGAAGAGATAGGGAAGTACAAACAGAGTGCCTTACACTGGAATCGAACCCTTATCGAAGAACGCTTTGCCTCTACTTACCAACGCGCCCTAGCTGCTTACCAAGATATATCCTCTCGTACAAAGGTCGAAGTTCACTCTCGTGACACCCAAGAGAACTATCTGCAAGAGGTAATGAGAGACCACAACCGCTTTAAGGATATATCGCTACAAGGGTCGTTAGGTGCTTCTAGGCGTGAAAGTGCCGTTTCGCATCAACGCGAATATCTCTCAGAGGGCAAGAAGGCGACGTTAGAGATAAAAAACTATCTCGGAGGTCTGTACCACCTTACGGTAGACGAGGTAATACAGGAGGAGCAAACCTACATTCTTCAAGAGTCCAAAAACGCAACGAACTCGTTTCTGCCAAGCCTCTCCGACATAAAAGACGGACTTTTCAAGTTAATCCTCTACTCCAACCTGGACACACTCTCTGAGAACGATTCGAGAGTGTCCTTTCGTACCCGTCTTAATTTGACAGGGAAAGGGGTGCAAGGAACCCTCAAAATGCCGTGTGATAGGACAGAAGTGAGAGCCTTTCTTGAGCAGAATGGCAAGATGGCAAAACTCCCTTTGCTGAATGGGCTAAACGACGAGGCGCATGAAAACAGGTTGCAAATTGTGATAAGAGGCAATCAATGAAAATCGTGAAAAGCCCACTGCGCTATCCCGGTGGTAAGTCGCGAGGGCTGGTCGAAATCGCCAAGCACCTACCGCCTACCATACAGGAGTTTCGTGAACCGATGGTGGGCGGCGGCTCCGTTTTTATCTTTATACGCCAACGCTACCCCCATGCGAAGGTATGGATAAATGACCTCAACTTTGACCTCTTCTGCTTTTGGAAAGAGGCACAACGTGATGTTGAAAAGTTGGTGGCACGGATACGAGAGATGAAACTTCACGAGGTAGATGGGCGTACTCTGTTCCAGAAACTCAAAGAGGTGGAGGTATCTACTCTCTCCGACTTCGATAGGGCGGTTCGCTTCTTTATCCTCAACCGCATCACCTTCTCTGGTACGATAGACGCGGGGGGGTACTCGCAAAAGGCGTTTGAGGGGCGGTTCACCGCTTCCTCACTAGAGCGCGTTATCGAACTAAAGCCGATTTTGGAAGGCGTTCGCATTACACACGGAGACTACGACGCACTTCTGCAAACGGGAGGGGAAGAGGTATTTCTCTTCCTAGACCCTCCCTACCTGACCGCTACCAAATCGCGCCTCTATGGGCAGAGAGGGGTTTTACATACGGGTTTCGACCATCTCCGCTTCGAGGAGGCTATACGTGCTTGCCCTCACCACTGGATGATAACCTACGACGATGCCCCCGAACTACGGGAGCGTTTTCGGTGGGGGTATCTCCACTCGTGGGAACTTCAGTACGGTATGAACAATGTGGGACAAGAGAAGGCAGACATGGGGGCGGAGTTGATGATTACTAACTACCCGCTTAAATCTATAGAGGCTACCCCGCGCCCTCTCGTCCTTGATTTGTAGTAGCATACGAGACAAGAAAGGAACCATGCTGTGCAAGAGTTTGATGTAGTGGTTATCGGCGGAGGCTCTGCCGGCTTAAAAGTGACACGTGTCGCCGCAAAGCAGGGGCATAAGGTAGCCGTAGCAGAGGAGCGTGAACTCGGCGGAGAGTGTTTTTGGGCAGGGTGCGTACCTACCAAAGCGATGATTCGCTCCGCGCAGGTGTGGCAACTCGTTCAAAATGCTGAGCGGTTTGGTATTCAAGCGAAAGACGTACACTCCGACTTCGCGCAAGCAATGGCGTACAAAGACCGCGCCGTAAGAGCAGTCGGCGGCGACCCCAATTCCGATGCGGGCCTATCCAAAATGGGCGGTAAACTGTTTCGTAGTCATGCGGTAATGGAAGGGACTCACGAAGTACGCATAGGGAATGAGGTTGTACGCGGTAAGAACATCGTACTGGCAACAGGAACCGTTCCCGCAGTCCCCCCCGTTCCCGGACTCGCCGAAGCAGGATACATCACCAACCGCGAAACCGTTCACCTCACTTCTCTACCAAAGCGTATCGTTGTGCTGGGAGGGGGAGTTATTGGGTTGGAGTTCGCGCAGACCTTCCGAAGATTTGGAGCAGAGGTCACCATTATCGAGTTGGGAACGCACCTCCTACCGAAAGAAGACCCCGAAGTCGCCGCATTGGCACGAGGCTTTTTGGAACGGGAAGGTCTGCGTATCCTCACAAACACACAGGTAACAAAAGTCACAAAAGAGGGTACAGCAAAACGCCTAGAGATAGTACAATCAGGGCAACACCAAACGCTACTCTGTGACGAAATCCTAGTTGCGGCAGGGCGTAAAGCGGCGATAGGTAGCCTTCAACTAGAGCGCACGGGCTTGGCAATAGAGCGCAACTACCTCAAAGTAGACCCCTTCCTGCGTACTTCCGTGCCACACATCTACGCACCGGGAGATATTCACGGCGGCTACCTCTTTACCCACGTAGCGAGTTACGAAGGGAAAATCACAGCCCACAACCTGTTTGACTCTGACCCCATACCCGTAGACTACCGGGTCATCCCACGTTGTACCTTCCTAGACCCCGAAATCGCAAGCATCGGCATCACAGAGGCGGAGGCACAAGCCGCCGACATACCCTACCGCGTCTTACGGGTAGACCTCGCTGATATGGACAGGTCTATTCTCAATGGTAGCCCCGAAGGGTTGGTAAAAATCCTTGTAAACCCCAAAGAGGGGCAGATACTAGGGGCGCACCTGATAGGACACGAGGTGAGTAGTCTCATCGCAGAAATCGCTCTCTGTATGCAGAACAACCTGCCTATCAAAGCCATTGCCGACACCATGCACGCCTACCCCAGTTTCCCCGAAGCGATAGAGGCGGCGGCGTTGCAGTTCTAGGGTAGGGCAAGGGAGGGCAAAAAAGAGTGTGTAACGCTTGCAATGCGCTACACGTCTAAGCACCTATAACGGAGATACGGGAAAGGAACCCTCCCCATGAAACTAGCAGTAATACAGTCTCTCCTTGCTCTGTGCCTGCTCCCATTAGGTAGCAACTTCGCACAAGCCCAAAAGCCAGAAGACACGGCACGGCTCTTGAAAACGCTCTTACAGGACTACAAGGCGTATGGGCTTCCCCTTATTCCCGAAAAGGCACAACTCGCCGTCATCGAAACAGAGGTACCCAATCTCGTCAAGCCGGAGGAACTTTGGCTCTACCGCCATGTCGTGTTTGTAACGCGAGACGCAAAGCACCAATCTTGGCTCGTTCAGCCTCCCCTTACCCATTTGAAAATCAAACTGCACCGCCGTTGGAAACCTGTATTCCTCCCCCCTATCGTAGAAAACTACCTCACACCCGATATTAACTACTACTGGGCAGAGACTCTAAATACCAACACCATTACTCCCAACTTCATAACAATGCAAGTAGACTATGCAACGACCAGCTGAACCTACTGTATGCCCTTGCCTTCCTCCAGAGAGGTTGGGACTCGCTCTCTGCTGTGTTCTTTAGTAGGTGTAACGAAAATCACTATGCTGAATATGACCCGCGAAACGAGTTGGCACAGATGGCGTGGAACTACTGGCTAAGAAGGCTAGACAAACCGGGTAAAGATAAAATAGAGGTCGTGGAACATCTTGAATATCTTACGCACACTCCCTATTTTGAAGATAATATGAACTCTAATTATGTCTATGAGTGGTATGGACATAAACGGTTTGTTGTGGATTTGAAACGCTCTCTCGAAAAGCGCTTCAAGCCCAAGAATTCCGTCCAACGCCTGATAGAGAGTTTTACAGATTTGAGTACGGGTGTTTTTCACGAGTATCTTGATGACACACAACCAAGCGATGCTAGGTACAAAGCACTCATGAAATTGGGGCTAGATGCGGTTCCCGACTTGATAACCTATCTGGAAGATGAGAGGTTGACTCAGCATATATCTCACGGTTCCCCATGGTCGTATCATCACCGTTTGGGAGGTATTGTGGGAGAGGTGCTTTACAGTCTTTCAGGGCTAAGGGCGTTGGATACGGCGAAGATAGAGGCATGGTATCAGAAAGCACTCCAGATAGGAGAAGAGGAGTATCTCGTACAAAATGCGATAAAGGTAGAGGAAGGCAGTCGGGAAGACGCTCGGTGCAACAACCACATCCTACAGGTGATAGCGTGGAAGTATCCGCATCGTCTTGGCGAAATCTATGAACGCATGATAACCCAGTATCCTACGGTTCACAAACACCTCCTTACCGACCTCATTGCGGAGTACTACCCCAATAAAGAGAGAAAAGGAGAGATACTGTTACAAGCCGCCAAAGGCGCAGGCGAACAGGAGTGGTTCAATACCTACCATGACCTCATCAAGATAAAGCACCCTCAGTTGATTCCTCTGCTTGTAGAGCGTATGGAGAAAACGCCCCCCTCGTTTACCGACTCATCGGGTGTTTCTCCTGCGGTACTGATGGCTCAACTAACACGTGATGCCGATCACAAAGACCTTTGGGAGGCACTAGAAAAACTCGCACACCGCTCAGAAGTAGGTCAGCGGATGGAGATGCTGTCAAGTCTTACCTCGGAGGGTAAAGGTGGGCGAACCCACCGTCATACTCTTGAGTTTTTGGGGCGGTTTCTGGACGATGCAGAGGAGCGCACTCTTCCAATCCAGCGTACCAGTTACGAATATCAAAAGTACGTAGGGACTTCTGCCGTAAATGGGGCTTGGCAGCTTTCAGTGCGTAACATGGTCGCTCACGAGATAGCAAAGAGTTTGGGCATCTCTATCAGACCTGGCGAAGCGTGGACAGAGGCGCACTGGAAAGAACTGAGAGAGTGTGTGAAAAAGGCACTGCACAGCAAACAGCACTAAGGAAGTTCCTCTCCAATCAAATAGTTTATCGGCATAATATAAAATAGAACCCCGTTCGGCGGTATAATCAAGGTAGTTTTACAAGGCAAGGACGGAGTTCTCTTTTGGCTTCATGGCGACAGTTAAGGCGTAGAGCCTCTAAGCGCGTAGCGCACTGGCTCGCTCGCCTCTTTTTCCCCGTAGTACTTCCCATTCGTGAGGGGGTGCTTCAAGGGAAGAAATGGGTGGTAACGAGCGGAATACGCTTTGTACGCGGAACCTACGAACCCGCCAAAACAGAGGCTTATGTCTCTATTATAAAGCAGGGCGATGTGGTCTTTGATGTGGGCGCACACGTAGGCTTCTACTCTGCTATCGCCTCCCAACTCGTAGGTGAGACGGGGCGCGTGTTTGCTTTTGAGCCGCACCCCCTCCTCAATCGCTTTCTAAACCGCCACAAGCAACTCAACCACCTCAATAATCTCGAAATCATCACCACCGCCATCGGAGAAAAGAGGGGGCAAGTGCGCTTCGAGACGCGGTGCGGCTTGGGGACGGGGCATATTTCGGAAGAGGGGTCGATAACGGTTCCTGTTACCTCACTGGACGAACTGGTCGCACAAGGTAGGCTTCCCCTCCCAAACGTTATCAAGATGGATGTAGAGGGCGCGGAGGAGTACGCCCTTAAAGGCGCGGTAAAGACTATAGAGCAGTGCCTCCCAACGATTTTGGTAGCCACACACGGCGCGGAACCCCATCTGTTCTGTACCGAGTTCCTCACACAGCGCGGCTACACCCTACAGGTCTTAAACCCCGATGCTATTAAAGGAGACCGCGAAATTCTTGCTACTCCACCTCTCAAAAATGGAGAAAAGTGAAAGAGGTGGAAGGTAGAGTGTGACCTCTTTCATAGCCGAAAATAGGAGGATGTTGTATAATATCCTTGTAGCGATTACGGAACCTAGTAGAGTTGTCAGTAACGAAATCGCCCCTTTTCGCGTAATATAAAAATGAGGCTGTTGCGCCTCCCAAGATGGAAGCACGAGAACGATGAGAACCCCAACCTATAATCTATCGCACCTGTGGAAGCATACCCTACTGTTCACTTTACTGGTGAGTAGTGTGCTTGGCACGGCTCTCTCTGCCTCTGCCGCTTCCCTCTCGTTCTCGGTAAATGGAACCAACTCGGCAACGGGCACCTCTTTAGTAGGTTGGGCGAACTTCACCTACGATGCCACCAAAGGAACGCTCCAAGTTCAGGTTATCAACGGTTCTGGCATTGCGTTAAACGCTACGGATGTGCTCAGCGGTATCTACTGGCAACGCTCCAACACTTCCGCTGCTCTCGCCCACACTACCGCCACTGTAACGGGTAGCTCGATTATCTGGAACAAATCCTCTACTCAAAGTATAGGCTCTATGTGGCAGTTTGAGACAGGAATCAACGGGGGTAACAGCACTAACGAGGCAATAGATACGGTAACAGGCATTACCGGAGGCATTGTCAACGGTATCAGCAACACCAAAACCTCCGCAGATGTCCTCAAAACTACCCTCATTCAGAACGAAATGACCTTCAACCTTACGGCGGCAAAAGGCTTCTCGCTTAACGACATTCAGAACGTCTACTTCCAGTTTGGTGGTACGCTTTCCGGTCCACGCCTGTTGGCAAAACTAGCCGTCCCCGAACCCGGAACCGTTGCCATGCTGGCAAGCATGGGCGCGAGTTCCCTCCTCGTAGGGGTTCGCCGCTATCGCCGCCGCCGCCGTGCCTAAAACGCTTCCTGTACCTCAATATCCTTACGCTAAAGGAACCGCGTACAATTTCTCCTTCTTTACAACTCCGCCTCGAAAACAGTATACTGTAGTATGGCTAATGAGAGTGTACCTCAAAACTCACCGCCTCGAAAACGGGTCTCCCCGCGCCGTGCCGCCTCTGTACAGAGTTCGGGAGAGGCACTCCTAGACTCGATTCGATTCTTTTCTCACACCCTCACCCTTGCAGGGCAGACACTCTCCACACTGCTCACAGGGCGTTTTGCCTTGCGAGACCTCCTTCAGCAGATGTCTAGTATCGGCGTAGATGCCGCGGGTATTGTGCTTATCATGGCGATAACCTCTGGGTCGGTGTTTGCCCTCTACACCGCCTCTCTAGCCAGTTCGATGGGCTTTACCGAGATAGTCGGCGGGACGCTTGCCTACGCCTTTTTCAACGAACTGGGTCCTGTGTTGGGAGGCATCGCCTACGCCGCCCGCTCCGGAGCCGCTATCTCTGCCGAAATCGGTACGATGGTCGTCACCGAGCAGATAGACGCGCTAAGAGCCATGGCGGTATCCCCCATTCGCTACCTAGTCGCGCCAAAGGTGCTTGCGGCGGTCATTATGCTTCCCCTCCTCACTACTCTCGCGGATGTGGTGGGCTTGGGGGCAGGGATGCTCTCCTCTTCCATGAATGGGATTCCCACCGCGTCGTTTATGGCGAGCGTGTATAAGTACGCCAACGCCTCCGACCTCACCAATGGGCTTATCAAGTCGGTGGTATTTGCCTTTTTAATCGCGATTGTAGCCTGTCAGCAGGGCTTGAGTACCAAAGGGGGCGCAACGGGGGTCGGACGCTCTACTACGCGCTCTGTAGTCCTCTGCGTGATGCTGATAACCATTGCCGATGTGTTCTTGGCAAACCTACTCAAGCACCACCGATAGGGGAAGAACAATGAGCGCAATCTCCGTCCGAAACCTTACCTACGAAGTACCCGAAAAGCGTATTCTAAACAACGTTTCGCTAGATTTGCAGAGCGGGGAGATAACGTCGATAATGGGACCCTCTGGTAGTGGCAAAACCACTCTGCTCAAACTACTCACGGGGCTACTGCGTCCTACCTCTGGGCAGATTGTGGTGGATGGAACCGACATAGCCCAACTTTCCGAAACAGAGCTAGACAAAGTGCGTCTTAAAATGGGGCTAGTCTTTCAGTACGCGGCTCTCTTCGATTCACTTACGGTCTACGAAAACATTGTGTTTAGCGTAACGCGCCATCGTAAGCGTGTCCCTCGCGTAGAACTAGATAGCATTGTACGAGAACGGCTCGATTCGGTGGGCTTGGGAGAAGTGGAGTGGCTACTACCCTCCCAACTATCGGGGGGTATGCAGAAGCGGGTAGGGTTGGCACGCGCCCTCGCCATGAACCCGCCCTTTATCTTCTACGATGAACCTACCAGTGGGCTAGACCCTCTCTCGGCACAGACCATTGACGAACTGATTATGGAGACGGGGCGCAAGCGAAACGTGACCTCTGTAGTGGTGTCGCACCACCTGCCTTCGGTGTTCCGTATCTCCAACCGTGTGGCGATGATACACAGCGGTGAGGTCGTTGCTTACGGCACTCCCGCCGACATACTCGCCTCGAATAACCCCACCGTACAGGCGTTTCTCGCCCCAGAACGCGAGTCGCGACAGCAAGCCTTTTAAGTGAGCCGTAAGGAGACAGCATGAACGATAGAGGACATATCATCAAGGTAGGCGTTTTTTTGGTCGGCGTGATAGCCCTGTTCTTTGCCCTGTACCGCTATCTCGGTCACTCTCAAACCGACTCGTACCAGATAAAAGTGACCTTTCAGAACGCACAAGGGCTAGTAAAGCAGAGCGTGGTGCGGATGCAAGGCGTAACGGTAGGAGAGGTAACAGTCATTGAACTAAACACCGATGCCCCCCGCGAAAAGGGCAAACTCCCCGCCCCCGTGGTAACGCTCGCCATTCAGAACAAGTACAGTATTCCCGCAAACTCCCTCTTCAAAATCGTCTCTGGTATCCTGATAACCAACCCTCAAATCGAGATAACGCCGGGAACCGATAGCGCAACCCTCCCCAAAGACAACACCGCTCGTGTTAACGGGCTAGAGTCGGGAGGGGTGCTGGATGCCCTTAGCCCCGAACTGAATGAAGCGGTGGGCAATATCAATCGCAGTTTTACCGACTTAACCAACAAACTTAGCGCGTCTTACTCCAAAATCGACAAAATCCTCGACCAGACGCAGGTACTCCTCAAAGCGGGTACCGATACGATGGTATCGGCAAAAACGCTTATCGGCGACCCCCAAATACGCCTCAAACTGAACCAAACCCTCTCCAACTTTGAACAGGCTTCCGGTGAGGCACGTATCGCCGCCAAGCAGTTGCGAGTGCAGTTCAACGGCATTTTAACCAACGGCTCTGGTACGCTACAAGAGTTAAAAGAGTCGATGCTAAACCTGTTCGATAGGCTAGATACCACCCTCGACGACGCAAACGCCGTAGTCAAGAAGATAACCGAACAAGTAACCGACCCCCGCCTACAGCAGTCTCTGCAAGAGACCGCCGACTTGGCACGAGTCACACTGGCACGCTTTAACCAACTCGCTTCCGATATGCACCAGTTTATCGGCGACCCTCAACTTCAGGGTGACATCAAGCAGATAGTTACCAACCTAAAAGACGCGACCCTCAAAGGGCAAGAGGCGATAGGCAAAGTAAACAACCTTATTGGCAAAGTATCCGATGGAAATGCGGGGCAACTACTGAAAGGCAAACTACCACAAATAGAAGTGCTTGCCAATATCTCCGAAAAGATGTCGCCTGAACGGTTCCGCTTGGACATAGAAGCTCGCACCAGTATTGGCAAAAACAGCATCCTAAACATGGGTCTATACGACTTGGGGCAGGATACAAGGCTTACGCTACAGGCAGGGCAAAAAAGCATGGATGGGAACCTGCTCACACGCTACGGGTTGTACGCTTCTAAGTTAGGGGTGGGTATGGAGTACAATCTATCGCCAAACACACAGATTCGTGGCGATATTTACGATACTTTGCATCCACGCCTTGACTTTCGTACCCTTTTCAGGGTAAATAACAACGCCTTTGTATGGTTGGGTGCAGACGGGCTTGGTCGCCATACGTCTCCCATCCTTGGGGTTCAGTACAAGTACTGAGTAACACACGATTTTACACAGTCACGGGTCGCACCTAAGCAGTGCGCTCGTTGCTCTGATATTTTGTCGGTATGAGAGTTTTGTACGGCGCGTTGCGCCTACTCCGCCGAAGATTTTTTAGGAGAAGTGCATCCCATGAAGATAGTTCTGACTCGCGACGTACCAAAACTGGGGCGTGACGGCGATATTCTAACAGTAGCCGACGGTTATGCCCGTAACTACCTCTTTCCGCGCCAACTCGCGATTGTGGCAAAAGCCAGTGCCGTAAAACAGCAGGCAATCCGCGCCGAGCGTGAAAAGCAGAAAGTTGCCGACCAACTGGTCTCTGCCCAAGCGAGTGCCGCAAACATTCAAGACAAGCAGTTCCAAGTGATTGGCAAAGCCGCCCCCCACTCCACCCGCCTCTACGGCTCCATCACTGAAGCCGACATCGCCGAAGTTATTAAAGCGGTAACGGGTATCGAAGTGGACAAACGCCGCATCAGCCACATCGACCCCATCAAGGTCACTGGTTCCCACAGCCTTACCGTTCGCCTACACCCCGAAGTCGTGGTTCCTTTCAGCGTAGAAGTCGTTACCCAAGAGCAACTGGACGCACGCGCCAAAGCCGCAGAGGAAGCCGCCGCCAAAGAAGCCGCAGAGAAAGCCGCCCTAGAGGCACAGGCTTCTGCCGAATAGCCCCTTTAGGGTTCTGCGCTCCCAACTTGAACACAACTTCCCTCTCCTAAAAGGTAGGAGAGGGTGGTTTGTGTTGTGCGACCTAGCCCACTTTTCAAATCGTCTCTCTTCTCTATATATCCTCACTCCCTAGAGGCTTATACTATGTCAAACGACTTCTCAATGCGCTTTGATAAGATTCCGCCTCACAACATGGAAGCGGAACAAGCCGTACTAGGCTCCATGATTCTGGAGCGTTCTGCCATAGAGAAGGCGGCGGAAATCCTCAAGCCCGATGACTTCTATCGGGATGCCCACCGCTACATCTTTGAAGCCATTCTTGCCCTTGCAGAGCGCGACGAGCCCGTAGACCCCATCACCCTCCCCGACGAACTACGCCAAAAAGGAAACCTACAAGCCGTTGGCGGCGAACTCTACCTCTATACACTCATGGAGGCTCCCTCCACCGCCGCAAACATCGAGTTCTATGCCAAACTGGTAGAGGAGAAGTCGATACTGCGTCGCTTGCTAGAGGCGGGTACGCAGATACAGGGGCTGGCACATTCGGAGTTCGAGCATATCGACGAGGTAGTAGACCGTGCAGAGCGTCTTATTTTTGAGATTGGGCAGAGGCGGGTGAGTCAGTTCTTCTACCCCCTGCGCCCCCTCTTAGATGCAGAACTAGACCGCATAGAGAAACGCTACGAACACAAGGGCATGACCACCGGAAGGCAAACCCCCTTCGACGATTTGAACTTTATGACCGCCGGGCTACAGCCCTCTGACCTCATTATCGTAGCGGCAAGACCCTCTATGGGCAAAACGGCTCTCACCATCCAGATGGGACAGTACATCGCCCAAAATGAGAAACTTCCCGTCGCCATCTTCAGTTTGGAAATGTCTAAAGAGCAACTCGTAACCCGTATGATATGCTCCGAAGCGAAGGTAGACGCTCACCGTCTCCGTACCGGCTACCTGCAAGGCGACGACTGGCAGAAGGTAGGAGAGGGTCTTAGCCGCCTCTCGGATGCCCCCATCTTTATCGACGACTCCCCCGATGTCTCGGTGCTAGAGATGAGAGCAAAATGCCGTCGCCTAAAGGCAGAGTACGGCGGATTGGGTATCATAATCATAGACTACTTGCAACTGATGCGCTCACATAAAAAGACAGAAAACCGCAACCAAGAGATTTCCGAACTTGCCCGCGGGTGTAAATCGTTGGCGCGTGAACTGAATGTACCAGTTATTGCCCTCTCTCAGTTATCCCGCGCCGTAGAACAACGCCCCGACAAACGCCCTATGCTCTCCGACCTACGCGAATCGGGAAGTATTGAGGCGGAAGCGGACGTAGTTATGTTTATCTATCGCGATAGCTACTACAAGGCGAAGGAAGCGACACAAGCGGAGAGTGAAGACACTCCTGCCATGCAGAACCCCGTTGAGGAAGCAGAACTGATTATCGCAAAACAGCGTAATGGCCCCACCGGCAAAGCGATTGTGGGCTTCATGCCCCAGTATGCCCGCTTCGAGAACCTCGAACGGCGGCGCGTAGATACCGGAGATTAGAGGAAGGTAACAACACGATGCGAATTTTAGTAGTGGGTGGAGGAGGGCGCGAACACGCGCTCGTCTGGAAAATCGCGCAGAGTCCGTTGGTAGAAAAAATCTACTGTGCGCCGGGGAATGCGGGTATAGCACAACTCGCAGAGTGCCTTCCTATCAAGCCAACCGACCTTACGGCTCTTGCCGAGTTCGCAGAGGCAAACGCAATAGATTTGACGGTGGTCGGTCCCGAAGCCCCTCTAACCGCGGGGATTGTGGACTTTTTCGAGGGGCGCGGCATGAGAATTGTGGGACCATCCGCCTCTTGTGCCCGTATCGAGGGTAGTAAGATTTTCGCCAAACGCCTTATGAAGACCTACGGTATCCCTACCGCCGACTTCTGGGAGTGCGACTCGCTGGAAGAGGGAGTTACACACCTCAACGCCTACTACGCTGCTCACTCTCACACAACCCCCATCGTTATCAAGGCGGATGGACTCGCGGCAGGTAAGGGCGTAACGGTGGCACAAAACCGCGAAGAGGCTCTTGCCGCCCTACACACGATGATGGGTGAGAAGGTGTTTGGAGACGCAGGCAGTCGGGTTGTTATTGAGGAGTGCCTGTTTGGGGAAGAGGCATCCATCATCGCGATAACAGACGGCTATGACCTTGTACCTCTAGCTCCCACGCAAGACCACAAGCGTATTGGAGAGGGAGATACCGGTCCAAACACGGGAGGTATGGGGGCATACTCACCTGTACCCGCCGTGTCGGAAGCAGTTGCAGAAGAGGCGATAGAACAGATACTGCGCCCCGCCATCCGAGCCATAGCCGATTTGGGTATCCCCTATCGTGGGTTTCTGTACGCAGGGATTATGATTACCGAGGAGGGTGTTAAGACCATTGAGTTTAACTGCCGACTAGGAGACCCCGAAACACAGGTAATACTGCCCCTCCTCGCGAGTGACATCGTTCCGCTTCTCTTAGGGGCAACCGACTGCACTCTCGCGCAAGCCCCCGTCGAATGGCACGAATACGCCGCAACCACTGTTGTAGCGGCATCTGGGGGGTATCCCGGTAGCTTTGAGACAGGAAAAGAGATTAAAGGGCTAGATAAAGTAGTGAACTCTAGGGAGTGCGTAGTGTTCCATGCCGCCACTACACTACAAGACGGAAAAACCGTTACGAGCGGGGGGCGGGTGCTCTGCGTTACAGGCATCGGAAGTACCGTGATGGATTCCGTAGCGAACGCCTATATCGGCTTGAGCAACCTCGAATTTGAGGGGATGTACTACCGCAAAGACATTGCTACCCGCGCCCTGCGCCACCTATCGTTGGACTGACCCCAGAACGGGTATAATATCCCCAAGAATGAACTTAGGATTGAGGAGAGATTTGATGGCAGGTTTAACGCTTGAAGAGCCTCGCAAACTAGCGCATAGCATTGAAGACATCGCGGATAAGGTCTATTCGGGAGAACGGCTTACCGTAGAGGACGGGGTACGCCTCTTCCAACACCACAACCTACCAGAACTCGCTTCGCTTGCCAACTACGTCCGTGAGAAACTGCACCCCGATACCAACAAAATAGTGACCTATGTGGTAGGGCGAAACGTAAACTATACGAACGTATGTTGGGTACGCTGTAAGTTCTGCGCGTTCTACCGTATACCGGGACATGATGAGGGGTACGTTCTGAGCCAAGAGCAGATTTTCGAGAAGATTCAGCAGATGGTAGACTTGGGGGGTATCGAGATACTGATGCAGGGCGGTCTCAACCCCAAACTCAAAATAGAGTGGTACGAAGACCTCCTCTCCTCCATCAAGCAGAAGTTCGGGTCGTATGGGGTTATCCTACACGCCTTCTCACCGGCAGAACTCATCTACCTAGCCAAAATCAGTAAACTCTCCCTCTCCGAGATGTTCCTACGCCTAAAAAAAGCGGGGCTAGATAGTGTACCCGGAGGGGGAGCAGAGATTCTAACAGACCGAGTGCGTGAAACCATCTCCCCCTACAAAGACACCGCCGAAGAGTGGCTGAACTGTATGCGAGAGGCACACCTAACGGGGCTTCGCACCACCGTCACCATGATGTACGGCTCGGTAGACACCATCGAAGACCGGATAGAACACCTTATAAAGTCGCGGGAGTTGCAGGACGAAACCGGAGGCTTTACCGCCTTTATACCTTGGTCGTTCCAACCCGATGGTACGGAGTTACAAGGAGAACGTGCCTCCGCCTTCGACTACCTTCGCACCGTAGCCGTCAGCCGCCTCATGCTAGACAACATCCCGCACATGCAAGCCTCTTGGGTAACACAAGGTCCCAAAGTCGCACAGGTCGCACTACGCTACGGCTTAAACGACTTCGGCAGTACCATGATGGAAGAGAACGTGGTCTCTTCGGCAGGTTGCGCCTTCACCATGCCCATAGAGGAGATGGAGCGGCTCATTAAAGAAGCAGGATACGAACCCATGCGCCGTACCACACAGTATCGCCTCCTTCCCCAAGGCGTTCCCGAAGGCTCTCCCCTATTGGGATAGTCGTTAGTAGTCAGGTTTTAACCCCTTTTCCACCCCTCCCTGTCCTGCGGACATCCCT
>OMJJ01000121.1 GCA_900299305.1 bacterium | reverse complement strand
GTTACGCAACATCGTGGGGTATAAATCCGCCGTAAAGACGGGGGCATGGGGGGCGAGTTGGTTTACCTTTGCGGTAAGAGCCGCGACCTGCCGTGCCTCCGCCCGTAACGCATGGGTCAGTATCACAATAGAGGCGCGGCGAATATGATAGACTGGCTCCCTAAGAAGTCCACGTGGTAGCGTCCAACCGTTATCGAATGGCTCACAGGCATTTAGCAAGCATATCTCAACATCGCGGTGCAACTGCCAAAACTGCATCGCATCGTCCAGCACCAATACATCTGGCTGAAAGGCATCTATCGCGACTGCCCCCGTTAGCCTCCGCTCTTTGCCCACCACCACCGGCACACCGGGCAACGTAGAGGCGAGCATATACGCCTCGTCTCCCGCTTGCTTAGAGTTGAGTTTCACGGTACTTCCATCCGAGACAATAGCGCACCCGTACTCATTCTCTCCCCCATAGCCCCGATTCAGAATCGCGACCCGTCTCCCTTTTGCCCGTAACAGTCGAGTTATCGCTTGAGTAGAGGGAGTCTTTCCCGTCCCCCCAGTAGTCAGGTTTCCCACACTGATAACAGGAATAGGAAAGACTTTGCGCTTACGAATGCCCACCCGATACAAAAACAGGTAGATTTCCAGCCCAACAATATACACCCCAGAGAGTAGGCACATCAGTAGACGCAAGAGAGAGGGCAGAAGTCCCCGTCTGCCGCGCATAACACTCAATCCGTAAGCCTCTACGTTTTTCATGGTGCTACCCCTTTCAGGAGACCAGTTCTGCTACTGCCTCGGCGTATCGTGCGGAGACTCCCCTCTGTGCTTCCATAAGTTCCAGTGCGCGTTGCCCTATGTCGCGGCACAAAACGGGGTTGTTTAGTAGCCCCTCTGCACGTTGGAACATCTCTTCACCAGACTTTACACAAAATCCTACTTCCGCCTCATTTACCATCTGCGCTTCCGAACGAATGGTGGCGTGTTGTGGTCCGAACAGAACGGGCTTGCCGTGCGCGAGGGGCTGTAGCAGGTTCTGCCCTCCCCCCTTAACTACGGGCGGAAAACTGTTCCCCACAAACGCGAAGGTAGCAACTGCGTAGACGTTCGCAAGTTCGCCCATCGTGTCCAAAACCAGCTGGCGCGTCGTTCCCTCAAACGCCTCTAGTTGGGTACGGCGCACAGGTTTTAGCCCTACACTATGAAGCGCGGTACAAACCTCTTCCGCTCTCTCTATTTGGCGGGGGGCAATCACAAGGCAGAGGTCGGGGAACGCCTTACACAACTCGGTATACACTCCCAAAACAATCTGCTCCTCTTCGGGGCTACGGGTACTTCCTGCCACCCAAATCGGTGCAGTTGGGGGCAGTTTCAGGGTCGTTTTGAGGGCAATAACCTCCGCGTCCGTAAGACGATTTACCGCTTGGTCGAACTTCGAGTTGCCTAGCACCCGCAGATGGGAAGCGGTTTCGGCGTGTAGCCCTCCGAGTTCGCAAATCCGTCCTACATCCCCCTGCGACTGCACCAGAAGCACGTCAAAGTTCGAGATTGCCCAGCGAAACAGGAAACGTACCCTTTTGGAACGCTGAAACGACTTCTCGGAGATACGCCCGTTTACCATTGCGGTTTTTACCCCCAAACGCTTGAGGATGTGGAGTAGGTTAAACCATATCTCACTCTCTAGGCTAACAAACAAGGTAGGGCGCAGAGTACGAACCACACGCCGAACCACAAAAGTAAAGTCGAAGGGAGAGTAGAAGATGCCTTGAACGTAGGGCTTTGCCTGTTGCTCTGCCATCTCGTAGCCGGCGGGGGTTATTACCGAAAAGTAGAAGTCGTGATTAGGAAGCCGTGCCTTGAGTTCCCGCAAGATAGGAACCGCCGCGACTACCTCCCCTGCCGAGACCGCGTGTATCCACACTCTAGGGCGGTCTCCGTTCTTCCATTGGAAAGCAGGGGGTAGGTGTCCCCAACGCTCACGCCAGCCGGGGCGAGACTTACCAGAGACGTACCTCTGAGCAAGGTAGAGCGCGATAAACGGGGAGAGGAGAAACAGAAGCAGATTATAGCCCCAAAACGCTATCATCACTCTTTTTCAGCAGACGCTTTAGCGCGAGCCTCACGGGGTGTCTCTTTTGCATCGTTCCAATAAAAGACACGCGGCGTAGCCCGATGCGTTGCTGGGGTTCCACAGCCCACAATCAGGGCACGGCGTGGGGTGCTAGAGGTGTTTGGACCGGCGTAGTGGGCAGTGCGGTTGTGGTGAATGGTACAGCCCCCTGCGGGAATAGGACAGGCTACTGCTTGCGAATCGTCGATACGATCTATCTCTAGCCCATGGATGCGAGGGTCGTTGTTGATGCAGTGGTGGGTCTGAACCTCCCAGTTATGGCTACGTGGCACAAACCACAAACAGCCGTTTTCCAAAGTCGCCTCTTGGAGTGGGAACCAGAGGCTAAAGGAGTTATAGGTCATCATGGGGTTCCAGTACGCCTCATCCTGATGCCATGGGGTTGCCGCGCCGTAGCCAGCGGGCTTAAAAATAGCATGGTCTCCGCCCACTGTAGCCAGAGGTCCCAACAGTTGTTTCGCGATGTGCGCCGTATTCACTCTATACAAGCCGTCTTTCAGTTCGGGGGCGTACTTGCTAGGTGCAAGAATCTGTGGTAGTGCCGCCTCCTTCCCCTCTTCGTCTGTGCCGGCAAGGTCGAACTGATTCCCCTCTTCGCGCCCCGCTTTCTGTGCAAAGATACGGTCATACACCTCGCGCATCCAAGCGATTTCTTCGGGTGTCGAGATAGATTCTAGCACCAGATACCCCTCTCGGTGGTAGTGGTCAATCTGGTCTTGGGTTAGGTGAACAGTAGGTTCTTGTGCGCTCAACTTTCAGGCTCTCCTTCCGTGCGCCACTCTGCGGGATAGTCGGTATGCCCCGCCAAACTTTCGGCTTGCTTCTCCAAACGGTTTATCTGTATCTCTAGTATCTCGGCGTAGTGTTTGCGCCCCGCTTCGTCCAGTCCGGGCGGCACATAGAGCGGCTCTCCCAGCACATAAAAAGCCTTCGAGAACGGCAGAGGAACCATATAGGCATCCCAACTCTTAACGAGTATGCGCCAACGGGAACTTAGCCCCATGGGGATAATCGGCGCACCCGACTTCTCAGCCATGAGTATCACGCCAAGTTGACACTTGTGGGTGGGACCACGGGGACCATCCGGCGTGAAGGCGAGTACCCCTCCCTCCTTCACTTTTCGTGCCATCTGGAGCGCACCCTTTACGCCCCCCCGCCCCGTAGAGCCACGTATGGTTTGAAAGCCGAAGCGTTGGAAGATGTGATTTTGGAGTTCGCCGTCCCTAGAGAGTGAGATTAACGCCCAGTACTGCTTGCCCGCAAAGACGTTGGCAGGAATAAGCGAACGCCCGTGCCATGTAACATAGATTGCGCCCTGCCCTTTGGGGTCAAGAGCCTCTTTATTTACATAGCGAAGTCGCAAGGTACGAAATATCGCACTGGTGAGGTAGTACAGCAGGTTTCCCAAGCGGCGGCTACGATTGAGGCGTGCTACCTGCTCTGGAGTAGCCTCTTCTTGTTCGGGGGCGTTGGTAGACTGCGGTTCGGCGGTCATAAGCGTTACTTTCTCGGAGTGCCTAGCCGGGGGGCCACTGCATAAATCGTCCGCCGAGCAGGTGGAAATGGAGGTGGTAGACGGTCTGCCCACCGTTCTCTCGGCAGTTGATTACGGTGCGAAAGCCCTCTTCCACAAGATTGAGTGCCTTTGCAGTCGCTTGAACCGCTTTTATAGAACCCGCCATTAACTCTGGGTCGGAGAGTTCCATTATCGTCTCTATATGCACTTTGGGTATGAGGAGGACGTGGACAGGGGCTTGCGGAGCCAAATCCCGAAAAGCGATAAAGTTATCGTCTTCATAGAGTGCCTCAACGGGTATCTGCTTGGATGCGATTTTGCAAAAGATGCAGTTTTCGCTCATATCTTGTACCTTTATAATGGGAATACCTACTTGTGTAAGAACAGAAACGCAATCACAAACAGCGACAGCCCCGCAAAAAGAAGCCAGCCCCTCCGCAACTGCCCCATCTGTGTAACGCGCCCCGACCATGCGTACACCGCATATCCCGCGGCTATCAGGAAGAACAGCAGAAAGATGGGGTGGAGTGCGTGCTTAACAATAAGTATAACTACACACGAAAATCCTAGACACGTTGCCGTTTTTCCAACCGCTTCCATCCATGCAGGTGCTTGTGTGTAGCCCAAGCCAGCATCGCGTTTCCGGAGGAGTGTGCGGGTACGAGTCGAAGCCCCAAAGTTGAGGAGAACATACATCCCCAACAGGAGCCAAGGAATCTCTGTAGTTCCCCATACTGCCCCCGCCGCAAAACGGAGTATTGGGTTTATTG
Source organism: bacterium (assembly GCA_900299305.1). GTDB lineage: Bacteria > Armatimonadota > Chthonomonadetes > Chthonomonadales > Chthonomonadaceae > CAIJLM01. The sequence goes on along the minus strand of OMJJ01000121.1, from coordinate 20,107 downwards.
TACCGCTAAGGAGGATATTCGCTTGCCAGTACCGCTTGAGGCGTAGCGTGGGGGAACAGTAGCCCCACTGGCTCACCGCCATACCAAGAAGGCACACCCCTACCCCTATCCTCACCGCAAAACCCATTGCCACCAGCAGAGCCATAAGCGTAAGGCAGAGAGTATCCAAACCGCTCTGCACCTCTGCCTGCTTCTCTAGTTTAATATCCGTAAGTTCGTTGTAGTAGTAGAGTACCGTCCAGAGCGCAGAGGCAAGCACCATCGTTGCAATCACCGTATTTACGTGGAACTCCGCATGAGAGAGGTACGCCCCCGCAATAATCATCACGGGTGTTTTGGTAATCACGGGCAAACGATGAATAGGCACAACCTCACGCCAACCCAGCGGAAGAGGTGCTTGGGCGGTCTGGGGTTGTGCCTTCGATTCTTGTGCAAGGCTAGGGGTTGTACTCGACATCTGCCATCACCACAAGGGAGATTTTAAGGAACCCAATCGGCAATAAAGATATTCGTTTCGTGCGGAACTTTACCATGACGGTTCGAGGCGAACACGAACTTCTTACCGTCGGGGCTAAACACAGGGAACCCGTCAAACTGGTCGCCATAGGTAATACGCTCTAGCCCAGTGCCATCTAGGTTAATTTTATAGACCTCGAACTTGCGGCGTTTGGGGTCTGCACGATTGGTAGCAAAAACGAGGGCGTTCCCGTCGTGTGTCCAGCTCGGTGCAAAACTGGCAATGTTATCTTTCGCATCGTTAGTTATCTGCCGCACATTCGAGCCGTCCGCATCCATCACATAGAGGTCTAGGGTGGTAGGGCGGATAAGATGCTGTTTCAGCAGAGAGGTGTAGTCCTCTTTCTGCTTATCGGTTTGGGGGTAGTAGGCACGAAAAGCGATGTGCTTCCCGTCTGGCGACCACCAAGGGCCTCCCTCATAACCTAACCGTTTGGTAAGCTGATGCGCGTTCTTCCCATCGATGTCCATAACCCAGATGTCGAGGTCTCCCGCCCTGTCGCTACAGAACACTATTTTCTTGCCGTCCGGTGAGACTACCGATTCAGCATTGTATCCCGGCTCTTCGCCTTGCTTCAGGTTTTTGGGAAAAACAACCTGCAAATCCGTTCCGTCGGGCTTGGCAGAGTATATCTTGTAGGTGGGATACACGGGCCACACATAGCCTTTAGAGAAGTCGGGCTTGGGGGGGCATTGCGCGTCTGCTTCGTGTGTAGAAGAGAACAGCACCCGTTTCCCGTTCTTGTACCACCAACCGCAGGTAGTGCGCCCCGTTCCAGTGCTAACCCTCTGAACTCCAGAGCCGTCGATGTTCATCGTAAAGTGCTGGTCACAAGGATAGCCGTCACGCTGGCTTTGGAAGATTAATTTCTTGCCATCACGGCTGAAGTACGCCTCTGCGTTCTCCCCGCCAAACGTAAGTTGTTTTACGTTCGCAAGGTGAACTTCACGAGCATCGTGTAAATCTGGAATCTGTTTGGGGGTCGGTTTGCGGAGGGCATAGGTTGTACCAGCGACACCTACCACTACCGCAAAAAGTAGCGTTGAAACGAGTAAAGGTCGGCGTGTTCTTCCAAAATTCATGCGGTTGCCTCGAAGAGATGTGGGAAGAATTGGGTGGAGAAAATGGGCCCAGCAGGATTCGAACCTGCAACCAACCAGTTATGAGCCGGGCGCTCTGCCGCTGAGCTATGGGCCCCCAAATTCTTATACCCACAGTTTACCCGTAGTCACGCCCCTTGTCAAGTTGAGGTTTTGCCAAAGAGCGTGTCTCTGTGCACTATGCTTCAACTAATACAGAGCCGACACAACAACTACGCCAAACAACATAAGCGGAAACAGGGTAAACTTATAGGAGACTTTTTTGGGAGACAACTTGCGTGATTGATACCGACTTTCTGAAAGCACTTACCGAAATCCCCTCCGTAGGAACCGCGTGCCAACCTATTATAAATCTCCTACATAGCCGTATTGGAACCACTTACCCGCACCGCTGGGTGTCGGACGGATACTGCCTCTTCCAAAAACGAGGCGCAACCCCCAACGACCTCAAAGTTCTCTATGTGGCACACCTCGACGAAATCGGCGGGTGCGTCTACGGAAAGTATTCCACAGGAGAGGGTTGCATCACCCGCACTTGGGGCAATGTTCCCTCTATATTCGCAAACGCCACACTACAGGCGTTCGACTACCTTGCGGAGAGCGCAAACGCTACGTTTCCCGTTACAGGCAGGGTGGAAAACGTGGATGGCGAAGACCGTATGGTTCTCAATGGCGACGGCATACGCCCCTACCGAACCGTGTTCACCTTCCAGCAAGAGACCACTTTTCAGGGCGATACCATTTCGGGAAAAGCCCTCGACCCACGAGTTACGCTCTACTCCGTAATGGAAGCCGCCCTCGCCATGAACTCCCCCGAAGTCGGGCTACTCTGCGTCATGGCAGAAGAGTGCGCGATGGATGTAGCCCGAAAAGCAGTAATCTACCTACAGAAAACCGCCCCCAATCTCCAACTCATTATCAATGCCGACGTGCCTTGGATAGAGAATATCGGGGATGGAAGGCTAGACCTACCCGCCATTCGCGTCTTCGAGGGGCGCAACTTTATCGACCCGATGGTAGGTATCCACGCCGCCGACGTAATGGAGCGCAAAGGAGTAGAGTTCCACCTCTCTGCGGCACGCAGCGGAAGCCAAACCCTTCTGTTTACTCCGCTTGCCCCTACCCTCTCCATTGCCCTACCCAGCGATGGAATACACCAGCCTTGTTACAAAATGAGCCTAAAAGGAACCCAACGCTGTGTCACTTTGCTAACGGCTCTCGCAGAGGCATCTCTGCAAAACGAACTGATACCAACCGCACGAAACACGAAATAGAACCGACGAGAAAAAGGAAAACCATGATAGACGTGATTATAGGCGACGGAGCATACCGCGCTACCGATGAAGTTGCTACCGCCTTTCGAGACGGAACCCGAAAACAGTTAGAGGCAATCCATGCCGACTTTACCGCCGAGCAAAAAGCAGGGCTAAGAACCCTCCAAAAGAACCTACGCGCTTGGACAGTAAGCCACGAGCAAGAGCAAGACATCACCGCTACCCTCGAACTTGCGCGTAAAATTCGAGAGCGGTTCGAGGTCTTTATCCTTGTGGGTATCGGAGGTTCCGACCTTGGGGGGCGCGTTCTGCACGACACCCTAGACAACCCTTATCATAACCAACTCACCAAAGAAGAGCGTGGCGGCGGACTAGAACTCTACTTCACCGGCGATACTTTCGACCCTAGAAGGTTGAAGGCACTTCTTGACCTCCTAAAAAGTCGTAATCTCCTCGAAAAGACCTGTATCAACGTGGTAAGCAAATCGGGAAAGACCGGAGAGACTATCTCTGCCGCCATGATACTCAAAGAGGAACTCCAAAAGGCAGGGATTACCAAATGGGCAAAGCACATCGTTGCAACAACGGGCTACGAAGAGAGTAGCGTTCTCTGGCAGATGAACAAAAAGACCCGATTCTTTGGGCTACTCCCCGTACCCAAAGGTGTGGGCGGACGCTTTAGTTATATCGCCCCCGTCGGGCTACTCCCCTACTGTGTAACCGCAAACGGCGACCCCGAAACCCGACTACGGCAAGCACTCGCAGGGCAAAAAGAGGCGCACCGCCGCTTCCTACTCTCCCCCAATAGCCCCGATAACACTGCCTACCGTCTCGCTAAGTGGCTCCACTATGCAGAGGTCTTTGGGCGCAAAACCAGCCTTATCTTCTGTAACTACGCTGACGATAGCAAAATCGCAGACTGGATGGGGCAACTCTATACCGAGAGTATTCAAGAGCGCGGAACCGGCTTGAACATCATCGGCACACGCGGTCCAACGGGCAACCACTCCCTACTCAACGGAATCTTAAGGGGTCCCCGCGAAAAAGCCGTGCTGTTCCTGCAATGGGAAGACTTGGGTGCAGACCTCACCGTTCCCACCGGTAGCGGCATCAAGGGAGACCTCTCGGCATTTGAAGGGCTTACCATGACACAGGTACAGACCGCCTCTTGGAAGGGTACTTTCGACGACTATACCGCAAACGGCTTGGCGTGTTGCGCCCTCAAAATCGCAAAACGAGACGACTACCACCTCTTCCTGCTCATGCGAATCCTAATGGACGCGGTAGCGATAAAAGGACGGCTACAACTCCTGCACATCGGTAACGACGGCAAACCCAACCCCGCCAAAGACCTCACCTATCAGCAGGACGGCGTTGAGGGCTACAAGAACCGTACCCGCGATAATGCCCTCCTTATGAGGGAACAGGGCAAGTAACGCCATGCTCGACTTTTCGCAGTTCTCTGCCCTCACCTTCGACTGCTATGGAACCCTGATAGACTGGGAGAGTGGTATTCAATCTGCCCTGCGCCCCCTCCTAACGGCTCAGGGTATCTCCCTCTCTGACAACCAGATTTTGGAGGCTTATGGGGCTTTGGAGGCAGAGCTAGAGCAGGGAGATTTCCGCTCCTACCGCTCTATCCTACAAGGGGTGGTAGAGGGCTTTGGAAAGCGGTACAGTTTCGAAGTGACAAGTGAGATTCGCGATACCTTAGTGACTACATTCGATAACTGGATTCCGTTCCCCGACACCGTAGAGGCACTGGAGCGGCTAGGAAAGCGGTTCTCGCTAAACGTACTCTCGAATGTGGATAACGACCTCTTCGCGCTCTCCGCCAAGCACCTAAAAGTGTCGTTTACACACGTCATAACGGCGCAACAGGTAGGAAGTTACAAGCCGAACCCGCGCAACTTCGAGGTCGACCTAGAGACGCTTAGGCTTCCCAAAGAGCGAATACTCCATGTCGCCCAAAGCCTCTACCACGACATAGCCCCTGCGCGGCAGCTGGGATTAGCAACCGTATGGGTCAATCGGCGGCATGACCGCGAGGGCGCAGGGGCAACTCCTGTTGCAAGTGCCGTTCCCGATATAGTAGTCCCCGATTTGAAATCGTTGGCAGATTTAGTAGACCAACAGGAGATAAAACAACGTGAGTAAACCCTTAGTAGGTGTGATAATGGGGTCTAAATCAGACTGGGAGACCATGCAAAACACCGCAAACACCCTTGACACGCTCGGTATTCCTTACGAAGTACAAGTCGTCTCGGCTCACCGCACCCCTGACCTCCTTTTTGAGTATGCCGCTTCCGCAGAGGCACGAGGGCTAGAGGTAGTCATCGCGGGAGCGGGGGGCGCGGCGCACCTTCCCGGTATGGCGGCGGCAAAAACCGCTCTCCCTGTTATCGGTGTACCCGTCGAATCCAAAGCGTTGAAGGGCATGGACTCCCTGCTCTCCATCGTGCAGATGCCGGCAGGTATCCCCGTTGCCACCGTTGCGATAGGGCGGGCAGGTGCGATCAACGCCGCTCTGCTTGCCGCCGCTATACTCGGCAACAAGTACCCCGAACACCGCGAAGCACTCCACACCTTCCGCAATAACCAGACCCAAGCGGTACTGGATAACCCAGACCCAAGAGAGGCACTATGAGAGTAGGTATCATCGGAGCGGGGCAGTTGGGACGCATGATAGCACTCGCGGGGATACCCCTCGATATGGCGTTTCGCTTTCTCGACCCCACCCCCAACAGCCCCGCAGGTCAGTTTGCAGAGCAGATACTCGCCCCCTACGACGACACCGAAGGCTTAACCCAACTTGCAAAAGACTGTGATGTCGTTACCTACGAGTTCGAGAACGTACCCGTATCAGCGGCGCACCTTCTGGAGACGCAAGTAACCCTCTACCCACCGTCCAATGCGCTCGCCATTGCCCAAGACCGCCTCAGCGAGAAAACCCTCTTCCAAGAGCAGGGCATGGGCGTACCCCCGTTCCGCAAAGTAGACACACGGCAAGAGTTAGAGAGTGCTATCGAAGCGATAGGGCTACCCGCCGTACTCAAGACGCGGCGCATGGGCTACGACGGTAAGGGGCAAGCCGTACTCCGAACCCCGCAAGATGTAGAGACAGCATGGGCAAACCTACAAGGCGTTCCCCTCATACTAGAGGGCTTTGTACCCTTTGACCGCGAACTCTCGCTAATAGGGGTACGAGACGCGCAAGGCTCCACCGTCTTCTACCCGCTGGTGCAAAACACGCATCGGGAGGGCATATTGCGCCTTACCATCGCCCCCGCCCCAAACGTCTCCGCAGAACTCCAAGCACACGCCGAATCGCTCATGCGCGGACTAATGGACACCCTCAACTACGTGGGAGTGCTTACCATCGAACTCTTTGAAGTAGACGGTAAACTACTCGCAAACGAGATGGCTCCCCGCGTTCACAACTCCGGTCACTGGACAATAGAGGGCGCAGAGACCAGTCAGTTCGAAAATCACCTACGGGCGATATGTGGGCTACCGTTGGGAGGTACTGCGGTAAGAGGCTATGTCGCTATGCTCAACCTCATTGGCGATACTCCCCCCCGCAAAGCCGTTTTGGAGTACCCCGAAACGCACCTCCACCTCTACGGCAAATCGCCCAGACCGGGACGTAAAGTAGGGCATATCACCGTCCTAGCCCAAAACGAAACAGAGCGGAACGAGATAGTCGGCGCACTTCTTCGGCTAATCGGGGAAGATGGAGTATAATAAGGATTACTTTGAAGGCAGGGGGAGGTCAGTAATGGCAGTAACACTACCCAAAACCCAATATCTAACCTACCAAGACTATCTCGCAGAACCGGAGATAATGCAGCGTTACGATATTCTGGACGGAGTGCGCGAATTTATGACAAACCCAACGGTGTTCCATCAAGACATAGCACTCAACATTGCTGAGATGTTACGCGCCTATCAACGGCGTACTCGTAATGGTAAGGTGATTATGGCTCCCTGCGATGTTTTGATACGATTGTCACCCTTACGAACCCGCCAACCAGATGTACTCTACATCAGTAAAGAGCGGTTAGCACAGTGTAGCGACAAAAGAGACCCTACCCCCTTACTGGTAGCCCCTGAGTTGGTAGTCGAAATCGTCTCTCCTAACGAGACCAAACGCCGCGTTGCCGACAAAATTGCCGACTACATCTCCATTGGGGTACAAGAGTGTTGGCTGGTAAACAGCGATACCGAGACCGTAGAGGTGCTACGCCTCACAAAAGAGGGTTCCCAAACAGTGGCGCGTTACAATAATACCGATGTGCTGACCTCGCAAGTACTGCCCGATTTACAAGTACTTGTGAGCGACATCTTCATCTCGGAGTAGAGCATAAGGCTCAAAATGGCAGTAACACTACCCAAAATACAGTATCTAACCTACGAAGACTATCTCGCGGAACCAGAGATAATGAAGCGTTACGATATTCTGGACGGAGTACGCTACCTTCATACAAACCCGTCGCGATACCATCAACGTCTACTCTGCAATGTATTCGAGGTACTCCGTGATTACGAGCGGCTCAATCGTAATGGTGAAACGCTTATCGAGCCGTGCGATATTCTAATACGAATATCGCCCCTACATATTCGCCAAGCGGATGTGATGTTTATGAGCCATGAACGTTTGGCACAATGTAAAGACGAAAACGACCCTACCCCCTTGTTGGTAGCCCCCGAACTGGTCGTCGAAATCGTCTCTACAGGTGAAATGAGACAGCGCATCGCCGATAAAATCGCCGACTATGCCTCTATGGACGCAAAAGAGTGCTGGCTGGTAGATACAGAAACCAAAACCGTAGAGATACTAAGTCTCACAAAAGAGGTTTCCCAAACTATAGGAATCTATACCCTCACAGATACCTTTGAATCGCAAGTACTACCCAATTTAAGTGTGCGTGTAGACGAGATATTTGCCTCCATGTAGGGGCAAAGCAACCGAACAGGAAGAGAAAGAATGGCTGACCCGAAAGGTTTTTTGAAATTTGGACGCGAATTGCCGTCACGACGCTCTGTAGAAGAGCGTAAGAAAGACTGGTTAGAAGTCTATCTGGAGTTCCCAAAAGACAAACTCCGCAACCAAGCCGCCCGTTGTATGGACTGCGGTATCCCGTTTTGTCATCAGGGTTGCCCGTTGGGGAACATTATCCCCGACTGGAACGACCTTGTATATCGGGGTCGCGGGAAGGAGGCACTTGCTGAACTTCATGCGACGAACAACTTCCCAGAGTTCACCGGAAAACTCTGCCCTGCCCCCTGCGAAGCGGCGTGTGTGCTTGGCATCAACCAAGACCCCGTTACGATAAAACGTATCGAAGAGACCATTATCATGCAGGCATGGGAAGAGGGATGGGTACACCCCGAACCCGCCGAAACCCAAACCGGTAAAACCGTCGCGGTAGTAGGAAGCGGACCGGCAGGGCTTGCCGCCGCCCAACAACTCTCCCGCGCAGGTCATAGCGTCACCGTCTTCGAGCGCGACGACAAAATCGGAGGGCTACTGCGTTACGGTATCCCCGATTTCAAGATGGAGAAGTGGGTACTAGACCGCCGCCTTGCTCAGATGGAGGCAGAGGGTGTCGTCTTTCGCACCAGCGTTAATGTAGGAGTAGACATCACCGCGCAGGAGTTACAAGCGCAGTTCGATGCGGTGGTACTAGCGGGAGGCTCTACTATCCCCCGTGACCTTCCCGTTCCCGGACGCGAACTAGACGGCGTAGAGTTTGCAATGGACTACCTACCCCAACAAAACCGAAAAGTCGCTGGGATTTGGGACGATAGCAAACCTCAAATTAACGCAGAAGGTAAAAAAGTAGTCATTATCGGCGGGGGAGATACGGGTGCAGACTGTTTGGGTACGGCGCACCGACAAGGCGCAACGGAAATCTATCAGTTCGAGATTATGCCTAAGCCCCCTACCGAGCGCGACTCAACGATGCCCTGGCCCAACTATCCCATGATATACCGTGTAACCTCTGCTCACGAAGAGGGCGGCAACCGCGAATTCGCAGTAAACACCAAAGAGTTTATTGGCGAAAATGGCAGCTTAACAGGGCTTCGCGCCGTCCGTATAGAGTTCAAGGTGGGTGAAGATGGTCGCCGAAAGATGGTAGAGGTTCCTGATAGCGAGTTTGTGTTAGAAGTTGACCTCGTACTGCTGGCAATGGGCTTTGTTCACCCACAACAGGAGGGGCTACTTAACGACCTCGGCGTGAACTACGATGACCGCGGTAACGTAAAAGCCGATACCAAAGACTACGCCACCAATGTAGAGGGCATATACGTCTGCGGCGATATGCGGCGTGGACAGTCGCTCATTGTGTGGGCGATTGCAGAAGGCAGGGAGTGCGCCCGTAGCGTAGACACCTACCTCACCGGTTCCTCCGAACTGCCGCTTGCAGGTGCGAACCGCCCCGTCGCACTGGTGTAAACACTCTTGGGGTAGAGGAGTTTCTATGGCACAGGCAACCTTAAACCATGTTCTTGAAGAGATAAAAACACTCGAATCAGAAGAGCTACGTCAGGTAGAACTCGCCGTTTTTGCCCAACGTAACCGCCTAGTATCTCCCTCTACCCTGCCAAATATAGACGAAAATGCATGGGAACTACTCGACCAACTAATTGGTACGGTGGTAGCACCTGCGGACTGGTCGGAAGAGCATGACCACTATCTTTCTGGGGCAAATAAACGCTCTTCTAGTAGTCAAACATGAGTGCTGAACGCCTTTTTTTGGATACGGTCTATATACAAGCACTCTTAAACTCAGCAGACAAATACCATGCGTGCGCTCTACGCTTACGCCCTCGTGTAAAAGAGGCTCGTGAGGTATGGATTACAGAAGCAGTGTTGCTAGAGGTTGGAGCCGCTTTTAGCACTGGACAGCGGACACTTGCTACACGGTTTATACGAAGCCTTTATGTAACACCAAATGTTCGTATTGTGCCTTTAGATTCTCGACTGTTTCAGCAGGGAATCAATCTCTATGAACAACGTCCCGACAAAATATGGAGTCTTACCGACTGTATCTCATTTATCGTTATGCAAGAGCAAAGTATTCGTGATGCCGTCACAGCAGATGAGCATTTTGTACAAGCAGGGTACCGCGCACTACTTAGAGAGAGTGTTTAAGCAAATTTTGTCCTCATCATTGACGTTACGTCCTATTGGTAAGGTAGTCACACTTTGTGGGTTTGCGAAATGTGAGTTTAGTAAGAAAACAGGAGAGAAGTATGTTGAAGTCCCCTCTGCGACTGCTGTCGACGGCACTCTGCCTTACCGTAGGCGTTACCGCAACAGCAGTCCCGCGAGAGCCAAAAACACCACAGGCAACCAATCCCCTCAGCAAAGATGTTGCGGGTACCGATGTCACCAACCGCGTCGCGTTCTATTCGGCATGGGATGAGGAGTTTCTCTACCTGTTTGTGCAGGTCAATAAACCGGTACTCTCTGGTAAAAACGCAAAACCCTTCTCCAATCCTGTAGAAGACGATGCACTTATTCTGTCGTTCCAAGTCGATAACGATCACAAAGCTACCTCCCGAACCGCCAAAACCTACACCGTCGTAGTCAGTGCGTTAGGCGGAACACAGGTCTACAAAGGCGAAAACGCGACCCCCCTCTACAAAGGATTAGAAGAGGACTTCAACAAACGCCTCGAAGAGATTACCACCACCGAAAAAGACCCTACCACCCAACAAGAGAAGATAGCGGCACTTCTGCAAACTCTCGTCAAGATAGGGTTTGTGCCGCAAGGGGCAAAGCGTCCTATCGGAGCACCAGCGGCGGGATACACCGCAGAACTCGCGATACCTTGGGTCGATTTGGGCGGCAAACCCGTTCAAGACGCAAAAATGGGCTTCAATATCGTCGCTCAGAGCATTGTTCCGGGAAGTCCCACCATCCAGAGCCTCTCACCTAGTATCAAAACCCCCGCCGACATCGTAAACCCTTCGCTATGGGGAGAGATAACATTTCGTAACGATCCTGCCCCCATCAAAAACCGTGCCTACACCTGCCCCCGTGTCTTTGCAAACAAGCCGCTCATCGACGGCGAGTTAGGCAATTCTGAGTGGAACAACGCCTCGTTCGTGGAGTTCGGAGAGCGCATCAGCGCAGGAAACAGTACCAACACCTCCGCGCTCACCATCGCGGCACGAACCCCTATCAAATACACGCCGCGCCCCATGCGCCCCGCTCTCCCTGTCGCGCCCTACAGCACCCAACCCCTTACCGTCTCAGCGCATAAGCCCCAAGCCGTACCGCCGCTCGTTTTCGCAAGTTACCGCTACGACTATCAAGCGGACTCGCGTAAAGCCGCTCCCATGCAGGGCGTAGTCAACGCAAACGGCAGTACCCAGTTAGCACTCCATCCCTCCGACGGCACAGGCGCATGGTTTAGTTATGACCGCGCCGACTGGCACAGACATCTGCTTACCGAGGCGCGAAGTTCCGGTATCGACGTAGTACTCCCCGTCTATCGAAACGACACCCGTAGCCAACAAATCTACGCCCGAAAGGGCTTAATGGCACTGGTAACTGCCCTAGAGTATATGAAGCAAGAGGGTATCGACTACCCGCAAGTAGGGCTTCAGCTCGATACCAGTAGCCTTATCGAGACCTTCGGTGAGCGTCCTGACCTCAAAGAGCCGAAAGTTCAAGACGCGCTCTACACCGCTATCCGAGACTTCTACCGCTACATACCCGCCGCGTTCCGCTACACCGTCTTCCTAAACACAGAGAACGGCGGACGTAAAGCCGATACCGTGTTTCTGTACGGTACAAACGTCTTCAAGGATTGGGACGGCAGTTTTGTGAACTACCTACGCGGACGCTTTCTTGCCGACTTCGGAGAAGACCTCCTCCTCTTTGGCTCTCCCGACTTCAAGGCGAAAGCCCCCCTAGACGGCTACTTCAAAGAGACCCTCGATAAAGGCTTTCAGTTGGAAGCAGGGGGCTGGATTTCGATAGGGAGCGTGGGCGCAGGATATGACAACACTCTTGCACGTGCCTCCTCCACAGAACCCGCGCTCCGCCGCTCCTACCGCGAAGGCGAATCCTACCGCGATGACTGGAAGCAGGCTCTCGAAAAAAAGCCGAACTGGGTACTGCTAGATGGCTGGAACGACTTTACACACGGAGCCGCTATCGTGCCTACCGTAGAGTATGGGGCTACTACCTCCGACCTCACACGCCTCTACACGCGCTACTTTGCGGGGAACGCACCAATCTCCATGAAGTTTCTCGCCCATGATGCCCCCTCTACCCTTCGCGCAGGGCAAAACTATGCCCTCAATGTACGTGTACAAAACACAGGCATGGTGGCATGGGGTGCAAAGACAGGAGATGGCGTGGTTCCGCTCTCGTTTGTGTACCGCTGGAAACGGAAAGGGGAGTTAGTTGCCGAGGGGTCTCCTCTACTGATGACTACTCTCTTCCTTGCCCGTGTAGACGACAGTATGGTGATTCCCGTCGCTACCACCGACGCAAACAAGCAACCCCTACCCGAAGGCGACTACACCCTAGAGATTGGCGCACTCTCCTTCGACAAAGTAACCAAGAAGATGGTATGGGTAGGTGATTCCGAAGAGACTCGCGCTCTACAAATCCCGCTCAAAGTATCGGCGAAAGGAGGCGACTGGGGGGCAACTCTCCTCACCACCACCCTGCCTAGCACCCTAGAAGCGGGGGGGCTATACGAAGTAAAAGCAATGGTACGCAACGACGGAGCGGCGGCATGGAAACCCTCCGAAGGGGCGCGGCTAACCCTACACCTCTACCGTACCGAAACCAAAGGCGGGATACTCACAGAGACACTCGTGCCTACCGCCGATGCCTTTGGGATGATAGACAAAGAGGTCGCCCCCGGTCAGGAGGCTACCGTCAAAATTACCGTCCCCGTAATGGATGCAGAGGGCAAACCGATACCTGTATGGTCGCAACAAGACAGCGGGTCGTATACGTTACGGTGGGAAATCTCCGCAGAGAAAGCGACGGGAGGCGCGATTTTCCACACTACCCCCGTTGGCGTAGTAGATTACGACTTTGGGGCGAAGTTTACCGTAGATGCACCCCCCGCCAGTCTTCCCGGTGAACGCCGCCTACCCGTCCGTATGAGCATTACCAACAACGGAACCCAAACATGGAAGGCGGACATGGTTCGCGTGGGTTATCACTGGTACTATCGGGATGGAACCGAACTGATTTGGGAAGACGAATCCACTCCCCTACCCCAAGAAATCACCCCCGGAAAGAGTGCCGACGACATCCTTGCCATGATTACCGCGCCCCCCATGGACGGAACCTACTGGCTGGTGTGGGATGTAAAAGTCGGCGATACGTGGCTCTCCACCACCTCGGCAGTACGTGCGCTAGATACCAGTGTGCGGCAAGTGCGCGTTATTGGAGGAAAACTACTCTTTACCGACCTTACCAAACACTACAACCTCAACGGGGTAGCGGATATGCTTGCGCCGGGCAGTGCCGATTTTGACGGCAAGGGGCACGCCTTCCCCGCAGAGTGGATACCCCCCTTCGCCGAAATGCTGATAGCCCCCGCAACCACTTGGCAAGCCTCCCCCCGTAAGGGTCCCGAATCTCCACGCCGTCTCTCGTTCCGCATGGGCGATAAGGGCATTAAGGCGAAGAACTTTATCGTGTGTAAGGGGCAGAAAATCGACTTGGGTTCCTCTGCGGGGCAGTGCAAAGTTCTGCATATTCTCGCGGCAAGTTCCAGTAAACCCGCATCCACCACACTAGGGCTTATTTTTGCCGAACAGATTGGTACCTCCGAAGACCAGTATGCACTTGCGGTTAGCCCTTGGAACCAGCCTCCTCTTCGCAACGAACTCGTCGCCTTCCGCGCCCCCTACACCTACACAACAAAGGGCATCGAGGAGGGAGAGGTCTCGCTCTACCACTACCAGATAAAAATTCGCGACCCCCGCAAACTGGTCGCCATCAACCTACCCAATATCCCCGACATAAAAATCGCAGGGATTACACTGGAGAAATAGGTCTTACTATGCTTCGATACCGGCAACCATTTTTCTGGGCGGCAAGCCTTGTTATACTCTGCACCGCCTCTCAACTACTCGCACAAACACCTCAGCCGCGCCTCAATCCCCTCTCACCAATAGGGGCAAAGCGAGGTGGAACCGTAGAGATTACCCTCACGGGTACACACATCTCTAGTACCACAGGGCTACTCTTTGAGGGGAACGGTATAAGCGTTGAAGGCATTACCACCCCGAAAGACCGCCCCAATACCGCCATCGCGAAGGTAAAAATTGCACCCGATGCGCTTCCCGGCATCCGTGCCGTTCGCGCCCTCACCAAATACGGAGCTTCGGATAGGCAACTGTTCTATGTAGGGCAGTACAACGAGATCGCAGAAAAAGAGCCGAACAACACCCGCGACAAAGCACAAGAGATTTCTACCCTGCCCGTCACCATCACCGGGCGTTCCGACAGCGCGGAAGATGTGGATTGGTACAAGTTCAAGGGGCAAAAGGGGCAGACCTACGTACTAGAGGTAGTCGCTTCTCGCTTAGAATCGCCCTTCGATTCGGTACTCACGCTTCAGGACGCACAGGGTCACGAACTCGCTATTAGCGACGACTACTTCGGTGCGGACTCGTTTCTCACCTATACCCCTAAAACCGACGGCGACCTCTATGTTCAACTCCGTGACCTGCGCTTTCAAGGCGGCGGCAACTACATCTATCGCCTTACCATAGGGGCTATCCCACGAGTCACTAGCATCTTTCCTATCGGCGGATTGGCACGAAGCACCACCAACGTCGAGAAGCACGGCTACAACTTGGGAAGCAATACCACTCAGTCAGTGGTACTCCCCAAAGACGCAATCACCAACCGTATCACTCTGGGAGCCACACACCCCGACGACACCCTCACCACCTTCCCATTTGGGGTAAGCGAAATCTACGAGCGAAACGAGAACGAGCCCAACGACACCTTGGCACACCCCGACACTCTCTCCATTCCCAGCGTAATGAATGGGCGTATCAAACCCGCCCCCAACAGCAAAACTCCCGACGTGGATGTCTTCAAGTTTACGGGAAAGAAGGGGCAAAAACTGGTCTTTGAGATAGAGGCACACCGCTTGGGGTCAAGGCTAGAGGGTCAAATCTATATACGAAATCAACAGGGAAACATTCTCGCACAGACCGACGACAACGCACGAGAAGCCGACCAGCGTATCGAGTTTACTCCTTCCGATAATGGCGACTACTTCGTGCAGATACGAGATCTCTATGGCAAAGGCGGCGACGACTATCCCTATCGGCTCTTTGCCACCGAAGCAACCCCCGATTTTCGGCTCACCTTCTCTCAAGATAGGCTCTGGATGGGGCAAGGAAACCGTACACCGCTCCATGTCGTTGCTACGCGCCTAAACGGTTACAATGGAGAGATTGTCCTCGACCTACAAGGGCTACCGAAGGGAGTTTCTACACTGGTAAACCCCGTTATCCCCGCAGGGCGCAACGATGTATTTCTTGTCCTAAACGCAGATATGGGTGCGTCCATTCAAGTTCAGCCATTCCGGCTGGTAGGTCGCGCTACCATCGACAAACGCCGCATAGTACACGAGGCTCAAGCACTAGAGACCACCCAACGTGACAATAACACCACCAACACCCCTCGCGAACTCCCAACCATCGGCGTAACCGAGCCTCTCGATATGGTACTGGGTCTCTCAATGGAAAAAATCGCCCTCTCCCCCGGTGAGAGCCGCGAAGTGGTGGTAAAGATAACGTGCAAAGCCGGCTTCAACGCCAAAATTCCGATAGCCGTTCTAGGAGTACCGGGCGGTGTCACCGTCACCGTAAACCCGCCAGAGATACCCGAAAAGCAGAACGAGGCAAAAATCGTTATCAAAGCAGAAGGGAACGCCCCATTAGGCGAGTTTGTATTCGTTGTTGGAGGGCGAAGCGTTACCGACGACCCGCGCCCCTACTACTACGCCGCACCACCGCTTTTTGTAACGATTGCCAAGAAGTAGACCATCTACCCCTTCTTAGGGATAATCGCATTACTCTTAGGTGTTACGTACTGTTAGGTTATAGCCCTCATCACCAACCTCTTCTCCCAAATTTGGGCGAAGAGGCGAATGCACGGTATAGGAAGCAATAGCCTTTTTGTACAGGCACACCTTGCTCATAACAAGAGAACCTTACAGCCGTATCCTCCTTCCCCCAAATTTGGGGGCAAGGATGTCCGAAGGACAGGATGAGGGCTAATACGCTACCTACAGCATGAGGTGAGTAATCCTCTAACCGCAAAGTAGTGCGATTGCCCTAACCTCTACCCCTTCTTAGGGATAATCTTTATCTTTTTATCCGTGGTAGTTTGCGTCTTTTTAGGAGCCGTATTGGTCAGTTTTGGGTAGTACAATATAACTCCGCTATTAGGGGGTAGATCGATGTACCCTACCTTCTCCCCATTCACCCGCTGCATACTACTGCCCAAGTTCAGGTGCGCCGGGCTTTTGTCTTCGGGGTTTGCATAGACTACACCGTTGGTATACCGACGGCGAAGTACTACTCTCCCCTCTTCACAAAGAATGTGCATCAGTGGCTCTATTGCCCAACCCAGAGGTGCTTGCAGAAGAGAGGCTTTCTCCTTTACCTGCTGTTTCAAAACCGCAAGGCTAAGTCCCGCCTCTTTGGGCATATTCGGCAGAATAGGCATCGGCTGGAACACCATGGTGCCTTGCTTCTGCGAGACTAATAAAAAGTAGGCAAGAAGTGTCTCTAACTCCCCGTCGTTGTGGTATGCCGCCGTTGCAATAAAGGTCATTCCGTTCTTCGAGAAACGCTTTCCCGCCGCCAGTTGCACACTCCTCTGCCCCATCGGGTTGGCGTAGTCCGACCAGTAGGGGTAGAGCCAGTCCTCACACCACGCCCCGTCCATAAAGGGGTGGAGGTAGTCCCACTGCCTGCCAGAGAGTTCGGGTTCCCGAAACACCTCCGCAACCGCGGGAACACTATGCCCCACGAACCTATCGAAGCCAATCGAGGAGGGGTAGAGGGCGAAATCTCCATGAACCCGCTGTAGCCACAGAGCCGTCGCTTCACCGCGCTCTTTAAGGGTTGGGTACTTCGATACGTTCTCCGGTAGAAAGGCGTTCCCCAGCAACATCTCCGATACCACCGTACCGATTGCGCCATAGTTCTGCACCTTCTGCCCCGCCGTGCGCCTCCAGTGCCTTGCCCAATCGGGATTGCCCATATCCATCCAGTGACCCGATGCATCTGGGTGGGTAATCTCCTTACCCGCTTCGTCTCGCAGTGTCCACTCTATCATGCTCGGTTTCCAGCCGCCCACATTACCGGGGTAGTTCTCCTGTTCGTAGAGGGTAGAGCCAGAAAGGTAGAGAAGAGGCACCAACAGCGGTTGCTCTTTCAGCATTTTGGGGTAGGTTTGAGGGGTAATGGAGTTTGCGGGGAGTGCCACCGCATCCAGATAGTCGGTAATAAACTTTTGATTCGCTTGTGAGAGCGGAGTTCCTGCCTTCGCAGAGTTCTCCATCGGGTCGGAACTCTCTCCCAAGCCGTAGAGGTACACACCGCCAAGCCGCACGGGGTATATAGAACGCGGCTTCATTACCACCTTCACGCCCTCTTGCTTGGGCTTGGCTTGGCACAGTGCCTTCGGGGTAAGAAGGGGCAAGGCAGATAACAGAACAAGGCTTGTGAGCAGAGGTATCTTCATAACTATTCCTTGACGTGGATATTGGGGGGAAGGAAGTACTATCTAAAAGACTCCTTCACCCCCTCCCAAAGTTCGCTACGCCCCCAACTACTGCCAGAACTGGTAAGTCGGTAGAGATCGGGAGATACCCCAAATGTTCCAGATACTCCCCAGCACAAACTGCCCTAGCATCAGCCCAATAAACAGAGGCAAAGAGCGTTGGAAGCCGCCGCGTCCGCCATAGCGCAAGATAAGCACTTTGCAGACCCACGCAAGGAATAGAGGCCCCCAAACGAGGTTGATTTCCCACGAGGAGGTTACCGCGTAAGCGAGTGGGTGGAGGGGCCACCAAGGTAGGCGTACCCGCAAGAACTGCAGCAGAAACGCCACGCCGAAACCCGCCCATATCGCCATAAACTCTTGGAACTTGCCCTTTTCGGGAGTTTTTATCCATGTGTTTAGTTGGTTGTACGGCTCCGCGCCAAACGTCATGAAAGACTTACCTTCTGCGCCATAAGTATACATTAAGTGCAGTACCGCCCAAAACGCAATAAATATCGCAAGCGTTCCGAGGATAAACAACGCCCACCACCACTTTTTATAGTCGGCGCGGCTCTGCTCTGCCAACTTAAAGGACTCTAGTTGGTGCGGCATAGGATGCGAACGGTACGCACGGTTGAACCAGAAGAAGAGCGCGAACGTGGTTAGCGTAGGTGTATCGAACGCCTTGCTTCCCATGGTGCGCGTCATAATCATTTCGGGTCCAGTAAAGTGGAGGTCGTGTACAGGGGTTCCGAGTTCCGCCCTCATGCGGGTTATAGAGATAGCCAGCCCAAAATACATCAGGAAGAACAGTATCGCTACCCAAAGAGTCATGCCCATAAAGTGCGCGAAGCTGATGAGCAGTATCGCCCCTCCCACAATGCCCATCAGTGCCGAGCGGTAACTTATCGGCTCTCTGCTATCGTCGGCAGTAGAAGGCTTATTCATTGCCCTCAGCACCACCTGCCTTATATAACTACGGCTTATCCACGCCGCATATAAGAAGAACGACAGATATGCCCCAAACGCTTGGCTCTCGGTATAGGGGAAGCGCGGGTCTTGATCCCACGCCATTGCCACCGCAAACACCTTCTCAAACTTCCAAAACCAGTAGAAGAAGATACAAGAGAATAGGAAGTCGAGGGGCATAAACATCCCCAAACCAATCATAAACGGATAGAAGGAGAGGGGTGTCCAGCCGATGGCATTCCAAGGCTTTTGCGTTACAAAGGGACCAATATCCAGAAAACTCTGCCCAAATCCGGGAGTAAACACAGTGGGTATCGAGGGGTAGTAGTAGTTCAGGCTGTTGATGGTGTCGATAAGCCCCGCAATCACAAACCCAATCCAAAACAGCCGATTTCGGAAGATACCTCCCGCCTGAAACGCGTTTTCGGAGGTAATCTGCAAAGGGAGTTGGATAATGGGGTACGTAAGGCGTTCGTTCTCCGTCCACTGTTTACGCAGTATCACGTTGATACATAGCATCACATAAAAGAGGGTAGCCACAAACGCCGTCCACCCCAAAGTAACGGGAAGCCATGCTTTAATATACTTCCACTGCCAAACGGTAGTATTTCCCACATAGTAGTCGATATACACGCTTGGGTCGTCCACAAACAAGCCTTTACGGAGGAACGGGTTTATCACGTTTGCCCAGTTATTGGAACTGTCTGCGTGTTTGAACGACCAAGTGAGCATCGGCACAAACACCTGTAGCATATCATGCCCACACGCACAGGATCCTATACTTATTACCGAATAGATAAGTAGCAGTTCTCCGCGTTCCAAAGCCATGCGCGGCGCAACACGGCGCACCCCTATATTCAGCACCGTTAGCACAAAAAGAATAAATACCGCATTAAAAAAGAGCGAAATGGTGGTAGGGTGTGCCGAATAGCGCACCACCTCCATCTGCACCACCCAGTAGGCATTAAATATCAAGAGAATGAGAGAAAGTAGCACAGAGCGAAGAGTAACCCCCTTCCCCTTTGCTTGCCCTAATCCCAAAGCGGTTGTGTCCAATACGCTTTGCTCTACTCTCCCGATGTCGTTTGGGTCTTCTTGCGCCATTGCCATGCCGAAAAGGTGTCCTTATCTTTTTGGTGTATGTAGTTGCCCTAAGCGAGGCAAGGGTCATTAATTTGACTGCCCCACGGTTGAGGGAGATAGAGAGGAGGCTTCTACAGCCCCCACGCCCTACTCACCCAATATAACCAAACATGAAGGGCATTGCCAACCGATTAAGGCAACCCCCCTATATCTTAGCACACAAAACGAAACGTGATACCTATTCTACATACTCTCCCCAAGTTCCTGCTGTTTTGACGGGTTTCAGAGTCACAATAACAGAGTTCTCTTGTTATAAAATAATAAGAGGGTACAATATGCTATCTGCTTCCCATACCGCTATATAGGAGGACACAACAAT